>NZ_BORE01000019.1:0-88428 GCF_018333015.1 Bacillus sp. J14TS2 | reverse complement strand
GTGCGCCAAAAAACGAACAATTTCTTTTTATCACCAACAATAAGATAGTGAATCTCAAAAAGAAATATCCTAACATAGAAAAAAGAGCTGTCATCAAATGCATATCATGCATTTTGCGACAGCTCCTTTAGAAATTTTATTTATTACATAATATGAATAGGAGTGCCTAAAGCTACTTCTGCTGCTTCCATTGTGATTTCTCCCAAAGTAGGATGTGCATGAATAGTCATCGCAATATCCTCAGCAGTCATGCCAGCTTCAATCGCTAGACTTAGTTCTGAAATCATATCAGAAGCATTAGATCCTGCAATTTGTGCACCAATGACCAAACCGTCCTCTTTACGAGTAATTAATTTCATAAAGCCCTCTGTGCTGTTAAGAGATAGTGCTCTACCGCTAGCAGCGAAAGGAAATTTAGCAGCTTTTATGTCAATGCCTTCATCCTTTGCTTGTTTCTCAGTGTAACCAACAGTTGCAAGCTCAGGTTCAGAGAATACAACTGCAGGCATACCAAGATAGTCAACTTCAGAAGGTTGCCCAGAAATAGCTTCTGCAGCAATTTTACCTTCATAAGAAGCTTTATGAGCCAATGGTAGTCCTGGAACAATATCGCCAATCGCATAAATATTATTCACAGTAGTGCGGCATTGTTTATCTACTTCAATCAATCCTCGATCATCTAGTTTAACGCCTACTTGCTCAAGACCAAGTTCATCCGTGTTTGGCTTACGTCCAACTGTTACAAGCACATAATCTGCTTCTGCTACTTCCTCTTTGCCTCCAGCTTCATACGTAACCTTCACACCGTCTTTTGCTTCTTCAACGCCCTTAGCCATAGCTTTTGTTACGACGTCAACTTTTTTCTTTTTCAGACCGCGCTTAACAAGTGATGTCATTTGTTTTTCAAAGCCACTTAGAATATCATCTGCACCTTCAAGAATGGTCACTTCAGTTCCAAGATTAGCATAGGCAGTACCAAGCTCAGTACCAACATAGCCGCCGCCAATGACAACCAGCTTTTCAGGTAATTCTTTAAGATTCAAAACCCCAGTAGAATCAAGAACACGATCAGAGAACTTAAATGTAGGTAGTTCAATTGGATGTGATCCTGTAGCAATAATAGCATTCTTAAAGGTATAGGTTTGCGCTGATTTTTCGTCCATTACACGGATGTTATGGTCATCAACGAAATAGGCTTCTCCTTTAACAATTTCAACTTTATTGCCTTTTAGCAACCCTTCTACACCACTCGTAAGTTTGTTTACTACGCTGCCTTTCCATTCCTGAAGCTTGGAAAAATCAAGGCTGACCTTTTCAGTTTTGATTCCAAATTCTTCAGATTCTAACGCATTCTCATAACGGTGAGAAGCAGAAATCAAGGCCTTAGAAGGAATACATCCTATATTTAAACAAACCCCACCAAGATTTCCCTTTTCCACGATAGTTACTTTTTGGCCAAGTTGAGCGGCACGAATTGCCGCTACATACCCACCTGGACCTGCTCCAATGACAATTGTATCTGTTTCAATCGGAAAATCTCCTACTACCATTTCTTACCCCTCCATTAATAAAAGTTCAGGATCGTTTAATAATCGTTTAATATGGTTAAGTGCATTTTGAGCTGTTGCCCCATCAATCATTCTATGGTCAAAGCTTAATGATAGAGCTAACACTGGTGCCGCAATAATTTCTCCATCTTGAACAACTGGTTTTTCTGCAATACGGCCAATACCAAGAATCGCGACTTCTGGCTGATTAATAACAGGTGTAAACCACTGACCACCAGCAGAACCAATATTAGAAATTGTGCAAGAAGCACCTTTCATTTCATTAGGAGCTAATTTTCCATCTCTTGCTTTCACAGCTAATTCATTAATTTCTTGTGAAATATTGAAGATAGATTTCGCATCAGCATGTTTCACAACTGGTACTAATAAACCTCTGTCAGTATCAGCAGCAATTCCGATATTATAATAATGCTTATTAATAATTTCTCCAGCCTCTTCATCAAGTGAAGTATTAAATGCTGGATATTCACGAAGAGCACTTACAAGTGCTTTGACGACGTATGGCAAGAAGGTAAGCTTAATATCCTTCTCAGCAGCAACGGCTTTGAATTTCTTCCGATGAGCAACAAGCTTCGTTACATCAATTTCATCCATCAATGTAACATGAGGAGCTGTATGCTTCGAATTCACCATCGCTTTAGCAATAGCTTTACGGATACCACTCATTTTTTCGCGTGTTTCAGGGTATTCACCCTCTGGAGTGGCTACAGTTGCCGCATTTGTCTTCTCATCTTTAGCTGGAGCTTCTGTTTGTTTCGCTTCTGCAGCTCCACCTTGTAAGAAGGTATCAACATCTTCTTTTAGCACTCGGCTATTCTTACCAGTACCATTCACTTGCTGAATGTTAACACCTTTTTCACGTGCGTATTTTCTAACTGATGGCATCGCAATCACACGTTTGTTGGGATCTACATCCACTTCCGCTTGAGATCCAGCACCTGTTGATTCAGCATTTTGTTCAGCTTCTACTTCAGCTTGGACTTCTGCCTTTTTCACATCTTGACCAGCTTCTGCAGTAGACTGTACATCAGCTTCCGTTTTCTCTTCGCCATGCTCTCCTTTAAATTGAAGATCTTCATAACCTGGAGCATCAAACTTAATTAAAGCTTGGCCAACTGTTGCAGTTTGTCCTTCTTCGACAAAAATTTCTTCTACCGTTCCTGCGACAGGAGAAGGAATCTCAACTACTGCTTTGTCGTTTTGAACTTCACAAAGCGTATCATCTTCCTCGATTTTGTCACCAGGCTTTATAAACCATTTAACGATATCGCCTTCGTGAATTCCTTCACCGATGTCTGGCATCTTAAATTCAAATGACATGGTCTTCACCCTCCTGTTAATTCTTTATTCAAATATAAATTTATTTTGGAAACAAGAATACATTGTTGATTTGTTTAAACAACAGGTGGAATCATTTATTTCCAGCAAACATGCTTTTTGTTATTAAAAGTCTAGTACCTTTTTCGCTGTTTCCATAATATCTTTGTGATTTGGCAACCAAACAGCCTCAGCTTGTGAGAATGGAAAAACAGTATCAGGAGACGTTACTCTTAAAACAGGTGCCTCAAGACTAAGAATAGCCCTCTCTGTAATTTCCGACACCACATTGGCAGCAATTCCAGCTTGTTTTTGTGCCTCTTGAACAACAATTGCACGATTTGTCTTTTCAACAGAGGCAATGATTGTTTCCACATCAATTGGGCTAATTGTTCTTAAATCAACTACTTCAACAGAATGTCCTTCTTTTTCAAGTTCTTCTGCTGCTTTCAAAGATTCATGAACCATTGCTCCGTAAGTCACAATCGTTAAATCAGAACCTTCACGCTTTACTTCGGCTTTTCCAAGTGGAATTGTATATTCTTCCTCTGGAACTTCTTGACGGAAGGAACGATACAATTTCATATGCTCCAAGAAAATAACTGGGTCGTTATCGCGAATCGCAGAGATCAACAAACCTTTCGCTTCATAAGGAGTTGATGGGATCACGACTTTTAATCCAGGTTGTTGTGCCATTAAGCCTTCAAGACTGTCAGCATGCAATTCTGGTGTGTGTACTCCACCACCAAAAGGTGAACGAATTGTAATAGGTGCATGCTTCGTATTACCAGAACGGTATCTCCATCTCGCCATTTGTCCATTCACAGAATCCATTACTTCATATATAAAACCGAAAAATTGAATTTCAGGTACAGGTCGAAAACCTTCTTCTGCTAAGCCAATCGAAAGACCGCCAATCCCCGACTCAGCAAGTGGTGTATCAAATACTCGATCTTCACCAAATTCTTTCTGAAGTCCTTCAGTTGCACGGAATACACCGCCATTCACGCCAACATCTTCACCGAACACAAGTACATTTTCGTCGTTGCGCAATTCGGTACGAAGCGCATCCGTGATAGCTTGAATCATTGTCATTTGCGCCATGGCTTACTTCGACTCCTTCTCTTTATAAATTTCATATTGCTCCTGCAAATTATTTGGTAATTCCTCAAACATATTTGAAATTAGGTCTGTTACCTTTTGTTTTGGAGTTTCATCCGCTTTTTTAATCGCCTCTTTGATTTCTTCCTTCGCCTGTTCGATCACTTTATTTTCTTTTTCCTCATTCCAAATTCCTTTTTCATTAAGGAAAAGACGAAGTCTCACAAGTGGATCCTTTTTCTCCCACTCATTATCCGTATCTGAAGTACGATAGCGTGTAGGATCATCACCCGCCATAGTATGAGGACCATATCTGTAACAAAGTGTCTCAATAAGAGTCGGACCTCCACCGTTGACAGCACGATCTCTCGCTTCTTTCACCACTGCATAAACAGCTAGTGGATCCATTCCGTCTACTAGAACGCCTGGAATCCCAACAGAAACAGCCTTCTGAGCAAGAGTTTTAGCAGCCGTTTGTGCTTCGCGTGGGGTAGAAATCGCATATTGATTATTTTGCACGATAAAAATTGCAGGTGCACCAAACGCCCCAGCAAAGTTCATTCCTTCATAGAAATCCCCTTGAGATGTTCCGCCATCCCCTGTGTATGTAACTGCCACAGTCTTTTTGTTGCGTTTTTTCATTCCTAATGCTATCCCAGCGGTCTGTACATATTGTGCTCCAATAATAATTTGTGGAGAAGTGACACGAACACCTTCAGGCATTTGATTTCCTGCAAAATGGCCTCTGGAGAATAGGAAAGCTTTATATAATGGCAAACCATGCCAAATAATTTGTGGTACATCACGATAACCAGGTAAAATATAATCATCTTTTTCTAAAGCAAAATGAGAAGCAATTTGGGATGCTTCTTGACCTGCAGTTGGAGCATAGAACCCGAGTCGTCCTTGTCTATTAAGAGAAATGCTTCTTTGATCGAGAATTCTTGTATACACCATACGGCGCATTAATTCTTCTAATTGCTCATCAGACAAATCAGGCATTAAGTCTTTATCTACAACCTCGCCTTTTTCATTTAAAACCTGGACAATCTCAAATTGACTTTCAATTTTTTCGAGCGTCTTTTCAGCATCGAATTGAGCTTTCTTTGAAGCCATTGAAGCCACCTATCCTTTCTATATTGATATTTTGGAATGGATTAAAAGATTAATTATTATCATTAAGACAGCATTTAACGCATTTTAAGCTCATTTCTTAGTTTAAGTTTTCCACATTTTTGTAAAGAATAACAAAAAATGATAAATATGCTGTAAAACAAACTGTATTAATCCATTTCGCAAAAAAACAAAACAACTTTTTACGATTTTTAGTTTACATGAAAACACATATTGAGTCAATAAATCTGCCCAAAACATAAAAGTTCGAAATACTATATTGATAAACTGTATTATAACATTCTAGATTACTGTTATATATATTTTTGATTTCCTATAACAGGAGCCATTGCAAGTTAAAAAACAGGAATACGTCAATCGTTTCCTGTTATTCTTCGCTGTCAGTCGTAATGTCAAATCCTGCTTTGTCATAGAAATCTAGTTTTTTCTCATTAAATTCTTCAGTTTTATCATTGAATGTATCATTCGCCTCTCGAACTTTTTCATAAGCACTGTTAGAAATCTCAATTTGTTCCTCGAGTTTTTCCATAGACAACTCTTCATCTTTCAATAATTCATAGATCTTCTTATCTTCAGATATACCTGTAAGATAGGCTGAGTTGAGTGTGTCATAAGCACTGTAACGAGCATCCATAACCTCTGCTAACTGCTGTGCATCTGCTTTTAACTTCTCATCTTTTATTTTGTCCAATTCCGTTTTTGCCTTCTGAAATTCTTCTTTGGACTTTTCAAGAGCTTCGCTTTCTTTTTTTATGAGTTTTTCGCGTTCGTCTAAATTCGACAATGCCTCATCAGACAATTTTTGAATTTGATCAAACTCTTTCATTCCAAGTTCCATAATTTCATCAAACAATGCTTTTTCATCCGATTCTAATTTGTTCATTGGTTTTTGCTGCTTTTCAAAAGCGTTTTCTTCTGAAGCCGCATCCTCGATAATTTTATAAACATTTTCTTCAGCTGATGAGCATGCTGCAACCATAGCAGCTACCAAACCAATGGCCAGAAAAGTAATCAGTTTCTTCATCAAAACCCTCCTAACATCTTCCATTAAAACTATACCCTTATAACTAGAATTTGACAACTTTCTTGAGAATAAATAAGATTAATTTATGTGTTTTAATAAAAGATAAAGTATAAAGTGAAATTTCATTCAGTGGGTGGTTCTATCCATCACTGAATGGTTAAGGAGCAAAGGCTAAAAATCGTAACATCCTGTTGGCAGACTCAAACGCGACGCTCTGTCGCTTCGTCTGCACTAGTACATCCTATACGTCACTACGCCTTTGTGACCTGAGTTCTGCAGGCCTGAACCAATCGGGTATTTGACTTTCAGTTGTCCCTCCACTTACAATTCTCATTTTTACCTCGAATTCTTGAAGTGAGGGTCTTACTGCCGGTTAATCACGGGATAAAATTTGGTGCTTGCGCTTTTCTTACTATTTTTTCGACCAAATTGGGGGGAATTGGTTTTATGATTCAAATGAAAGATATTGTGAGAGAGGGTCATCCGGTTTTAAGAGAGACCGCACAAGAAATCAAAATGCCTCCATCACAAGAAGAAATCCGCATTTTAAAAGAAATGCAACAGTTTTTAATAAACAGTCAGGATCCAGAAATAAGCGAAAAGTATGATTTGCGTGCTGGAGTCGGACTTGCTGCTCCACAAATCAATGTCTCTAAAAGAATGATCGCGGTTCGCCTTGAGGAAGAGGATGGAAAAGAATATTTTTATTCTTTAATCAATCCTAAAATTATCAGCCATTCTGTCGAAAAGTCTTATTTGACTGCTGGAGAAGGCTGTCTATCTGTTGATCGTGATGTTCCTGGTTATGTACTGCGACACGCACGCATTACCTTGAAAGGCTATGATATCGATCAAGAACGAGATATTAAACTACGCTTAAAAGGAATGCCTGCAATCGTTTTTCAACATGAATTAGACCATTTAAATGGTATTATGTTTTATGACCATATTGATCAAGACAATCCATTAGTAGCTCCTGAGGGAGCAATTCCGATAGAGCGATAATCCCCCTTTCATCAAAGATGAAGATATATCTTTGGTGAAGGGGTTTTTATTTGGTAAAGGTTCTGCCCCTAGGTACTCAAAGCTTCACTCATTGCTACTGGCGGGACCTAGTCGGTGACTACGCTGACATCAAACGTCCACAGGACATGTCAGCATTTAGTCGAAGATCATTTCCCCACAGTGTCATTTTACCGCGGCGATCAGAAAGGCATCGCAATTGTTGTCGAGAATTTGCCTTTGATCCTTTTGAATCCTCTACTAGAGCAAACCAATCTTTTTTAAGCCGTTCGCTATGCCATCCTGATCCACACTCGTTGTCACAACGTCTGCAACATCCTTCACATTTTCTAATGCATTCCCCATCGCTACTCCTGTACCGACCGTTTGCAACATTTCAATGTCATTTAAACTATCTCCAAAGGCATAGACATTTTCCATCTCAATACCTAATTTCTCTATAAGTTTTTGTATGCCTTTTGCTTTCGAGCCGCCTTTTGGGATTACATCAACTGCATTTTCATGCCATCTAATAAAATCAAATTCATTAAAATGAGCTGTATACCCTTCTTCTGCTTGATTGACAAAAAGGAGAGCTTGATAAATAGTCGTTTGCCAATAGAAATCTGTATGAAATTGTGGGTGCCCCAAATGTAAAGTCCCTAAACTTTCTTCAATTCGTTGATCATAATCTACATTTGCTTTGAGGGTTGAACGATTCATATAAACAATCGGATGTCCGTTCTTGCTTGCCTCCTTTTCCAACTTACTAAGATTTTCTGGATGTAATGGATTTTCGTAAATGACATTTCCGTTAAACATAACAAATTGCCCATTAAAACTTACATATGATTTCATATTTAATTCTTTTAAGAGTGGTTCTACCATAAACGGCGCTCTTCCTGTTGCTAGTGCAGTATTCACGCCACTCTTCTGTAATGCTGTAATTGCCTCTCTAGTAGATTTAGGTAATTCTTTATGATCATCCAACAAAGTTCCATCGATATCAAAAAAGACTATTTTGCTCATTTCTTAGATCCTCCATTTTTTTCCTTGGTGTAATACTGATAGATTTTCACCAAAAGCATATAATAATTTTATATAAATTGCACAAAAAAGGACTTCTCCTAGATAAGTTACTTTTACTTTCGGCTTTAATCGGTTAAAATAGAATTAGGGAGTGAACCACAATGTTGAAAAAGCTCAAGAAAAAGCTTTTAAAACAGTGGAAAGACTTATTAAGAAAGAAAACGATCGCTTGACTTCTATCCACCTTTTAATCAAGCCCCTCTGAAATTAGGAGGGCTTATTCTTTATTATTAATTGAAGCTAAGGTGTCCGTTACTATGCTCTGTGAAGGTCTGATTTTGACTTTTATTGGCTCAGGTTATTTCATAAAACATCGGCTAAGTCGCCATGTCTGCATGTCTTCATCGCTGTACTCACACTCTGCGATTCTCTCGGGGCTAGATGTTGAAACAGAAAGTTAGAATTCATTCACAAGCTAGAATTTTATAAATTCATAAGCATAAAAACAAAGAAATGCAATAAGGAGAGGAAAAAATGATTTTTAAAGTTTATTTTCAAGAAGAGCTTAAAGAAATGCCCGTTCGGGAAAAAACAAAGACCTTATATTTAGAATCGACCAGCGAACAAGAGGTAAGATTCTCTTTAAAAAATCGCCCGATTAATATTGAATTTGTTCAAGTTTTAACAGGGGCCCATTTAGAGTACGAGAAAAACAGCCCATACTTTACATTACAGGAGAATTATTAATAATGAAATTTGTAAAAAATGATCAAACAGCTGTATTCGCCCTTGGAGGATTAGGTGAGATTGGAAAAAATACATATGGTGTCCAATTTCAAGATGAAATTATCGTTATTGATGCAGGGATTAAATTTCCTGAAGATGAATTACTTGGGATTGATTATGTGATTCCAGATTATACTTATTTGGTAAAAAACAGTGATAAAATTAAAGGTCTCTTCATCACTCATGGACACGAGGACCATATTGGTGGGATCCCTTATCTTCTTCGCCAAATTAACATCCCGATCTATGCAGGAAAGCTTGCCATGGGATTAATACGCAACAAGCTTGAGGAACATGGATTATTACGTCAAGCCCAATTACACGAAATTCATGAGGACGAAATCATTAAATTCCGAAAAACGTCCATTTCTTTCTTCCGTACTACTCATAGTATTCCGGATTCATATGGAATCGTTGTGAAAACTCCACCGGGAAATATTGTTCATACTGGTGATTTTAAATTTGACTTTACTCCTGTTGGCGAACCTGCCAATCTTACAAAGATGGCTCAAATCGGCAAAGAAGGTGTACTTTGTCTTTTATCGGATAGTACAAACGCAGAAGTGCCTAACTTTACTATGTCAGAAAGACTTGTTGGAGACAGTATTGATGAAATTTTTCGTAAAGTAGAAGGCAGAGTTATTTTTGCGACATTTGCTTCCAATATTCACAGATTGCAACAAGTGACAGATGCTGCTGTTGCCAATGGTAGAAAGGTTGCCGTCTTCGGACGAAGTATGGATGCCGCAATTGAGATTGGACAAGATTTAGGCTATATTCAGGCTCCAAAAGATACTTTTATTAGTCCGCAACAATTAAATCGGCTTCCTGCTAATAAAGTGACGATTCTATGCACCGGGAGTCAAGGTGAGCCAATGGCTGCTCTATCGAGAATTGCCAATGGTACACACCGTCAAATTCAAATACAACCTGGCGATACTGTAGTGTTCTCTTCATCTCCAATCCCAGGAAACACGATCAGTGTCAACCGAACCATTAATTTGTTATATAGAGCAGGAGCAGATGTAATCGCCGGATCATTAAATAATATCCATACTTCTGGTCATGGTGGGCAGCAAGAACAAAAATTAATGCTCCGTCTTATGAAACCAAAGTTTTTCATGCCTATTCACGGTGAATACCGAATGCAAAGAATTCATGCAAAGTCTGCTGTGGAATGTGGCGTTTTAGAAGAAAATTGCTTTGTAATGGATAACGGTGAAGTTCTTGCGCTCAGTAATGAGGCCGCAAGTGTAGCAGGGAAAATCTCATCTGGTTCCATCTATATTGATGGAAGTGGAATTGGAGATATTGGTAATATCGTTTTACGTGACCGGAAAGTTCTTTCTGAAGAGGGCTTAGTGGTTGTAGTTGTTTCCATCAACATGGAAACTCACCAAATTGTTGCTGGACCTGATATTATTTCAAGAGGATTTGTCTATATGAGAGAATCTGGAGACCTTATTAATGAGGCGCAGAAAAATATTACACATCACTTAAACAAAGTAATGGACCGAAAAACATCTCAATGGGCTGAGATAAAAACAGAGATTATTGATACTCTCACTCCATTTCTTTACGAAAAAACAAAAAGACGACCAATGATTTTACCGATTATTATGGAAGTTTAAGAACAAAAGCGCAAGCGACTTGATCAAGGAAGAAAGGCTAAATTCGCGACGTCCTGGCGGCAGACTCAAACGCGACGTCCTGTCGCTTCGTCTGCGCTAGTACTTCCTGTACGTCGCAACGCCTTTCTGACCACCATCCTGTTGGCCTCCGACAAGCAAATGTTCCTGAACCTAGGAAGGAGCTTTTTCCCTTCATAGGTTCAGGGTTATTAAGCAGAACATCGGCTAAGTTCGCGCCGTCCTGGCGCAACGCCGATGGACTCGCATCCTGCGAGCCTCTCGGGGCTGGGGGCTGGAGCTAGACGACGAAACTCAAAATTGCAACTTATCCACAAGTCGAGAATTTTATAGTTTCCTTAACAACAAGAAAAGCGCAAGGCGCCCGCCTATCGGCGAAAAGCAAATGTTCTGAGACAAAGAAAGGCGTTCTTTGCCTTTCATTGTTTCAGGTTATTTCATGAAACATCCGTTAAGCTCACCACGCCCTCTTGCCTTCGCCTTCTAAACAATACAAAAAGTGCAGGGTACCCGTTCATCCATTTGTGGGCGCCTTGCACTTTTCTTAACCTAAGACCTTTTTTTCAAATCGATTAATATCCGTATCTGCTCCAATGACAATTAAAATATCATCTCGCTGCAATGGCGCTTCAGCGGATGGTGTGACAATAATTTCCCTTCCCCTTTTAATGGCGACAATATTGATCCCATATCGGGCTCGTACATCTAAATCGATCAAAGAATGTCCAGCTAATAACTCATTCACCTTTATTTCTACAATACTGTATTCATCAGATAGTTCAAGGTAATCGAGAATGTTTTTCGACACAATATAATGAGCAATTCTCCTCCCCATATCTCGTTCAGGGTGCACGACATGATCTGCGCCAATTTTGCGAAGAACTTTCTCATGATGATCATTTTGGGCTTTCACAGTAATATAATGAACACCTACTTCTTTCAAAATAAGTGTTGTGAGTATACTAGATTGAATATCATCACCTATTGCGACAATGACATGGTCAAAATTTCTTATTCCCAAATTTTTCAGAACTGCTTCATCTGTCGTATCCGCAATCGCTGCATGAGTGGCAATCGCCGCATATTCATTTACTCGTTCCTCATCCTTATCAATCGCCAGGACTTCCATTCCTTGTTCTAATAATTCCGTACAAATACTTCCTCCAAAGCGCCCAAGCCCTATCACTGCGAATTGCTTTTTCATACTAAACCTCCCTCGAAACGGCAAAACCATCCATTATTTCTTATCATCTTGCTTTTTTGTATAGGTCCAACCATCTTCCTGATAAATTTTACCTTCTTTTAATAGTTTCCCTAGTGCGCGCTTAAATGCCCCTTTACTCATATTAAATCGTTTCTTAATATCGTCAGGCTGGCTTTTATCTGAATAAGGCATCGATCCACCACGCCCTAATAAATAATCAGTAATCTGAATAGCATCTTGATCAATTCTTTCGTGCGTTCGCGGCATCAAAGAGACATTGATTGTACCATCTGTTTTTACATCAATAACCCGACCAACGAACTTTTCTCCTAACCGAAGCTCTTTTTCGCTTTCAGACTCATGGATAAACCCTACAATCCCTTCATCCGTTATAAATGAAGAACCCACGAGAAGAACACGGTACACAGTCCCATTAACAGATTGGTTTAGACAACTTTTATCTGCCTCTTTTGCTTGTGCCCTCATCACTTCATCTGTTGCTGGCACACCAAATAAGCGATCCTTATTGTTTCTAACCAAGGTACAATAGAGTTGATCACCTTCTTTAGGCCAAAAATTAATTGAATCTGGAAGGTTGTCCAGTGATATGAGGATATCTTTTTTTAATCCGATATCAACAAAAATTCCAAGTCCTTTTTTCATTCCTACGACTTCAACCCAATCATATTTTCCCAATTGGATAGTTGGAATCGTTTGTGAAGCAGCTAAACGTCCTTGATGATCTTGATATAGGAATACCTCAACTTCTTGATCAAGTTCAACGGCATCCTGCATTTCATTATGATGTAAAAGTACATCCTCCTCACCATCTGACAAAAAATAACCAAAAGGTGCTTCTCGCACCACTTTTAAGACCGCTGTTGTTCCAGCTTCCATAAATAGCTCCTCCGATCTACATCTACATTCCTCAATTGTGTTCATTATATCATGCTGTAATTATAAACAAAATTATCAATGTTTGCTTTTAGGTGTGTTGCAATTGTTTTTGCACACCCTTATCCTTTGCATACAAAATAATAAATAACAGCGTCCCAATAAATGCGGAAATGGCTCCCATTTTATATATAAAACCTCCACCATAGAGATCCATTAGGTATCCCCCTGCTGCACTGCCAATAATAGTGGCTACACCATTAAAAGTGGCATAATAAGCAGTTTGCCCTGTAGCAAGCATCTCTGCAGGGATAATCGTAGCGATATATTGCAATGCAGAGACCATAAAGATAGCAAAGGTAACACTATGTAATGCTTGTGAATAAATGATCATCATCGGGTCTGTCAGTAAACCGTATAAAAACCATCTCCCTGTATAAAAAACCCCCGCTATTCCGAGTAGTACCAAAAGCGGTATCTTCTTCATTAATAAGTACATAAACGCTACGACTGGTGCTTCACTTAACGCCGAAAAAGTCCAAGCTAAACCAATCTTTCCCTCCGAAGCACCTAATGACTGTAAATAAATGGCCAACATACTATCATTCATTCGATGAGGAATGGCGATAAATAAGATCGCAATTAAAAAGAACAAAAAGCGGGCATTCCGAAAGGCTTGTTGAAATCCCTTTGTTGTTAAGGGTTTTCTTTCAATGACTGGATCGGTCAACCGAAAAGCTATACATAAAACCCCTATGATTATTAGGGAATAGATAATCCATAAATATTGAATACCTATTAAGCCTATGATGTTTCCTAAAACAAATGAAGCAACCGCAAAACCGATAGATCCCCAAACACGAATGGAACCATAACTAACACCCTTCTCTTTTGAAAAAACCGTTGAAAGGCTATCAAGTAACGGTTGAATCGGTGACATAAAAAAATGAAAAATCATCATCATTAACATTAACAATGACATGGTTGGACTAAAGAAAACAGCTAATCCAGTTATAAGCGTTGCCACTAGTAAAAATAAAATAACATTTTTAACAGATTGTTTTTTATCTGACATTACTCCCCAGAAAGGCTGCGAAAAGATTGCAACAATGGGACCGACAGATAAAACAATCCCAATTTGCGCAGGGCTCAGGCCTTTAAAGCGAAACAACAATGGTAAAAATGCATTGATCATCGAGACAACCCAATAATAAAAGAAATTTAATAGTGATATTCTTAACATGGTCTAACCCCTTAGACAAAGACATGAAAAGGAGGATGAGCCGCAAATTCGGTCAACCTCCTTTTTGAACTGCAATGAGCCTTAATAAAATTTCAGCTTGTATTGTAGATAACTTGCTTATTTTGCAGTCGACACCTAGCTCCAACGCCTTGCCCCGTGAGACTCGCAGGATGCAAGCCCAACTGCGGAAGTGTCGTCTTAGCCGATGTTCCACTAAATAACCCTGAACCTATGAAGGGAAAAAGCCCCTTCTTAGGTTCAGGAACATTTGCTTGTCGCCGATAGGCGGGCGTCTTGCGCTTTTGTTCTTAAATAGCTTTCATTACTTTAAATTGGGCCTCTATTAGGCGATAATACTCGCCTTTGTGCACTATCAGTTCATCGTGGTTGCCTTCTTCAATAATCTCTCCGTGCTGAAGGACAAATATTTTATCAGAATCCCTAATGGTTGAAAGTCTATGGGCGATAATAATCGATGTTCTACCTTCGAGCAAAGTTTGTAAAGCTGTTTGAATTTGAACTTCTGTCTCAGTATCGATACTAGCAGTTGCTTCATCCAAAATGATAATCCGTGGATCAGCTAAAAGTGCCCTGGCAAAAGATAATAATTGCCTTTCACCAACTGATAATATATTTCCTCTTTCTTCTACTTCTGTTTCATAGCCCATTGGTAATTTTTTAATGAACTTGTCAGCACCAATTGCTTCTGCTGCCTCCCTGACCTGTTTATCCGTTGCAGCTGGATTACCAAAGCGAATATTCTCCATGATCGTGCCGGAAAAAATAAATGTATCTTGTAAAACAACACTAATTTGCCGACGAAGTTCAGTTAAGGAAACATCTTGTAAATCCTTCCCGTCAATCCGAACCGCTCCTGCAGTTGGATCATAAAAACGAGTAATTAGATTCGCAATCGTTGATTTTCCTGAACCTGTGTGGCCAACAAGGGCAATGGTTTGACCAGGCAACATTTCTAATGAAATTCCATCTAATGCTTTTCTTTTATCATCGTAGGAGAATTCCACTTTGTCAAACTGAATATGCCCTTTAATATCGCCTAATTCAAGTGGCTTTTCTTTTTCATGAACAATCGGAAGTTCATCTAAATACTCAAAAATCCGCTCAGAAGAGGCCATTGCCATTAACAATTGATTGTAAAGCTGACCAAGTCTAGATATTGGCTCCCAGAACATTCCAATATAGAAAGCAAAGGAAACGAATTGTCCAAGAGAGAGAGAGCCAGTTTGAATTAAATGAGTTCCATACCATAATAATATTCCAGTCCCAACGGCATTCGTTACATCGACTAACGGACGAAACATAGCACTTTTTCTCGTTGCCAACCGCCAAGCCTCAAAGTTTTCTGTATTGACTCCATCAAAAAAGGCCATATTTTCTTTTTCTTGTGTAAAACTTTGCGTGACTCTAATCCCTTGGATACTTTCATTTAAATGTGAATTCAATTTTGATTGCTTTAATCGCATATATTGCCAAGATCGACGAATGCTTTTTCTAAGCGCTGTTGAAAGTAAAAACATCAACGGAAGGACAACTAAAACTGCTAATGTTAGCTGTGGGCTTAACGTAAATAGGATGATAATGACTCCAAAAAGCATCAATATATCCATAAATACGTTAATAACTCCGTTTGTGAACAAGTCCTGTAATGAGTTCGTATCATTCATAATCCTAACAAGAATAGAACCTGCTGAACGTTGATCAAAAAAACGATGGGACAACCCCTGAACATGGGTAAATAGATGTTTACGCAAATCATAAATCACTTTTTGTCCCAATTCATTACTCCACTTAATTCGATATATATTTGCTATATAATTTAGAAGATATAAAACTGCAATACTTGCTACAATCCACATTAGATAGGCAATGTTGCTCTCTGTATTAATCGCCTTATCCAACGCATAAACACCGATCAAAATGGGAATGACCAATCGGATTGCAGTCGTAATAAGTACAGTGATAATAGATGCTGGCAATAAGTTTTTGACATATGGGCCTAAATAATTTAACAAACGATACAGCTGTTTCCAGTTAAATGATTTATCTATTAATTGTTCCGTCGAATAATGGAATCGCTCCATCACAAGCGGATTTATTTTTTTTTCTTTTTTCATCGATTACTCACCCTCCTTGCCCTTGCAAAATGGCCTTTTGATCTTGAAACTGAATTTTATATACACGTTCATATAGACCATTTCCGCGAATGAGTTCTTCATGTGTGCCTCTTTCAACGATTTTACCATCCTCTAGCACAAATATTTTATCCGCATGCTTCAATGAAGAAATTCTGTGGGCGATGATAAATGTTGTTCTTCCATGCATTACTTCTCTCATGGCCCCTTGAATTTTAAATTCCGTTTCCATGTCTACAGCGCTTGTGGCATCATCAAGAATTAAAATACTTGGATCGAGACAAATAGCACGAGCAATAGCTATTCGCTGTTTTTGCCCTCCTGATAATCCTAGACCTCTTTCACCTAGGACAGTATCATATCCATCAGGCAATTGTATAATAAACTCATGGGCATCTGCTCTTTTTGCTGCATCAATGATATCCTCCATACTTGCATCCGGTCGACCAAAAGCAATATTCGCTTTAATCGTTGATGAAAACAGAAAGCTTTCCTGTAATACAAAACCGATATTGCTCCTTAATGCTTTCAAAGAATAGTCTTTAACATTTTTTCCGTCCACAAGCACTTCACCAGATTCAGCCTCATAAAATCTCGTAATCAATTGTGTAATACTGGTTTTTCCTGATCCAGTAGCCCCAACAAGTCCAATGATCTCACCAGGTTCAGCCTCAAAGCTTATATCTGTTAAGGATAAATTATCTTCACCCGCATAGCGTAAAGAAACGTCATTAAATTCCACTCTTCCTTCAAGTCTTTCAGGTGAATAAGCATCTTCTTTATCTGCAATATCCTCTCGTGCCTCTAAGATTTCTAATAAGCGCTCACCAGATGCTTTTGATTGTGAAAACTGATTGATGGTAAATCCTAGATTCATAATCGGCCATAAAATATAACCAACCAAACTATAAAAAGCTACTAACTCACCTGGCTTTAAAGAACCCTTGATTACAAAATATCCTCCTAGAGCCAATAACGCAATTACACAAAAGTTCCCTAAAAATTCCATTAGTGGAAAATATTTCGCCCAAATATTCGAGGTAAAGATATTACGGTCCTTATAGTCTTCATTCGAGATATTGAATTTTTGGTTTTGGAATTCTTCTCGTGACAATGATTTTACCGTATTAATACCAGAAATACTCTCTTGAACATTTGTGTTTAATTTTCCAAACGAACGACGGATATTTCGAAAAGCTGGATGAACAGCCCTATCAAACTTATAAACAACGAAAAATAAAAAAGGTAATGAAATCATTGTTGCGAATGTTAATGGAACTGAATAATAAAACATGACTCCAAATGTAACGGTTAATAATAATATAAGTCTAAGAATCTCTGCGAAACCAAAGGATAAAAAGAATCGAAATGTTTCAACATCAGCTGTTAGCCGTGACATTAAATCTCCAGTCTTTGCATTATCATAATAACGAAATGGCAAAAATTGCAACTTGCCATATAACACTTTTCTCATTTTATATACAGAGTTAATTCCAAATAAATCCCCCATATATTGCTGAAAAAAGGTCGCAACCGCCTTGACTATCATGATTCCAAAAAAGGCGACTGTTAAAGGAATAATCCAATCGTATTGCTGGTTTAACACAACGTTATCAATGGTCAATTGAAGAATGACTGGGTAAATAACCGTGATTGCCGTAACAAGAAACAAAAAAACTACGGATGTGATAAAGAATTTTTTATATGGCCAATAATACTGCCTTAACTTTTTAAACGTTTGCACAAAGTCCCCTCCTCTATGGCTTTTGGCCATGATACTTAATATATCGGTTTCCGAAATAAATTTCCACTGTTTTTCAATAAATTATTTGTATTCATTCGAATATCCGATACGCTCTACAACTAAAGTTTGAATTGTCATTTTTTAGAAGAAATCTTCCACACTCCAATTAATGATGTATTTTACTTTGACTATTATAATGCTTTTCCTTTCGTCTTGCGAGGGAATTGTTTAAAAAAACCAAAAAAAGATACCCTTGAAATCATATGGGCATCTTCAAAACATATGAATGATTTTTTACTCAATGCATGCAATTTATTTAATGACTAAATTATACCCGTTTAACCACTTGGTTTACATGTCATACGCAACAGGTTGTTGCTCAATAGTATGTAGTGGCTTTGGTTAGAATCATCTCATCAAGGATGTTTATCCGAGACGAATGTTTGAACCACATCGACAAATGCTTTGACTTGACGCAGTTCGAAAACAGATTCATATCCTAATAACCATGTATCACGATTGATTGTTTGTTGTTTATCATCCAATAATGGAATTTTAAAAACATCTGTTTCTGAACCAGAAAGAGTAATCGCAGGTAAGATGGCATACCCTATGCCATTATATGTCATTTGCTTACAGGTTTCGATTTGGTCTACCACAATGGTCCGCCTCGGAAAAGTTTGAAATTGGCGATGCCACCAATCTTGAATTTCTTGATAATAGGTTGAATCACTTTTGAATTGAATAAAAGGACGTTCTGTTTCTAATACCTCTTCCACTTTTTGAATTTCACGATCCACTAAATAGAGCTGATCTTCAAAAAGGTGATGTTTTATTCCTTTCCAATCTGTAGTTCCCCTTATAATCCCGATATGAACCTCACCTTCATATAGACTCTTTAGGATTTCACTACTCCAGCCTGTTATTAAAGAAACCTTCGCGTATGGATAAATACGAAGAAACTCTTTTAGTACTTTTGGCAGCCAATTTTGACCTACAATTGAAGCACAAGCAATTTTTAATGTTCCATGCACGTGGGTATGAAGGGATTGCAGTTCTTCAAATACCCGATTTTGTTTCTCTATTATATTCTTCGCAAAATTGACAACAATTTCTCCAGAGGGTGTAAGAATCAATCCTTTTTGCGTTCGGAGAAATAAGGCAACGCCCCAATATTTTTCGATATTTTGTAGACGCTGAGATAATGCCGGTTGTGATACAAATAATTTTTCTGCCGCCTTACGCATATTCGCTTCCTTTGCAAGCACGACGAGCAGCTGATAGTCAGATAAAGACATTTGTATCTTCCTTTCGCCATTTTAGCCAAAATATTAGCTCCCTTAATGGGAGCTATATTTATACATGATTTAATTTCCCTAAATAATTTTTCAATTCCTTTAAAAGAACTCTTCTTGTAAAGATTCCTTCAAAAAAACCTTCACGATCTTCAACACATAAAAAAGGATAATCAATCAGCAAATCAAGTGCTTTTTCAAACTCTTCGTCCACTTGTATTTTTGGAATTTGAATTTGCATAACATCTTCAACTTTTTTATCGCTTAATTTCTCAAACTCAATTCGTTCTAATCCAAGTATGGATTCTGTAATAAGAGGAGAACTAATCAATCCATGTAGCTTAAATCGTGCATCTAAAACTGGAATAGCGGAATAACCACTTTTTGTTAAGACTAATAAAGCATGTTCCAAGTTATTCCCGATTTGTACATGCGCAACTTTTTCGGCTGGGATTATATAATCACTTATTTGTGGGTTCATGTTTTGATGACTTTGTAAGGAAATCATTCCAATCCCTCATCTCTTTATAATCTTCATTCTTCCTCATTTTAACATAAACCCGAAAAGAAAACGCTTTATTTGATGTATTTTTAACGAATTTTTAAGAAATGGATGTTTTAGGAACGTTCTTTCTCTTCTTGGACCATGTCAAAGATCTCAATGGCAGCCATATCAATATCATCAAATTGGTATTTCTGTTTATCATGATCTTTACTATATTCCTCCACCTCATATGTGTGAGAAGCAGGGAAATATTTCACCTGACATAGGATTTTTTGATTCACTTCAAATAATCGTTGAGGAATTTCCTCTTGATCCCCATTATTTTGCATTGTTTGAAGCCTTTGTATAATGCTTACTAATTGTGACATTGTTAAACTCCTTTCTTGAAAGACAATGTAATTATAAAAGACTTGAGAACCTGAATGCAAACCTCATGATTAAAAGTTAAGGTAATCAGAAAATAGTGGATTTTTCGAATGCAGCTAATAGGGCTGGTACACAACTACAATGCTAAGGTTTAAAAACCAATAATTACCTTAGTGGAAAAAATATATTTAGACTCCTGCATGTTTGCCAGATTCCAGGAGACGGAGTATATTTCGAAGCGAGTTTTATACACACTAGTAGTTCGTTTTTTCCTTTAGTAAAAAAACTTTTGTCCCAGCCCTACATGATAATCCGAATACCTGATTATTCTTGATTAAGGAGGGCTTCATTTGTATAATTCCAAAACACAGGAAATATATTATGAATAGTGGGAACAGAACTTAGGCTTAATTCAAACATTTCGTTCGTTTGTCCCTGCGTTCGTTTATTACTTTCTGACTGTGCTTCCTGTGTTATCTCTTCTGGTACACCCCATAATACATCAGCAATTTTCCAATCCTTTTCTTTCGTTAATCGTACGCCTTGATAACTGTCGGAAAATTTGACCGGTCCTTCATGATCGTTAATTTTCTCAATAATATACAATTGATTTTTATATTCGGTCATCTTTGTTCTGTCACTGTAAGAAAAGTAAGGAATATAATAGAGAGCAAAGTCCGTCCCAAGGGTCTGGTAGCCTTCTTCAGTCTTCACTATATTTTCTTCTATAAATTGGTCAATAAATGATTCAGTAAAATAAGGGGCCATTTTTTGTTCGATTTCTGATATGGATCTCCCTTTTTCGCTTAAACTAACTTGTACGTTAAAAGCTTTTTGCATAAACTCAAAAAAATCGGACTGATTTTCTGCAGCATCGACGTTTGCTGCACTTCCTAATAGAAAAGTAATACTCATAAGACATCCAATTACGATCTTCCTATACATTTCTATCACCTCATAAAGTATATCTCGTATAGTATTCTTTACCCTCTTAACAGCCCTACTCCCTGGTTCTTTAGACTTATTTTCAACACATTTCAGGATATCAGCAAATTTGCGATTTTGCTTTGTCCTTATCTTTCTTTTTAGAATCAACAATGGTATAATGGTAGTAAATATTAATGGAAAGGTGTACATTGTATGGATGAACAAGCCAATAAAGCAATGGAACTCTCTGTTACCAATCTTTCACAGGCTATTTTTACGGTCAACCGCCATGCCAAAACGGCAATAAACCCAAAATATTTATACATTTTAAAAAAAAATGCTCTTCATAAAATGATCCAAGAGCAGAAAGCCACTAAAATCGGCCTCCACTTTTCGAGGAATCCCAAGTTTAGCCAACAGCAATCAGATGTCTTAGTAGAGTGTGGAGATTACTTATTCCATATACCACCCACTAAAAATGATTTTGGAGAACTCCCTCATCTCGGGCATTTGAATCAGCAATCCCGCAACCCAAAAACCCGCATGTCCCTTAATACAGCCAAACGACTTCTTCAGAAATATACCGGTATAAAAGAAAACAAAGACCCAAATTCTACCAATACACAAAAACCAGTATTCAAGAAACTGGGAGATAGCTTTTTCTAACGATCTAAGCAATGATCCCTGTAGTATTTTTATCTATTGAAAGGCAAAACGGATCCCTAATTTAATCGGGATCCGTTTTCTGTTACTCTCTCTACAATAAAATATATTGATCGATTTTTGCAACTAGCTTATCTATGTCTGGTTTAGCAATTTGGTCCACAGCGCCTACCGCTTGTCCTCTATGAAATAGATCTTCTGTAATAAGTGATGAGAAGATAATAACAGGTAACCCCGCAAGTTGTGAGTTTTCTTTCAGTCTCCTCGTTAAATGGTGACCATCCATCTGTGGCATTTCAATATCGGTAATCACTAATTGAAATTCTTTAAGAACGTCATTTCCTTGCGCTAATATCGTCTCTAAATAATGTAATGCCTCTCTTCCATTCTCGAAAAATTCAATTTGTTCATAACCAGCGACAGCTAAGGTATCTGCAAGTAATTGCCTTAGTAATGGAGAATCTTCAACAACCATTAACCTTTTTCCTGAACGTTCTTTACGATTTACTTTTTTTAATTTAGAAGGATGAATACCGGCTTCTGGATTAATATCTACCATAATTTTCTCAAAATCTAACATTAAAATCATCTTATCATTCTCTTTAATGACGCCAATTACATTCGAAGAGTCTAGCGCATATAAATTGGAAGGCTTCTCTATTTTATCCCATGATATTCGTAAAATACGATCTACATTATGAACATGGAAAACAACTTGTTTGCTATTAAATTCTGTAACAATGTACTTGTCCTGTGAAGAATCGCGTTCAGATTCACTCTCCATTCCTAAGGCGCGCTCCAAACTCACCACAGGCAGCACCTCTCCACGCAATTGAATAATTCCCAATAGATATGGGTGTGAGTGTGGTATGGACATCGGAGAGCTTGGAAGAATAATTTCTCTCACCTTTAATACATTTATACCAAATACATGATGATTAATCTTGAACTGAATGATTTCTAGTTCATTGGTGCCACTTTCTAATAATATTTCTGACTGATCCTTCACAAATGTTTTCCTACCTTTCTATGACCCACTATCTTCCATGGATAAATCCCAATATTTTATCAAAGCTTGCGTACCACTGTTTTCTTCTCCTTGTTCAGCAAGAGAATCATATAATGTTTTTGCAAGTTCTAAACCTGGCAAACGAAGGGACATCTTCTCTGCCTCCTCAAGGGCAATTCCCATATCTTTAATAAAATGTTTAATAAAAAATCCCGGGGAGTAATCTTGCTTTATGACTCTTGGAATTAAATTTGACATCGACCAGCTTCCTGCGGCCCCATTACAAATTGATTTTAATACGGTTTCCGGATCGAGTCCTGCATGTTCTGCATAGACAAAAGCTTCTGTTACGCCAACCATATTAGAGGCAATAGCAATTTGATTACACATTTTTGTATGCTGTCCTGATCCCTCCGGCCCTTGATAGACTATATTTTCACCAAGTGTGGATAAGAGTGAATGGCATTCTTGAAACGTTTGCCGATCCCCTCCAACCATGATCGATAACGTTCCCTTTTTAGCTCCGATATCTCCACCAGACACCGGGGCATCTAATGCATGAACCTCCCTCTTTTTTCCTTCTTCATAAATCTTTTTAGCTAAAGATGGTGTAGATGTCGTCATATCGATCACAATCGAGCCCGCTTTTATTCCAGCGTAAATCCCTTGTTCACCAAAATAGATATTTTCTACATCTTTTGGATATCCAACCATTGTAATTATTATTTCGGTATTTCCAGCCATTTCTTTAGGATTTTCTACCCACTTTGCTCCTTCTGCAATTAATCTCTTCGCCTTTTCTTTCGTTCTTGTGTAAACATTAACTGAATATCCATTAGCCATTAAGTTTCTCGCCATGCTTTCTCCCATAACCCCTAAACCAATAAATCCAATCATTTCTTTTTTGTGATTCATATTTTTTCATCCTCCCCATGATATTAAACGGATCTTAATTTCCCCCCATCAACAAAAAAGCTGCTACCTGTCATATATGTATTAGCCTCTGAAGACAGAAAGATGACTACTTTCGCAAATTCCTCTGGTGTCCCCGAGCGCCCTAATGGAATGCTCTCTTCGGCAGATTTTTTAATTTCTTTTACATTAACGTCCTTTTTATTAGCGTTTATTTCATCTAAGTGGGATACTCTGTCTGTTAATATTCTACCGGGTGCAACTGTATTTACTAAAATATGATAAGGGGCTAATTCATCTGCTAATGTTTTCGCTAAGCCCATTATCCCCATCCTAAATGTGTTGGACAAGATAAGACCTGGAATCGGTTCACGTATCGAAGATGAAGCTATATTAATAATACGTCCTCCTTGTTCTTTCAAGTAAGGTAACGCTGCTCGGATAATACGTACATAGGATAATAAATTAAGTTCGAATGCCGATTGCCAATCCTCATCCTGAAAATCTTCAAACCCACCGGCAGGAGGACCACCAGCATTATTAATTAATATATCAAGACCACCTAACTCCTTAATCGTTTCATCCATCATCGCTTGAATTTGACTAGGCTCTGTAATATCACAAGTTGTAATTTTCACTTTTCCTTGTCGAAAATGTTCAAATTCCGATTGGACTTCTCTAAGGCGTTCCATATTTCTGCTTGCTAACATTACATCAGCATCTTCTTTTACAAATAATTCCGCGATGGCTCTCCCCAAGCCTTGACTTGATGCGATAACCAATACACGTTTCCCTCTTAAGCCCATCTCCATCCTAGACACCCTTTCTTGTTGATAGTCTAATTAGAATTTCATTATTTTAAAAAACAAAAAAAGCGCTGGATATTAGTCCAGCGTAAAAAGGGGGAAAAATGAGAATGAATGAATCGTATCATTCAATCATAGTTATTGTATACCACTTAACGCCAATATATACACTTGACTTTTAATTACAAGCAGATTACATTTTTATTTCCTTTTTTACAAAGCTTTATAATATTGAACAATTTCACGAGTTGGATTAATGTGTACATCTCCATTAAATCCATCAACAATAAGCAAATCCCCTTGTTTGATAATGTCTGTCGCCTCTATAGTCCCGACGACAGCTGGTATTTCAATTGACCTCGCCATGATCGCCGAATATGAAGTATGCCCGCCATTATTTGTCGTGAAACCTTGTACAAATTGTGTGTTTAATTGCGCGGTATCAGAAGGAGTTAAATCCTCCGCTACGATGACCACTTCCTCAGCTACTAAACCGGGATTAGGGATTTTCACCCCTAATAAATGACTTAAAACCCGCTTTGATACATCCTTAATATCTGTAGCCCTTTCTTTCATATATTCATTTTCAAGCTGTTCAAAAAATTGAACAAAATGATTCGTCGTTTCTGTTAGAGCAGTTTCAGCGCTCACTTTGTTATCCGATATTCCTCCTGTAATCGCTGTCAATAATTCAGGATCACTTAACACTAGGAGATGTGCGTCAAAAATAGCCGCCTCATCTTCCCCTATTAATTTTATAGTCTGTTGACGTATTAATTCTAGGTCAGATTTAGCGGCATTTAATGCTGAGTGAAGACGATGAACCTCTTCCTCAGCATCCGAGATAGCGATTTTCTTAAAAGAAAGATCTGGTTGAGCAAGTAGATATGCTTTTCCGCTGGCAATTCCACTAGATGCTGCTATCCCTTTTAATAAAGTTGACATTATTTCGCAAGGCCTTCTTTTTCAAGCAATTCTTCAATACCAGCCATTGCTTCTTTCTCATCACTTCCATCTATACTGATCGTGATTACAGTATCTTTGGCAATTCCAAGGGACATAACCCCCATGATCGACTTAAGGTTTACCTTTTTGTCCTTAAATCCTAGTTGAATATCTGAAGAATATCTGCTTGCTGTTTGAACAAGTACAGTTGCTGGTCTTGCGTGAATTCCAGTATCTGCAGTTACAGTGAATTGTTTTTCAATCATTTACATCGTCTCCTTTTTGACTAAGTTAAAAGTACCCTCAGTACAAAATTAGCTAATTTTGCCTGTTTCGTCAATCTTTGAGCAACAAAAAACAAAGAATTTTTATCTTTTTTTATCTTTTCCCTATTTTTCTTAGTTTTATTTGAAAAAACTGCAACAATTTTTCTTCTTGCACTTTTTTAAGAAGTAGTGCAAAATATGAAGAAATAATTAATAAATGATTTTAGAAACATCATCCAGATACCTTAAAAATCATGAAAGTGGATAAAATGAAACTTTCCTGTTGACCTGAACAAATCAGGCTTTTACTGGCTGTTGATCCTTGACTTACCATTCTTAGTTTTCCACAAATTCTAAAGTGAGGGGCTTACAGCCAATGAATGCGGGAGAAATAAACAAGGGAGAGATTGGATTGAAAATTGCTGAAATCGGAGACATTGTTGAATTTAAAGACGGCTTTCAAGGAATTGTAGAGAAGGTAAATGAGAACTCTGTTATTGTTGATTTAACGTACATGGAAAATTATCGTGATTTTGATTTAGAAGAAAAAACAGTTATCAACCATAAAAACTATAAAATTATTAAGGGTTCTCTTAGTGTATAATTACTACTGTTTAATTAAAAGCTTTTACAGCTAATCTATAAAAACGAAGGGCGGTTCATTTTTCCCCTTCGTTTTTTCGTTATCAGAAACTTATTGGTTCACTCCTTTTTACGTTAGCTGCTTCAAGAGTTTAAAGTAAAGTTGTAAACATCTGGTTTTTCCACCCTTACTTATTTTTCATTGGCTTCAACCATAATAATAATAAAAAAATCAAACTGATGTAACCGAATAAAGGATATAAAAGACCGAGGAGCTGTCCGTAATCAATTCTCCCGATTATATAGATGACTGCAATCATCATAATATAAATCCAAATACTTTTTAGTGAGAAAAACTGACTTATTTGTCTTTCAATCCCATACATATTACCAATCAAAGAAGTAAAGATCTCCCCATATATAATAAATAAATACAGAAAATAAAATCCACTCATCGCATTTTTTACAATAGTCGCCATTGGGATATCATAGACTAAAAGGTCTGGAAGCGTCGATAAAGTTATATGACTCGAAATTAAGATAATCGTTAGCAGTCCCCCGCCTATGAACCCGCCAAGCTTTACAGTTGCTTTATCATTGACCTCGGTCGCTACAGGAACCAGTACGGCTTGGGCTAATGTGAGATTAAAAGCGGCATATGAAAATGCTGAACCAATTGCTTTCCAAGTGTGATCCATACTCACAAAGGAAAATAAACTTGACCATAATAAGGGAGAAGAAAGAGAGCTGTACATTAATAATAAATTAAAAATAATAAGGGTGGGAACAACGAATATGTTTACAGCAAATAAGCCTTTCAATCCACCCCATAAGACGATCAAGCACAGGATAATTGTCATCACAGACCCAGTTGTTTTTCCCCATCCTAATTGCTCTACAAATAAAGCCTCTGCTCCCGAAAGCATGACTCCACATACACCCACCAACATCGCGGTCATTAAGATATTCATCACTTTTCCAAATGTTTGTCCAAATAAATCATTGTTTAACTCCATAAAAGAAGTCGCTTGTATATCAATTGCTTTTGTCATCACCTTCATTCCAAAAAAGACGAACAAATACCCTGCTACTAATATGGACATCAGTCCAAACAATCCATATTGGGTAAAAAATTCTACAATCTCTTTCCCGGTTGCAAAGCCTGCCCCGATAACGGTTCCTACATACACTGCTGCTATCTGAAAAGCCCCTGTCCACTTATTCAATTTACTGCCCCACTTCATCTTATTTTTGCCCTTCGAAATTTAGGTATCATTTTTATATCTATATGATCCTTTTTTAAAAAAATCATAAAAAGTGGCTTTTTTACTTGAAAGTCAAAAAAGGTCAGTGTATAATAAAGCCATAAGGTCGAAATTGGTCAAAGTTTTCTTGCTGATCTTCACCTTTTTTTACTATCAATTAGTCAAAGTTAGTTAAAATCAAACAACGACTAAACAATGGAGGATTGATGATGCATGTTATGTGCTAAATGTCAAGCAAACCAAGCAAAAATCCATCTTCATCTAAATGTCAATGGACAAAAACAAACATTGCCTTTATGTCAAGATTGTTATATACAGGAAAAGGAAAAATTGGGAGCTTCTATGGGGAATCCTTTTAATGGTTTCGGTGGTTTGGAAGACTTATTTGACAACTTTTCTCAAAATAACCAAAGCCATTCACAACAAGCTGCCAAAACTTCGACAAAACAAAATGGTTTTTTAGATCAATTTGGTCGTAACCTAAATCATGCTGCAAAGGCTGGTTTAATTGATCCAATCATTGGAAGAGATGAGGAAATAAAAAGAACGATTGAGATACTCAATCGCCGAAATAAAAACAATCCAGTCCTAATCGGTGAACCAGGTGTTGGGAAGACCGCCATTGCAGAAGGACTAGCCCTAAAAATTATCCAACAGGATGTGCCTGCCAAATTAAAAAATAAAGAGGTTTATCTGCTTGATGTAGCCTCATTAGTAGCCAATACAGGGATCCGTGGACAATTTGAAGAACGGATGAAACAATTAATAACGGAATTACAGGAACGTAAAAATATTCTAGTCTTTATTGATGAAATTCATTTATTAGTTGGTGCTGGCTCAGCTGAAGGATCGATGGATGCCGGAAATATTCTTAAACCAGTTCTTGCTCGTGGTGAATTGCAGGTCATTGGAGCAACAACATTGAAAGAGTATAGACAAATCGAAAAGGATGCTGCACTGGAAAGACGTTTTCAACCAGTACAAATTCAAGAGCCTTCTCTAGAAAAGTCTTTGGACATTTTGTTCGGATTAAAAGAACAATATGAAAAATATCATCAAGTTCAGTATAGTGATGAAGCTTTGAAAGCATGTGTCGATTTATCTGCTCGTTATATTCAAGATCGATACCTCCCCGACAAAGCCATTGATTTGATGGATGAAGCCGGTTCTAAACTTAATTTGACCATTAAGGATGAATCTCATGAAGCCATCCATCAACGACTTGCTGAAATCGAAAAAGATAAGCAAACTACTTTAAAGCAAGAAAACTATGAACTTGCAGCTAAATTAAGAGACGAAGAGGTAGAACTAGAGCACAAACTAAATACTACTACTTCTTCTGAATCACAGCTTACTGTCCATCCTGAGGATATTCAAAGCATCATTGAAAGGAAAACAGGAATTCCAGTAGGAAAGTTACAAAGTGATGAACAACAAAAAATGAAGGAATTAGAAAAGAATTTAACAGCGCGAGTGATCGGGCAAGCTGAAGCCGTTAAAAAAGTTGCAAAAGCCATCCGTCGCAGTCGCGCTGGACTAAAAGACGAATATCGTCCAATTGGCTCGTTTCTTTTTGTCGGTCCTACAGGGGTTGGGAAAACGGAATTAGCAAAAACTTTAACGGAAGAACTATTCGGTACAAAAGAAGCCTTCATCCGCCTAGATATGAGCGAATATATGGAAAAACATAGTGTGTCAAAATTAATCGGTTCACCTCCAGGCTATGTTGGCCATGACGAAGCAGGTCAACTAACTGAAAAGGTTCGCCGAAATCCTTACAGCATTATTCTGTTAGATGAAATTGAAAAAGCTCATCCTGATGTCCAACATATGTTTTTACAAATCCTTGAAGATGGTCGACTTACAGATAGTCAAGGTAGAACCGTAAGTTTCAAAGATACGGTCATTATTATGACTAGTAACGCCGGAATTACTGAAAAACCAATTCATGTTGGCTTTCATCAAAGTGCAGCAATGAAGGAGACAAGTATCCTGCAGTCTCTCGGCTCGTTTTTCAAACCGGAGTTTTTAAACAGATTTGATAGCATTGTCGAGTTCAATTTATTAGAAAAAAATGATTTACTTCAAATTATTCAGTTGCTGTTAGATGAGCTCCAACATAAATTGCATGCACAGGATATGCATTTGGACATAGCTGATGAGGTGAAGGAAAAATTACTTGAGGTTGGCTATCACCCTGATTTTGGGGCACGTCCGCTTCGTAGAGCGATTCAAGAACAACTTGAAGATCAAATAGCCGATTTTGTCCTTGATCACAATCATGAAAAACATTTAAATGCGATTGTAGAGGACCAAAAGATAACGATTGTTTCACAATCCCATGAATAATGAAATTTCATCTCCAATCAACCGTCACTGAATCATTACCAAAAAAAGAGATTGCCGCTTTCTTCCAAAAAGCGGCAATCTCTTTTTAAAATGCTAGATAACGGAGATTATAGTAAGGTTTCAGCTCCGTCGATATAAATTTCTGATCCTGTAATATGGCTTGAAGCATCTGATGCTAAAAAGTGGATAAGGTCAGCCACCTGTTCAGGTTGTCCAGGTGCATCTTCAAGTGGATGACTTCCTTCCGGATATTGAACAGGGATTTTAACCTTTTGCAATTTATCTTGCTCAGGATGAGTATTTTCGCCAATATTCGTTTCAATAGCGCCTGGACAAATAATATTCACACGAATCTTGTAAGAGGCCAATTCCAAAGCAGCCATTTTCCCGAAAGCCATTTGTCCAGCTTTTGAGCTACTGTATGCAGACATCCCTGTTCCAGAAAACTTCCGATTGCCATTGATTGAGCTTGTAATAATGATACTTCCTCCCTCTTCTTTTAAGTGAGGAATAGAATATTTGACAGTTAAGAAAGTACTTTTTAAGTTGGTTGTCAACGTATGATCCCATTCTTCTGGCTCGAAATCTTCAATTGGGGTCACAACACCATTGATTCCTGCATTTGCAAAAACAATATCAAGTCTAGCAAATTCCGCCATCACTTGTTTCATTCCAGCTTCTACTCTTGTAGGATCTGATAAATCAACATCGACAATCATAGCTTTGGTCCCTATATTCTCAATCTCTTGCTTTATTTTCTCTGCTTTTTCTTCTTTTAGGTCGAATAATGCAACAGATGCTCCTGCTTTCGCTAATTGTATAGCACTGGCAGCCCCAATTCCTGAAGATGCTCCAGTTACAATCGCAACTTTACCGGTTAAGGACATTTTTTTACTCTCCATGTAAAATCCCTCCTCTGCGGTAAGTTTACCCAGACTTCAAAATTTTACTCCATTCGCATACACAAGAAAAGCGCAAGGCGCCCGCCTATCGGCGACAAGCAAATGTTCCTGAACCTAGAAAGGGTGCATTTTCCCTTTATAGGTTCAGGGTTATTTGACCTCGAGCCGATGGCGCCTGGAGCTGGACAACAACTGCAAGGTAAGCTACTTATCCATAAGCGACAATTTTATAGTTTCCTTAACAACAAAAGGGTCGGCCGAGGCTTGAGCAATCAAGATTCGCACTGTTACGTTTTTTGTATTTTCGTCACTTTCTCCAAATTTTTCCTTCTTAATCTTAATAGTAAAACTCCGCGATCCATCAAAATGGATCGCGGAGTTTTACATTCCCCTAAATCAATTGTATATGTGCTGTTTGTATAGACATCTTTATTTTAAAGAGGAGCAACCCTTTATCCCGCATTTCTGACAAGAACCTCAATAAAGTGAAACTTCAATCAGTGGGGGTCTTACGGCCAGTTAATGCGGGATAAATGCAGATCCATTTTATCTTCGATCCTATTGATCGTTCTATGATCGCTTCCAAATCTCTTATATGTAAGAACTGTCTATTTTGCTGTTTGAAGTTTTTGCTGTTTAACAAATTGATTATTTACGCTTTTTCTTGGAATTCTACTTTGATTGGAGTTTCTTGTCACTTGGTACGCTTGATAGTATTGATTCATCATTGAATCTAGTTCTTGGCTGCAAATTATTGTTTTTTCTGCGTTCAAGCCATATAACTCACCAAATAAATACATTTCTTTACGCTTTTCTTGAATTTGCGCTAATAACATTTTTTGATCTTTTGCGCTATAATACATACCCCGTTCTCCTCCAATTAATTTCCTCAAAACTCAACTATGACATTATCTCAACATTATTATTAAAAGTAAATAGATTCGCAAAAGTAGACATTTTTTTTAACCTTTATCATCAATTGTTCACATTTTCCTATAAAAACGCCTAGTTTTCACTGTCAAATAAACATAATTACGCAATTTTTTTATGTTAAATAAAAAAATAGTCAATTTTTGTCGCCTTATTTGTTCTAATAGAATGTATAGCATCCCTTTCCACTCATCATTACAAAAATTTCTTTTCTTTAACAGCTGTCATCTAAAATTTATTGAACCGTAATGTTATTCTAATAAAATGAAGGGTACAATGGTAATAACAATAGAAAAAGCGGTGAATGATATGGCAAATAGAGATTCTTATTTTGATAATGCAAGGTTTATTTTGATTTTTTTAGTGGTATTTGGCCATTTGATTCAATCTTATGTTGATGCGAATACATTCGTTGCGACACTTTATAAATTCATCTATGCCTTCCATATGCCAGCCTTTATCTTAATTTCAGGTTATTTTGCAAAAGGAATTTATCAAAAAGGCTATATTAAGAAAATAACAAAGAAACTAATTATCCCTTATCTGATTTTCCAGGGTATTTACTCTATTTTTTATTATTTTCAATTAGGGAAATCCTCATTGGAGCTTGATTTACTAAATCCTCATTGGTCACTATGGTTCCTACTAAGCTTGTTCTTCTGGCATTTGATGTTATTAGCATTCAATAAGTGGAAACCCCTATATGCAATAGCATGTGCGCTTATTATTGGCTTGGCTGTGGGCTATATTGATTGGGTTTCAAATTATTTAAGCTTGTCTAGAACATTTGTGTTTTTTCCTTTCTTTCTTATCGGCTTTTATTTAAAGAAAGAACATTTTCAAAAGATCGCTTCTTCTCAGGCAAAATTATGGGCTGCCATTCCGATTCTGGCTTATGTTATTCTACTGATCATCTTTCCTAATTTAAATGAAACATGGTTACTTGGCTCCAAACCTTATAGTCAACTACAGAACATAACCATTCTCGGCATCTTTACGAGAACAGGAGTCTATGCCTTAAATTTAATTATGGCAGGTTGCTTTTTCGCATTCGTACCTCGTAAAAGACTCTTTTTTACAAAATGGGGACGCAATACACTCTATGTTTACTTGCTGCACGGATTCATCATCCGCACATTTAGAGGAAGTAGTGTAGAAAATTATTTAGATCCCATGCAAAGCATGCTCATCTTAGTAATTGTTTCCTTTGGGGTAACCCTTCTCCTTTCAAGCAGATTAGTAACAACGATTGTCCAACCTTTTATTGAATTAAAATGGTCAAGATGGACACAATTTCTTAAAAATCTAAAGGAACCCAAAAATGATGCATATAAAAACACAACAACTGAGTAGTTGTTGTGTTTTTATATTACAATAGTTCTTTTCGTAAAGCCGCTGGAGATTTTGGGGATAAAAGCCCGATTGGAACATCAAATACTGTCTTAGCTCCGCTATCTCCCGTTTGATGCATTTTATAAGCTGCACGTGCATAAGCGACCAACACGCTGGCTGTGTATTCAGGGTTACTATCCAATTTCAAAGAGAATTCCATTATTTGTGAATGATCTTCTCCAGTATTTCCACTTCTAATTACGAAACCACCATGAGGCATCTTTGTGTGATTCGCCTGAAATTCTTCTTCAGTAATAAAATGAACCGTTGTATGATAATCGGCAAAATAATGAGGCATTGTTTTAATGACTTCCTCAATCTCCGCTGTATTGGCACCAGCTTTTGGTACTACATAACATTCGCGTAAATGTTTCTCATTCGTTGCCAAATCTGGATGTTCACCATTTCGAACACGATTCACCGCTTCCTCAATCGGTAGTGTGTATTGAACCGCTAATTTCACACCTTCTACACGACGAACAGCATCAGAATGCCCCTGACTTAATCCTTTTCCCCAGAATGTATATGTATCTCCAACTGGTAAAATGGCTTCTCCTAACAATCTATTCATCGAGAACATGCCAGGATCCCAACCAACGGAAATAATGCTCACTTTTTCTGATTTTTTCGCTACCTCGTCCATCTTTGCAAAGTACTCAGGGATTTTCGCATGTGTATCAAAACTGTCAATTGTATTAAATAAGGTAGATAGCTCAGGACCTTGTTCTGGTAAATCCGTTGCAGAGCCACCACATAGAATCATGACATCAATTTTATCTTGATACTGTTCTACATTTGTAATTGATTCGACTTTTACATTTGTACCAAGCGGCTTAACACTCGAGGGATCGCGTCTCGAAAAGACAGCAATAAGCTCTAAATCATCATTTACTTGAATAGATGCTTCGACACCTCTTCCTAAATTACCATAACCGACAATACCAATTTTAATTTTGTTATCCATAAAATTCCCTCCCGTGATTAAAATGCTACTAGTGCGTGTTCAAAGCTGTGTCATTTTCACCGGACTTTTTGAACATCTTCTACTAGCCAATAATAACTCTTTCTTTCGGATAATGAAAATCTGGCTCCTTTTCATTATTGGACATTGTTAGCAAAAACGACAGAATCCCAATCCTCCCGATAAACATCAGTAAGATCAATAATGATTTACCTATAATGGACAAATCTGCTGTAATACCCATAGAAGCTCCACAGGTACCAAATGCGGAAGCCACCTCAAAAATAATGGAAATTAAACTTTCATCCTCTGTCAGAGATAAAATAAAAATAGAGACTCCTGCTAAAATAACAGCTAGCATTAATACAACTAAAGATTTTATCACATCTTCGTGATGAATTTCTCGATTAAAGACTTTTATATTTGATCTTCCCCTTGCAAAGTGAAACAAAAATAATAAATTTAATGCAAATGTCGTGGTTCGTATTCCTCCCCCAACAGAGCTAGGTGAAGCACCAATAAACATAAGCGTTGACATAAATAAGGTTGTTGAAGGGGTTAGTTGATTTATATCCAGTGTTACCAGTCCTGCACTCCTCATCGAAGTGGATTGGAACAAAGAGTAAAAAAGAGCCTCATGCCAAGACTTCCCGACAAAAAAATGACTAAACTCAATTAACAAGATAATAATTGTACCTCCACCTAATAACAAGAAATAGGTAGTCGTTGTAATTTTAGTGAATAAGGTAAAACGAAAACGAATATTTTCTTCCTTATGTGTAAGGAAATTCTTCACTTCAATCCATACTGGAAAACCAATAGCTCCTAATACAATTAAAATCATCGTCACAAACTGAACAAAATAATCATCGGCGAAAGCAACTAGAGAATTGCCTGTTATATCAAAACCAGCATTGGTTGTTGCACTTATCGAAGCAAATAATCCTTGTAAATAGGCTTCCTGCCAAGAAGAATACTCTCTTAAAAAATATGTCCCTAATATCAACGCACCAATCAACTCAATAATTAAAATGATATAGACTATTTGTTTTAATAAAGCAACTAGCCCAGAAAGGTTTAATTGATTTTGGTCTGTTCTAATCAATTTTCTTTGTTTTAAGCCAACTTTCTTGCCAATGAATAACCAAAAAAAGGTACTGATCGACATAATGCCAATCCCACCAATTTGTAAAACGAGCATTAGAAGAAAAATGCCTTGGGTCGTAAACGTATCGACAATACTAACGGTTGTCAAACCTGTAACACTGACTGCACTTGCCGCTGTAAAAACAGCATCCATAAACGACCAATCCGCTCCAGGCTTCCGCGCAAAGGGCAAACTTAATGCAATCGCAGATAAAGCTACGGTAATAAAATAATAGGTAACCAGCATGCGAAATGGCGTAATTTTCGTTATCTTATTTTTCTTCAAGTGTTTCATTCAGTGTGTTCCTCCAGACCAAGCATTTCTCTATCATAAAACAAAAATTTATTCATGAAAAGATGGATTATCAAGTATCTTCCTTATAATACATATATAACAAATTCTATTGCAAATTTCCATGAATCCTTTGAAATATTTCGAACCATACTAAAGATAAACGCAAAGGAGGAGTTACAATGGCTAACCAAAGTAATAAATTATTAGTTCCTGGGGTTGAACAATACATGGATCAAATTAAATACGAAATTGCTCAAGAATTCGGTGTATCCCTTGGTTCAGATACTGTTTCAAGAGCAAACGGCTCAGTTGGTGGAGAAGTCACCAAGCGCCTAGTAAAACAAGCTCAAGCACAATTAAATGGCAAAAAATAAAGTGAAACTTCAATCAGTGGAGGTTTTCCCCATTGATTGGTAGTTGTATCAATCGGGTTTTATTGCCCGTTGATACAGGATAAAATAGAGAGGCTGGACATAACTAAAATGTTAAGCTCCAAAACGAACAATATATTACTTAGCGAAGGAAATATATGTAGACTCCTGCGCGGCAAGCCCCTGGAAGGCGAACCTAAGAAGGCTTGCCACTCGCCCGCAGAAAGCGAAGTATATTTCCAGAGCGAGTATATACACTAGTTCGTTTTTTCTTTGGTGAAAATATTCTTGTTCCAGCCTTTTTCTATTTTCCCACAAAAGTTATAGCTACTTTCTCCCGGCTTTTTTATTCATCTTTCTTGTTTCAGGATCAAATAAGCTATAGACAACAGGAATTACAAATAAAGTTAATAACGTACTGCTTAAAAGACCACCAATTACCGTAACTCCCATAGGCTGATTAATTTCTGTTCCTTCACCGATACCGATCGCAAGAGGAACAAGTCCAAGAATTGTTGTCAAAGCCGTCATGAAGATTGGTCTTGCCCTGTCCTTAACAGATTCCACAAGTGCCTCTATGCTTGGCATCCCTTGTTCTTTCTTTTGGTTAATGTAATCAACAAGCACGATCGCATTATTTACAACAATTCCAGCAAGTATAATAATCCCGATAAAAGCTGGTATACTCAAAGGCAGTCGAGTTACAAGCATAGAAATCGCAATTCCTATAACCATTAGTGGAACAGTAAACATAATCACAAAAGGATATTTAAATGATTCAAATTGGGCGGCCATCACAAAATAAATTAAGATGATCGCTAAAATTAAGGCCATTACCATATCTGCTTTCGAGTCTTGCAAAAGCTCTTGTTCTCCACTGTAACTTATCTGCGTTTCATCTGAGATGTTTAAAGCTGAAATCGACTTGTTTACTTCTTTTGTCACAGTCCCCAAATCTGTATTGGCACCATATTTCAATGTGAATTGCACGGCATCCTGTTGATTAATTCTTTGAATCTCAACAGGACCTTCGCCTTTTTCTATCTTTGCTAAGTCTTCAAGTTTTACATAAGAGCCATCTGACTTTCTAATTTGTAGATTTTTCAACTCGTCAAAATCCTTGCTGTCACTTTCATCAAGAGATACAAACACTTCATATACATCATCATGCTCTGAAATCATTTGTGTTGCTTGAACACCTCTGGTCATATCATGAACGATCGTTGCGATTTGAACTGGAGTGAGACCGAGCTCGAAGGCTTTATCTGGATCGATCTGAATTTGGACTTCTTCCATACTCTCCGCTGTACTTAACTCCAGTTCTCTGACATTGTCTAATTTCTCCAATGCCTTATGAATTTTTTTGGTGTTTTGATCGAGCCTGTCTTTGTTTGTATCATGGACATTAAATGTTAATGTCTGCGGTGCTAACCCCGAAGCTGCTTCTACATTAAAGGAAAGAGTGACAGTAGAATTGATTTGTTGTACTTCCTTTTCTATTTTTGGTTTTACACGATCGACAAATTCAAATAGTGATTGCGCTCGTTCTCCAAGTGGTTTTAGCTTTACATACATTTCTGCAGTATTCGCTTTTCCCTCCCTTTGAAAAGATGATTCCTGTGTCGCACCAATTAGGCTCACATATACTTCTACATCTTCTTCGCTCTTCAACTCATTCTCCACTTTACTCACGATTTCTTCCGTTTTCTTTAAAGCGGCACCGTTTTCCAGTTCAATATTGATACTGAAGAATCCTTCATCTGTAGGAGGTAAAAATTGCGTACCTAAAGTACTGATCCCGGCAATTCCGCCTACGAAGAGCAGGAAAGCGCTCAGTAATACGACAAAGCGATGTCTTAACGTCCAACGTATTGAACGATCTAACACATTCAATGATTTAGAGCGTCTTCTTTTTGCTTCATAATCTCCTTTCGGTGTTTTAAGCCACCTACTTGCTAACATTGGAATAACAGTTAAAGCAACAAATAGAGAGGCAAATAAACTGAAAGAGATTGTAAAAGCAAACTCTTTAAATAAATTCCCAAGAATTCCACTTATAAAAACAACCGGTAGAAACACTGCCACAGTGGTTAACGTCGATGCCGTTATCGCACCAGCTACTTCTTTTGCACCATCGCGTGCTGCTTGTTTGGAATCTTTCCCCATTGATAAATGACGATAAATATTTTCGATTACCACAATGGCATTATCTACCAACATTCCTACGCCTAGAGCAAGCCCGCCCAAAGTCATAATATTAAAGGCAAAATTAGCAAAATACATTAATACGAAGGTGACAATCACAGAATAAGGAATGGCCAGCCCAACAATAATGGGGCTTTTTATATTTCGTAAAAACAAGAATAAAACGACTATCGCCAACAGTCCGCCAATAATAAGAGAAGAAGCAATGTTCCCAATCGCCATTTTGATATAATCACCTTGATCAAATAATACATCTGATTGGACATGCTTAAATGGTTCTCTCTTTAATTGTTCGTTTAATTCTTGTAGAAATGCTTTCGATACATTGGCTGTATTCGCATCACTTTCTTGTAACACACTTAATAGCACAGATGATTGTTGATTAGCTCTCGTGATACTTGTGGATCTTTTTGGCTGCTTTTTTACTTCAGCCACATCTCTAATCAGAATCTTCTCCCCCGTGCGTGGCTCTTGTGTAACGGAGATATCTGCAATATCTTCTTCCGAATGCAGCATACTCAAAACTCTAGTAGATAATTCTTGTTCTTCAGTATGTATTGTATCACCTGGCATCGAGATTTGGTTTGCTTGGATAGCTTGGACAATGTCAGATTGAGCTAATCGATATTTTTTTAGTTTATCCTGATCCAATATGACTCGAATTTCATCCACCATTGTTCCAGATAGATTAACATTTGCGACACCTTCAACCTTCTTTAGCTCCTGAACTAAATCATTGGTTAATTCTTCTGTATTTTCATTTTCATTAGTTTGTAATGATAATTGGATAACAGGAAATTGCGCTGGGTCAAATTTCATGAATTTTGGTCTATCTGCATCCGTCGGAACTGGAGTCATATCAATCCTTTGCAGCACATCATTTTGGATAGCATCAATAGAAGTTGACCAAGAAAATTCAAGTAAAACTAGACTTGATCCTTCTTCTGAAACCGATCTGACATTTTTAATCCCAGGTAAGGTTGATAAATTCGCTTCAAGGGGTTTTGTTACCTTTTCGACCACTTCATCTGGACTTGCGCCTTGATAAGAGGTTACGACCACCGCAACTGGAGGATTAATATCAGGTATGAGTGTTAATGGAATTTTCAATAGAGAAACAATTCCAAGGATGATAACAAGCAGCATGGTGACAATGGTAAAAACGGGCCTTCTGATTGAAAATTGACTTAGATTCACTACGAAACCCCTTCCATTCTTTATCGATGCTTACATTATAGCAAGATTCTCTTTCATAAATAATAATAGCTTCCCTCCAACCTTGTTTTTTCCAAGAAAGGGACATAAGTGTGCTGCTTATTCGTTATCGATTATCTTTCCGAAAAACCCCCTATTCACAGCTTACAAGGCTACGAACAGGGGGGCTTCCTTACTGTTTATTCATGGTCGTCCATCGGATTACTTAATGTTATATCCGGATTTTTATCTTGGAACCACCGAAGTGCAAATTCATTTTCAAACAGGAATAGTGGATTGTCAGAACGATCTTTCACTAACATACTCCTACTGCTTGATAAGGATTCATCAATTTTATCGTTTTCAATCCATCTAGCAATTTTCGATCCCATCGATTCCATAATAACATCTGAATTATATTCATTCTTCATACGATGTTCAAATACTTCGAACTGTAATTGTCCGACTGCTCCAAGTATATAATCCTCACTCCGATATGTTCGATATAATTGGATAGCTCCCTCTTGCACCAGTTGCTGAATGCCTTTATGGTAACTCTTTTGTTTCATGACATTTTTTGGTGTCACACGTACAAAAAGCTCCGGTGTAAATTGGGGTAATTTCTCATATTGGATCTTTTGCTTTCCTGCAAATAAAGTATCACCAATTTGATAATTACCTGTATCATATAACCCAATAATATCTCCACTTACAGCCGTATTCACTGTACTACGATCATCTGCTAAAAATTGCGTTGACTGCGATAACTTAAGTGGTTTTTCAGTCCTCGCCAAGGATACATTCATTCCTCGTTCAAACGCCCCTGAACAAATTCTCAAAAAAGCAATTCTGTCTCGATGGGCAGGGTTCATATTGGCTTGGATTTTGAAAATAAATCCAGAAAATTGTTCTGCAGCCGGGTCAACAGGTCCCTCTATACTCTGACGCGGTTGAGGAGCAGGTGCGAAATCTAGATAGCTTTCAAGGAAAGTTTGAACACCAAAATTCGTTAAGGCACTCCCGAAAAATACAGGGGTTAACTTCCCTGATTGAATTTTTTCATTTGAAAATTCATTCCCTGCTTCGTCTAAAAGAAGGACTTCTTCTAAAACTTGCTGGTATAAAGAAGTCTCTTTAATCGGATGATCACCATTAATATCACCCGTTTCATCTAACGACAAAAATCGGTCTTGATCTTCAACACGAAATTGTTCAACTCGTTTATGGTAACGGTCGTAAATTCCGTAAAATTCTTTCCCCATCCCGATTGGCCAATTCATAGGATAAGATTCAATTCCTAATACCTCTTCTAGTTCAGCCAATAATTCTAAGGGTGTCCGTCCTTGCCGATCAAGCTTATTTATAAAAGTGAAAATAGGGATTCCACGCATTCTACAAACTTTAAATAGCTTTAAGGTTTGTTCCTCAATCCCTTTCGCGGAATCAATAATCATAACAGCACTGTCCACAGCCATTAATGTACGATACGTATCTTCACTAAAATCTTGGTGTCCAGGTGTATCAAGAATATTAATCCGTACATTGTCATAGTCAAATTGCATGACGGAAGAGGTAACAGAAATCCCCCGCTGTTTCTCAATCGCCATCCAATCTGATGTCGCGTATTTTCCTGTTTTCTTTCCCTTTACAGTTCCAGCATCACGGATGGCGCCACCAAAATATAAAAGTTTCTCGGTCATCGTCGTTTTCCCAGCATCCGGGTGAGAAATAATAGCAAAGGTTCTTCTTGATTCTATTTCGTCCTTCAAAGAATGTTTATTCATTATGATTTTCCTTCCAAAATTCAGTCTTGTATTATCATATTCCCTCAAGTGAAGAATTTCAAGAAGAAATGCGCAAATCGCCAGTTTAAAGGATGAACGGCTAGCCAGCGTTGATTTCCGTTAATCCGAACTCTTTCCCAGAGGCATATAGTGAACTTCCTCAGTCCTATAGGATGTAGATCACAAAGGCGGCGACGTACAAGGATGTATTAGTGCAGGCAAAGCAACAGGACATTGCGCTTTGAGTCTCCCGCCAGGACGGCGCGATTTAGCCTTTGATCTATAAAACGCTCCTGTGGGATTGCATCTGTTACGCTAATCCTACAGGAGTCGTCTGCCACTCCAATATCCTTGAGTTCATGGAAACTATCTTCCTTGTTCTAAATAGAATCCTTTGTTGCGTTTGTATTCTTTAAATGGTTGTCATCGAGGACAAAACATAAGCATATAGCAGTTTTTCCGTATTAATCAGAGAAGTTTCATGAGTACGTTCAAATGCGTGCGAAGCTTCGATACCAGGGCCAACTAAACCATGGACAATATCATGGCCTGAGTTAATTGCCGCCGAAGCATCTGATCCATAATAAGGATAAATATCTACTTTGTAATCAATCTTATGATCACGAGCTAGCTGAATAAGATGTTTTCTTAATCCGTAATGATAAGGCCCACTTGAATCTTTTGCACAGATCGAGACCGTGTATTCATCTGATGCCTGCCCTTCACCCAATGCACCCATATCGACCGCTAGATATTCAACTGTCTCCGGAGAAATACTTGCATTACCACCATAACCAATTTCCTCATTATTGGAAATTAAAAAATGAGTTGTATAAGGAAGTTCGATTTTATTCTCTTGAAGGAATCGAATCAATCGTAATAATATCGCTGTGCTGGCTTTATCATCCAAATGACGCGATTTAATATATCCACTATCTGTTACTTGTACTCGTGGTTCAAAGGAAACAAAGTCTCCCACTTGAATCCCAAGCTCCCTTGTTTCTTCCGCAGATTCAGTTCTCTCATCAATGCGAACTTCAATATTATCCTCGTTCCTTTTCGCCTCTCCAGCATCCTTATAGACATGAACAGAAGTTTGCTTCATTAGAATCGTACCAGAATAGGATTTCCCCGTTTCTGTCTCAATATTACAGTATTCGCCCTCTACTGAATTCCAACGAAAACCACCGATCATCGCTAATTTTAATCTTCCATTTGGCTTAATCTCCTTAACCATTGCACCCAGAGTATCAACATGTGCGGTCAACATGCGATGTTGATTAGTCTCCCGTCCAGAAAGAGTAACCAATAAGCCCCCCTTGCGATTGCGCTTCATTTCAAGCTGAAGTCCTTGTAAATATTGTTCACAGAAATCAATCACTTGTTTTGTGTTCCCAGACGGACTTGGGATAGAGACAAGCTCTTTAATAAGCAGACATGTTTCTTTACTATTTGGTTGAAAATTCATATCCATAATTCCTTTCGTATTAAAAATTTCACTGTCATAAATAATAGCACATCTTTTTCATTCTTCTATAAAAATTACACTGATATTCAAAAAAAGCTACTCTCTATAATTATTTATAAAAAGTAGCCTTTCTCTATCTTCTAACATATTTATTTTTCGTCGTCGAGAAAATATTCGATAAACCGAGCAATCATTTCCTTATTTTGAGCATTCACAGGGGTAAACAAAATTTTCTCCTCTTCATCATTCTGGATAAGGTCCTGGAAGATAGATTCTGACCCGATTTTTATTCCAGTTATGCTATTATCATCTCCAGCTAACAATTGCTCTTCTGGAAGAGTGAGCTCAGATACCTCATCCAATGATAATAATTGGCCACTCTGATTCATCTGATCAAAATAATCTTGATCCGCAAGAAAAAAGTCTATATCCCCAGCAGACAGCTGTGCGGCTAATTTTTGCATTTCCATTCCCGCTTGCATATCTTCGCTTTTTATTCTCAGTGTTTGGATAATGATATTAGAAGACTCCTGTTCTTCCTTTGTCAGAAGATCCTGTTGAATTTCATCCTTTACCTGTTGCACTTGTTCGGGATCTGCATAATCGGTCATTACTACGAAATTCAAAATATCTTCTTTTTTATTTGCAATACTATAGACGGTATAAGTAATTAGGATGATTAATACAATGAATCCTATAATGTAAAATTTATAATACTCCCATATATATTTTATTTTTTCATTGGTTGACATTTCCGACAAGATTTCTTTTAAAGGTCTTTTCATCTAGATCCCTTCTCTCTCTATGTTCAAAAAATACTTAGTGCAATATAAATAACCACCGTAAGAGTAAACGAACTTAACAATGTTGAACCTATGACGGTTTGGGCAGCAAACTCCGGTTCAGTATTATATTCTTGTGCGATGATGGAGCTATTAACCGATGTTGGCATAGCCGTTGAGATCAAGAGTGCTTGTGCAACCACTCCATCAATCCCTACCAACCATAATCCGACTAGTGCAATCGCCGGTCCGATCAGCAATCTGAAGAACATACTTACATACAAAGGTAAGTATGCAAATGAAACACGGATATGGGCAATTTGTGCTCCTAAAGTCAATAACGCAATCGCGATTAACGCATTCGATATGTAAGAAATAGGTGTCAATAAAAACTCGGGCAGCGAAATATGAAAGATATTCAGTAATATCCCTAAAGACATAGCATAAAACAAGGGCATTTTAAAATAATCTAAAATGGCTCTCCATTTCCCCATCGACATCGATTTCAATGAGACGACTCCATATGAAAATAGAAAAGTGTTTTGAAAAGCAACAACAATCACTTGAATCGACATCGCAAAAGGATCATGCTTAAAAACTAAATCATTCACAGGGATACCATAATTTGCCGAATTATAGAAAACTATACTATTCGTAAAAGTTAATTTCTTTGGTTTTTCCATCTTCGATAATTTGGCCACTAACGAACCTAAAATATACAACAGCGAGACAAAGACCAAACAAAAAAAGATCACACCAAAGAATATAGCGGGAGAAAACACACTTTCATAAAGCTTTATAAAGATAAGTGCTGGACTCAAATAATAAATGTTGATTTTCGCAAGCGTATACAAATCCAACTTAAATTTCCTCTGAAGAATAATCCCTATCATAATTAAGATAAAAACAGGCAAAATAATTTCTGTGAAAATAGTCGATAGATTGGATAACAAATAACCTTTCCTCCATTTTACATTGTATAAAAATAAATTTCGACAAAAATCTAAAATTTCCTGCTAAATTTGAAAATAATAGGATGCTATTCTGTTTCCAACTCTAGGTTGCGGATATCAGCTATTGGGTCCATTTGCAAAAACATTGGACTTTGGATTAATCTGATCAAGGACATAGCTGTTTGATCAGCTGTTTGCAGTAGATTATTTTCTTTATATCCCTTAAATTTATCCACTAGTTCAAAGTCCTCTGCCTTAACAGAGCGTATTTTCTCCTGCATACCTGTATCAATGATCCCTGGGGCGATCGAAATGATCTTTACTCCATTTTCTTTCTTTGCTTGTTCCTCTGATACAACCCTAGTAAAATGATCTAATCCCGCTTTACCAGCACAATAACAACTCCACCCATTATATGGCTGACGGCCAGCCCCAGATGAAATATTGATAATTCGTTTGATCACCGATCGATTTTCTACTCTTTTAATAAACATCGACGTGAGAATCATAGGCGCTGTTAAATTAACCGAAATGCTAGTAGCAATTGCTTCAGGTGAATGACTTTCCACTTTGCCAATCGGTTCAATCACTCCAGCATTATTAATTAATGTAATAGACTTACATTCCTCAGGTATCGCTTGGAAGATTTGCTCCATTAGGGCAGGAATCTCATCTGTCTGCGCTACATCTTGTTCTATGTAATGTAAGGGACAATTTTCTTTACGCGCCAACTCTTCTAATTCTATATTCTTTGTTCGGGAAATACAAAAAAGCAGATGATCCTTTTGGAGTAATTGCTTACTTAAAGCGAAACCAATTCCTTTTGAGGCACCTGTAATGATATAAATATCCAAGCACAACCCACTTCCCATCTATAATAATTTGTTCACAATCATGTTAAGTAAAAAAAAGAACCCGGCGTGTCGGGCTCTTAACCATCTTTTATCTGTTCTAATAGCAAAATAAACATTTTAATTGAGTTCTTTATTTATTTTGGAAAGAGGGAGCGTCACAATCTTCCCGCCTATTTGGACATGAACAGTATCTTTGAAAATAGCTTTGACAATCCCTTTCAACGAAATAGTTGAGTTTACTGTATATTTCCCAGGATCTGCGCTTGTCGTCATAATGCGAAACCTCCACAATATATTTTTAAATAATTTATAAACCTTGTAATTTACCAAAATCATCTCATTTAGGGTAGTTTGAACAATTACTTTTCTCCACTAAACAATTAAGATTTTATTTTATTATGACATGTAGATTTCATCAGTGTCAATGAATAAGATTACTTTTCGTGAAACATATTCATACATATTACGACAGAGTTTTCTTATCACTTTTTAAGCCTTTTAAAGCAAAAGAGCCGATCAAGGGATGATCGACTCCAAATTGTTATTTTCCTGCAATTACACGACTTGCAATATCAACAGTACGTTTTGCTTGATGTTTAACAGCTGCCTCTACATCTTCAATCATTTTTCCATCTTGACCTTGTGTAACACTTGTTCCATATGGATTTCCTCCAGCTGCAAATAAAACTGGGTCAGAGTAACCTGGAGGTACGATGATTGCTCCCCAATGCATCATAGATGTATAAAGTGATAGAATTGTTGCTTCTTGTCCACCATGTGGATTTTGAGCTGAAGACATTGCGCTGACAACCTTATTAACTGTTTTGCCAGATCCCCATAATCCACCTTGCATATCAATAAATTGTTTTACTTGAGCTGCAACATTTCCGAAACGTGTAGGAACACTAAAGATAATTGCATCTGCCCATTCAATAACTTCAGATGTCGCTTCAGGAACATCCTTCGTTGCTTCCACATGTGCTTTCCAAGCTGGATTAGATTCAATCGCTGCTGCCGGTGCTAATTCTGGTACTCTCACAACGCGTACCTCTGCTCCAACTTCCTTCGCACCTTCTTCAGCCCATTTTGCTAATTCATAATTTGTTCCTGTTGAACTATAATAGATAACTGCTAATTTAACGTTAGACATTATTCATTTCTCCTTTAATTTGTTTTTTGTAAGGACCAAAATCATGCTTCCTCTTCAGTAGCAAGTTACTTTTAGTAAGTTTAAAACCAAAAAATAAAACCATTGCTTTTAAAGGATGAACATCCCTCTTGGACTCTTACTGTTTTTGCTTTCTAAATTCAAAGTAAAAGAAGCTTAAATTCATCTATTGACTACGTTATCGTCAATATCTCTACTTCGATTATCTCGAATTCAAAGTAATTATAACGCCATCCCATTTTATTGTCAACTACTTATTTAAAACAATAAAAATTCGCTTTAAACCTTTATTGGCTTAAACTATTTAGTGGAACATCGAAAAATGATGCCGCATCCTGTGGGACACCACTAGAATCGCGGCACTGGTTCTAACGTTAGACTAGCCCAATTTTATGCTTTCCCATCTTTTAGAAAAGGATGTTCCTGATCGCAACAGAAACATCCTTTCGCGCATAAACCTATTCTTAAGAGAGCGTCACACTTTCCTCTAATGAGAGGATTGCCCCATTTTCACGCAACTTTTTCCTAATGATCTGAACATCCACTTCTTCTGGTAAAATATTTTGCTGTGCTGCTAATGCTGCCCCGATTCCGGTACCTTCCCCAACAGCCATACATGTTGCCATAACACGAGATGAGCCAAATACAACCGGGTCGACGCTAATACAGCGTCCACTGAGCATAAGGCGTTTGACATCTCTTGAAATCGTTGCTCCATATGTGATTCCATAAGGGTCTTTCAGCGATTTAATAATCGTTGAATCGCCTGCCCCACTATGAATATCGATAATATATGATCCCAGAGCGATTGTATCTTCAGGTATTTCTCCTTTTAACGCAGCATCTTCTTTAATCATTTGTTTCCCAATAATTCTACGTGACTCACGAACACCCATAAATGGAGCGATCGAAGATAAATAAATATCTTCAAAACCTGGGACATTTTCCTGTAACATTTCAATTAAAGGAAGAATATTTAAATGAGCATCTATTTCACCTTTACTTAAATCCTCCACCTTTGAACCATCGAAATTCAGAATACGCAGACTATTAATAGCGATGTATCCTTCTTTCGGCAAATTAATATAAATGATGGTATCACGATCAATCGGGCATTTTCCTTCTTCCCTCAGTTTAGAAATTGTATTTCTTAAACCAACAAAAACATGGTTGTTGCTGGCACGTAGAAAATCGGCTGTGTATCCAGGACGTATTTTCATTGATTCACCGTGTTTTAGTTCTTCAGGATGGTCTTCCAAATAATCCATAAACTTCTCTAGTTTAAAACCACCAATAGTAAACATTAAGGTCCCTGGTTGGATCTCTTGCTTTATTTCTCCTTTTGAATATTGCCCCTTTTCATACTCTGCACCTGACAAATAAGCAACATCTCCATCACCTGTAGCATCAATAAATACATCGGCAACTATCTCTATTTCGTCCCCTTTTCCCTTTACAATCACAGACTTCAATTCCCCATTTTCTACATTGGTGTCAATCACTTCGCAATGCAGTAATGGATGAACACCATATTGCTTTACCTTTTCAAAAATAACAATCCTCATTAAATTTGGATCAATGACAGTTGTTGAATTGTGTAATGGGCATTCCCTATGGCCGAATGAGCCTCCTAGCTCAATTAAGCGATCGACAATTTCTTGAGCTAATCCTTTAGTGGAGACACGTTTTTGAGCATCTAAAAATCCTAATAGCGGCAGACCTATTGTCATATTGCCACCTAAAAAACCTTGGCGATCTACTATAATCGTTTCTGCCCCTTCACGAGCAGCAGCAAGTGCAGCTCCTAATCCTCCTGATCCACCACCGAGAACAAGAACTTGAGTTTTTAACACTTTTCTTTCCGTACGATTTTCCATAATATCTAGTCCCTACTTTCTAATAAATATTTTTGATAATGCTTCCAGGTTAAATCAAGCAAGCTCAACTTGATATATCTTCTTCACTAATTTCATTGTATAAATAGAAATTGATTAATAACATAGAGTAATGTATCATTTACCATATACTTAATTTCATATATAAGGGGTTGGGTTTACCATGAACGGTGATTTGTGGAATCGTTCCCTAAGGCTGATTACGCATGCTTACTGGGAAAACAAAAAACAATTTAGTTTAGAGGTGGACACCTATCCTACATGGATTTTGTTTGCTGTTGAATCAGGAAGTTTTAACTATCAAATCGAAAATGAAAGCGGAACCATTTTAGAAGATGAATTTGTTTTCTGTCCTCCTGGTTGTGCCTTTCACCGTGAAGCTTTATCCCCTCTCGCCTTACATTTTGTTGGATTTGATTTTGATAAGCCATTAATTTCCGAAAATGATGCACTGCCCTGGTTCAAAGCACAGCCGAGTGATAAACACCGAGTTGCTTCTAATTTTTCGTATTTACGAATGCTTTATCTTGCGAGGGATCCACGTAGCATATTACGAAAACAACTGATGATTAATGATGTATGGCAGCTTGCCTGTAGTAGTTGGGACACTGTAGCCAATAAAGATGAGCTTGATGATTTGACTGATCTAAGTAATACGGATGATGAGTTAATGAAATGGTCAGTGAAATGGTTAATGGAAAGAGCTCATACCACTTTTAGTATCCGTGAATTATCCGATGCTGTTGGATTAAGTCCTGCTCAGTTTTCAAGAAGATTCAAGAAAGCCTTTCGGATGAACCCATCAGAATTAGTAAGAATTTTGCGGATCCGAAAAGCTGCAAAACTCCTACTGAATACAAATTTAACTTTAGATCAAATTGCAGAGAAATGTGGTTACGATAATGGTTTTTATTTAAGTCGGGTGTTTTCTCGCTATATGAATATTAACCCCTCCAACTATCGGCAACAAAACAAAATTTAATCATTTATAGCTGCATTCATTTGCTTATAGAACTATATTTTCAAAAAATGGGGCTGTCCCCAAAATCGAAAATCTCCAAAGAGGCTCCCTTGCCGCGGGCATCGCTTCAGCCTCCTCGCATTCGCTGTGGGGTCTTCAGCTGATGCTACTCCCGCAGGCGTGTCGCCGTTTTTGTAGATTTTCTTAGCGTTTGAAAAAAGAAGGAGGGATATTTCATTTCTCTCTTCTTTTCCGTTGCTGAAGACTTATTGGACAGCTCCGGTCAATCAAAACTTTTTATCCAAATGGCTATTTTGAATTCTCAATATACGTATCATAGGCTGTTTGATAGATATCTATAAAATCTTCTAATCCCATCTGATTTAAAGTATTTATATATTCATCCCAATCTTGATCGATCCCACCTTCTGTAATCCATTTTGCCGCCATCTGATCGGTATGATCTGTAATATCCGTATCGTATCGGCTTATTCCTTTATATTGTTCATTTGTAAATAGTACCTTTGGATAAACCCAATCTTCCATATAAGGTTTTCGCAGTTCATACCATTCTGGACTATCTGGATCTATATGACCTTCTTTTAAATTCGATGTATCCAATTGTTCTTGTTGTTCATTTGTAAAACCATATACAAAACTATTATATGGTGTTTCTTTCACCCGCCATTCTCCTGAACTATATCCTTCTGGAGCATCAATAATTTCATATTTATCATCTACTTTTTCAACTCGATTCGGCCCTTGACGAAGCATAAAGGACATTTCTGGTTCATAGGCACGATCTACCCAACGCATAGTGGCTTCTGGATTTGCATTGGATTTCGTAATCGCGAACATGGCCATATCAAGCTGGGGGTTTTTTAAGCCAGTAGCTTGATCACCCTTAGGTCCTTTTAAAGGAAAGATTGGAGAATCGTAATCCCAATTATAGTCTGGATTCGTAATTTGATCAGGACTCCAACCAAAGAAAGCTCCTACAGATGCTTCGTCTTCCGCCGCTAATTTAGAAAGCAATTGCTGGGATTCTAGAGAGAAAATTTCCTGATCAACCAATCCTTCTTCATATAAGGAACGAATATATTTTATGACCTCCTTATATTCAGGGCTCGCCCTTACAAACTCTACCTTTCCATCTTTCACAATGAATTTCTCATCTAAAGTACCAAAAGAACCAAATAAAACTCCTAGTCCGTGTAAATCAGATCCATAAATCCCCGTTAAAGGCAGGCCTAGCCCTTCTTCCTTAAATGCTAGTAATGCCTCTTTAAATTCTTCTGTTGTTTCTGGCATATCCATGTCAACTTTGTCTAACCACTTTGTATTAATCCATAATGTATTTCCATCTGAGCGCTTATATTCAGCCATATTCGCTAAAGGCAAAGCATAAATATGCCCATCTGGTGCAGTAATAGCACCTCTCACTTCAGGATATTGATCTAGAAAACTAGTTAGATTTGGTGCATATTTATCAATTGAGTCCTCAAGTGGAATAAAAACGCCTTGTGACCCCATTTGTACAACATCGGAGTTGGTTAATTTTAACATGACATCTGGTAAATCCTGACTAGCCCCTAATAATAAATTACGTTTTTCGGCCCAGTCTGAACTAGGTGAAAGCTGCCAATCTATCTTTACATTCGTCCCTTCATTTATCCCTTTAATCGTTTCAAGTTCATTCCAATTTGAACCTGTCCTTGCATCATAAGATCCGGCAATTGTTAAGGTGATTTCTTCATTCACGATTGGCAAACCTGTTTCATTGAAATTCTCATCTGGCTCACTTTTGGCTGCATTTGTTTCATTAGATGATTTTGAACAGCCTGATAATACCCAGACAATTGCACTAATGATTAAAAACGTTGATAGTATTCTCCCTCTCATTTCCTGTTTTCCCCCTTATTGATTTTATTATTGAACAGAAACCTTATAATCAGGGTTTCTGGTGCAACCAACAAGTCATTAACCTTTGATAGAGCCAATCATGACACCCTTAACAAAGTAGCGTTGTAAAAATGGATAGAGTGCTAATATTGGTAAACTCGAGATAATAATTAACGCGTATTTAATTAGTTCTTTATATCTTTGCTGTTCCACAATTAACTCCGGATCTACTGCCCCTTCCGTTGCCTGGGCTGCTTCTTGACTTGCGACTAGAATACTTCTTAAAATCAACTGGAGTGGATATAAAGCTTGATCATGTAAATAAATTAAAGCAGGAAAATAAGAATTCCATTCAGATACTGCACTAAATAACGCCATTACAGCAATAATTGGTGTCGATAAAGGCACAACAATACTGAAGAAGAACCGAAATGTTGAACAACCATCCATTTGTGCTGACTCTAATAATTCATTGGGGATCGTCGTTTGAAAAAACGTTCTAGTTACGATCAAGTGATAAGCAGAAACAGCTGAGGGAACAACAACAGCCCAAATGGTATTCATCATTTTTAAATCTTGAACAAGTAAATAGGAAGGGATTAATCCCCCACTAAAAAACATAGTAAAGACGATCGCGAACATGAAGAAGTTTCTTCCAAATAGATCTTTCCTTGATAAAGCATAGCCTGCTGTTGTGACCAACGATACGCCAATTCCAACAGATAAAACGACATAAAGTAAAGTGTTGCGATAACCAATCCATACTTCTTTATTTTCAAGTAATATTTGATACCCTTTTAATGTGAAGCCAATCGGCCAAAACATTACCTTACCGGCGTTGACAGCATCTGGTTCACTAAATGAGGAAATAAAAATTAAATATAAAGGATACATGACGATCAGAAGGATGATTGTCAAAATTCCATAATTGATAAAATCAAAGATTTTGTCACTTCGAGATTTTGCGATTCTTTGCAAAGTTGTCCCTCCTCGTTTAAAACAAAGACTGTTGCTTCATTTTTTTAGCAAACTGATTCATCATAATTAATAGAATAAAATTAATCACGTTTTCGAATAGCCCGATAGCTGCTGCATAACTAAACTGAGAACTCAAAATACCTGTCTTATAAACATAAGTCTGTATCACTTCAGATGAACTGATATTCAAAGTGTTTTGCATAAGCAAGACCTTCTGAAAACCTAGAGAGACAAATTTTCCAATATCTAAGATTAAGAGGATCATCACAACCGGCATAATTCCAGGTACATCAATATGACGTACTCTTTGAAATTTACTAGCTCCATCCACAATTGCTGCTTCATGTAATTGGGGGTCGATAGAAGTCAGGGCTGCTAGGTAAATGATTGCGCTCCACCCTGTTGTTTGCCAAATTTCGGAACCAATATAAACGGTCCTAAACCAACTTGCCTTGCCCATAAAGTAAATAGGGTCTCCGCCAAAAAGTTGAATAATATTATTAATAAATCCATTCGATGGCGAAAGGAAAATAAATAACATCCCAACAAGGACAACGACAGAAATAAAATGCGGTGCATACGTAACCGTTTGGACAATCTTCTTAAACCTTGTCCTTGTCACTTGATTCAACATTAAAGCGAAGATAATCGGGATCGGGAACGAAAATAGCAATTGATAAAAATTGATAAGTAATGTGTTTTTTAAAAGATTCCAAAATTGATAGGATTGAAAGAATCTTGTAAAATGATCAAGGCCCACCCACTGACTTCCCCAAATTCCATTAACTGGCACAAAATCCTTAAAAGCTATTTGTAATCCATACATAGGTACATATTTGAATATAAAAAAATACGCTAATGTTGGAAACAATAAGACATAAAGCTGCCAATTTCCGCCTATTTTCTTTAATGTATGGAGGAGCTTACTTTGTCTACCTGTATCCGCTTCCATATTTGTTATCGTTTTTGTATCTATTTTCATATTCCCCCACCCTTCCGCATTTTTAGATCGAATTGAAATATTTATTTGATAATCATTTAAAGTGCTTGTTCAAAAGGAGGATAAAGGCGCTGATGCCCGCTAAAATTGTAGAACTAATCCATCATAAGCACACTCAACATTCATAGGTCGAAGTACTTCATTCATCTCGTGATGTGGCGGGCAATGCTTATGTGTAAAATGGGTTGCATGAATGGCAGTTTGTTCAGTAATCGCATTAATCTTTCTCATTTTCGTAATCATGGTCTCTACCCCATCTACACTCAAATGTCGTGTTTGTCCTGCTTTAAATTCAGTATTCGTTCCAACCGCACATTCTATAATCAGCTGATCTAATTCTATATCTTGCAAATGCGGCCATACTTCCTCCTTGTACACTGCTGTGTCCGATGCGATTAATACTTTGCTTTTGCCATCATCTATTAAATAGGTTACAGCGTCCCCTATTGACGGTATATGCGTTGCTTTAAGTGCCTTAATAGAATACGGATAAAGGTCTATTCGCTCAAAAGGGAGGATAGGTTTTCTTTTCAATCCTATCTCCGCATCCCTGACATCTGAATCGCTTAATAAGGCCATAACAGAGGGTGGAGCTACGAACGTTAAAACTGGTAATTCCTGATAGGTGGGATAGCCTAATTTGCGCAAACCTATATTCTTCACATCAAAATGATCATGATGGCTATGTGTAACTAGGGCATATTTCGTGTTGATTAAATTCACCCCATGCATGGAACAAGCTGCAAAAAGATCTGCACCCATATCCACTAATAAATCATCGTTAATTAAGTACATACACCTTTTCCTCAAGTCATAGCCCCGATGTTCGCGTGCATAGGTACACGTTCTACAGTCACAAAATGGTGATGGGATTTGATCAGGCCCGGCAGTGCCTAAAAATGTTAATTTCATGTGAAAACCTCCTCAATACATTATCTAATCGATTGTCTTTTAGGTAACATTGATGAGTCGTATTATTTAGTAAATTCCTTTTCAGCAAGGTGGCGAGTGCAATTATAAAGTTTATATCCCATCCCTTTTTTCATATCTTTTATAATTGTGACAGAACAATTTTTCACTAAATCATCTGGATCTGTTTCATTTGGACATATTTCATGTAATGTTTGAATTAGAAATTTCCCATGCGTAATCACCAATACTTTTTTTCCTTTATACTGTTTTAATGTGTCTTCCACAAACTGAGCACCTCTTGCACGTAAAGCTTCAATGGTCTCCTCACCTAGATCAAGCTGGCGCCAATCCTCACCCCATATTTCAATTCTCTCTTCTTCGATGGTCCCCTCGATTTTCCCTCGCGAAATCTCTCTTAATCTCTTATCAAATAAAATAGGCAAATTTAAATAGGAAGCAATAATTTCTGCCGTTTGGCGGGCTCGTAATAAATCACTTGAAATCATAACTTCCCAATCTTCTTCGGCCAAGCGCTTCCCAACAGCATGTGCTTGTGTCATACCTGTTTCATTTAATGGATTATGTGAATGACCTTGTGCTCTTTGTTCAATATTCCAATTTGTGTTTCCGTGTCTTACAAAACCAATTTCAGTCATTTTATCTCTCCTAATTATGATCAGAAATTACACTCCCCTATCGATCTTATTATTAAGAAAAAGAGTTCATTTCCTCGGGGATTTACTATTACATTTTATATTAGAGAACCGGTTTTTAATTGTACATACAACTTTTCATCATGGTCCATATACTTATTTTCAGAAAGATTAAGGGCACACCAAATTTTTTACCACTTTTATGAACAAATAAAGAAAGCTGTGCCTAAAATAACAAGGCACAGCTTTCTTTATCAGCTTACATCTTCCTCAAAAAGATATGTTTGAATTGCTTGAGCAACTCCATCCTCTTCATTTGTTGTTGTGATTTGATCTGCCACTTCTTTTAATTCCTTCTCAGCATTACCCATCGCAATGCCTAAACCAGCAGCTTTGATTAATTCAAGGTCATTTCGATTATCCCCAATGGCCATAACTTCTGCCATCTCAATCCCTAAATGTTCACAAAGCTTCTGTATACCTGTCGCCTTTGAAACATTGACAAGTGAAATTTCCACAACACGACTCGACGACCATGTAATATTTAATGTCTCACTATTTTTTAGTTTCTCTCTTAATTGTCGAACAATCTGTTCATCATTATGACTAATACCAAATTTGAAAAAGTTTGTTGCAAAGATATCATCTGCCCAATCTTCCATCTTGACATGGTCTGTATCGTTATATCCCCAAAATGTTCCCCCAGATTCAAGAGCCATTGCATGCAACATGCGAATATCCTTTTGCTCAATATAAAACCTTTTCACAAGTTCTCCAGGTTTACTCCAGATCTCAGCTCCATTGGCAAGTACCATTGGTGACTCTAAACCTAATTCTTGACGAATTCGTTCAACTCTTTGTAATCCTCGACCTGTTGTCAAAACGACGACAACACCAGCATCAGCTGCTCGTTTTATCCACTGCTTATTTGCTCCAGATACGCCTTTATTGCGGGTTAGGACGGTTTCATCTAAATCTAAGGCTAATACTTTATACTTCACCATATAATCGACTTCTCTCCTTTTTTATTCAATCAAGTGAAGAATCTATTGGTGGTGAGTTCACAGAAGTAACAAATCTTATAGATTGTGGTTTTCATTATATCATATAGATTTGTCCAGTTTTATCTCCCTTTATTAGATGCTTTGTTCATTTACGTTCACCATAGCGACCCTTATCGTATTTTTGTATAGTGCCTTTTTCTATAACACAAAAGGCATTGAACGACCTCTCGCGTGTCATTCAATGCCTTTCAATTCTCGTTCATACTTGTTAATACCTATTTTTTCGCCATTTATTTTTTATATAAGGTTTAATATCTTGAGGTCCTTCTCTATTCTGACGCTCTGCATCTTTTTTAAAGACTTCCATCGCTTTGATATAAAGTAGACTCATTCTTTAGACCTCCTCAATGCCTAGTTATTTGTATTATTTCCATTTGGGTCTTGAGCAAAACTTCAAATTTTAAATCTTGTTTTTGTATCTCGTTTGTGCTCCTTTCTTCCGCATTAAGAGGCACAGCGACACTGTAAAAATTCATATTCGTTGAAATTTGAAGGATGGAAGAAATTCTATGTATAAAATTTTACTCGTTCATAACTCTGCCATAGCTTACGAGTAAAGCAAAAATAAGAACTAGTAAAGATATTAATATCATCACATTTATAATAATATACAATGCAACGTATTTTGAGCGAAGGGCAACGAAAATACCAAAAATTGCAATGATCCCCATAGCGGCAGCCAAAATAAATCCATTTACATTCGGACCACGAAAAATAAAAAAGACAAGGATATTAATAACCACTGCTGCTATTGATAAAAAGTCATATTTACTCATCGTTTCCTTCTCCTATTAAATGTTAATTGCAACTATTAACTATAATTTTGAAATTCGATATAAATCTAATTTATCCTTTAGGAAAGCTATTTCCTCCAAGTTCGCCTATAAAAAACCACTTATCGTTTGAGGATTTTTTGGTGTCTGACATTTATAAAAAAATTTTGATTGATAACAATTTTGAATAAAAAACATCATCAATTCCTAGACCATCTTTCTCAGCCGGAGTTCGTGATAACAATCATCATGTCTGCACTAGCACATCCTATGCCTTTAACTGATTGAAGTTTCATTTTATAATCTCCTAGACCAAAAAACGTCAAACGCTATTATATTAACGTTTGACGATCCGTAGTGATTCTGACTGGTCTCGAACCAGCGACCTCCACCCTGTCAAGGTGGCGCTCTCCCAGCTGAGCTACAGAATCAACATATTATGTAAAGACAAGATTAATTATACTAGATAAATAATTTTAAGTCAACACTTTCAAATTCCGGAGTGTAAGATGTTGAAAGTAGAAGGATTTAAGGCAAACTTGATTCTAAGGACGGTGTATCTTCATCCCCACTGAATTTTTGAGGATCAAAGGCTAAATTTGCTTGGAGGTGGAGATATTTCTGCCCGTTAATGCGGAAAACTCCTACCCTATGGATAAGTTGCAGTATGCTACGGTTGATGGAAGGAATGAACTGAATAATCGGTTTAAGAATAGAATGTATTAGAAATGAAAATGAGTTGGATTGAATATACATGAATAATCATTTGAAGGAAATAATCGGTTATTTTCTCTCAACAATTGGAACTATACAAGCGGCCATCGGCAATACTCCTCAATTACATTTAAATGAAACACAAAGCTATCAATTGCGACTGATAGGCAATGTTTTGCAAGCTTCGGGAAGTGCATTGGCCGCAGATGGCCAAGGTTCAGTATCTCTAGAAAAAATCGGAGATGAAATTCAAGCAACAGGTAATTCGACCGTTTTCGCAGGGATGTTGCTTTATGGCTGTTCTGACGAAGAGACTGAACAAAGAATAGTTATTGCGGGAACTTGGATGCAGGCTTTAGGAAGTTTCGTAGGACTGGCAGATGAGTTTTTTGATAGTACAGAAGCTGGAAGAGCGGAGAATATTGTTGGAAACCTTTTACAGGGCATTGGGAACTCCTTGCAAGCAATAAGTACTACTCAAGAACTGCACGGAAATAACTCGGAACAAGGTCAGATTGGGGCAGTGGGAAGTTGGATTCAGACTGCAGGATCTGTTATATCCTTGATTGGCCAAATCCAAGAGGAAGCGGAGGAAATACGTCTAGGTATCAATGAATAAAATAATTATAGAGAAGGTATTAAATTTAAAGCATCTTTATTATTTAGATGCTTTTTTGATACGTCCAAAATTAGGAGATGGAGAACTATTGTAGAGATATTTAATACTGAAGGACTCCATCTTGTGATAAGGTTAAATACTTTTCATCATGCCACAGGACTTACATTTGCGAATTAACTTACCATCTTGTAAGTAGCTGTGAAAAGCAGCATTATTACAGTTGTCACACCGACCACTGCTTATATCAGGGTGCTCCTTTAATATGTATATCGTATTAAGATCATATTTTTCAGCGTTTATAGTGATCATCCTTTCTTGATGCCTATATATAGTAGCACATAACACTGTCACAATAACAGCTTTTATTTGTGCTATACAGAGTCTAGAGCTCACTACTTAACTTCATAACTCTTTCCAGAGTGATGAATTAACATTGCTTGAGAATAAATATAATTCTTTTAAATCAAACTAATAGCAACTACGAAAAAGGTGTGTGATGAAATGAAAAAGGTAGCAATGCTTCTATTTTATATAGTTTTACTAGTAACATTACTACCCACTAATTCTTTAGCAACTACTCTGGAGAAACTACCTTCAACTGAATCTTCAAAGCACTGGAAAGTGGTCATTGCAAAAGCAGATGACGAAGATCCAAATCTTAACAAATCAAGAAATCCAGATTTGTATAGTGTTTACAGTATGGACATCAAAACATTGGCAGAGAAAACCCTAAATTAGTTAGGATTGAAGCATACAGGGATGATCCAAATTCAACAAAACAATATGAACTATTTACCGCTGATTACCCACAAGATGAGCTGCTGGATACTAACTTTCATCATTATAATTTTCCTTTATATACTAAGGCTTCGAAGTTGATAGTGATCATAACTTGGACAAACAAAAATGAAGAAAGCAAACATCCACGAAAATTTAGAGAACAGTTTATCTTTAAACAATAAAAAGTGATTAGAGAGGAATCCAGCTATTCCTCTCTTTTCATTCCATATTATAAGAACAATATCGGTATATACGATTTGCTGGGAAGTTTCCCCTTCTTGTAACTCAATCGGGCTGTTAGTTGAAGGAAATTAGTATTGGTACCTCGAATTAGTAATATATAAACTAAATTAGTGAGGTATCCATCTATGGATCAAAAGATTATTGAAGCATTCACTCAAGAAATTCAATCCATTGGAGCAATTAGATTTGGTATTGAAATGAGTGATTTAACCCATATTGGCAATTGGCAGAATTTTATATATGAGTACTCAAAAAATGATCAAGATTACATATTAAGGTTTACTCCTAATGCTCATCGTAGTGTAAATGCAGTAAAGGGAGAAATTGATTGGCTTCTTTATTTAGCGAAAAACGGTGTCTCTGTATCTAGTCCCATCCCATCTACACAAGGTGATTATGTAGAGGTAATTGATAAATCCGATGTGAATTTCATTGTGACATCTTTTATAAAAGCAGAAGGTTCAAAGATTGATTATCCTGAGTGTCTAAGTGATACAAATCTATACTACAACCTTGGTAAGATTATGGGGAAAATCCATTCCTTATCAAAAAGCTATAAACCAAAGGATGAATCTATTCGGAGGCACGACTGGAACCAGAATTATTATCTGCAAAACATTCGAAAGTTTGTCCCATCAGATCAATATTTAATTTATCAATCTCGTGACAAACTCATTGAAAAAATCCAATCCAGTTTTACTAAAGATGAGCATTCCTATGGACTTATTCACGGTGATATAGGAGTTGGAAATTTCCTAGTAAAGGATAAAGGAATAATCACTCTTTTTGATTTTGATGAGGCACAGTATAGTTGGTTTATTGAAGATATTGCTATACCCTTATATTATTTTGTTTATGTTTATGGAGGCGAAGCTGGAAAAGCGAGTAAGGAATCTCAAGCTCATTCATTTATGGAGCATTTCTTAAAAGGATATAAAGAGGAAAACTATTTTGATGAAAAATGGTTAAAACAGATTCCAATTTTTCTACAATTAAGAGAAATAATTGTTTATATAGGCTGTTATCGAAGTTGGGATGTATCAAACTTAGACCAATGGAGTGTCGATTTTTTGAAGGAAAGTAAAGTAAGAATTGAAACGAGTGAACCGGTTGTTAATATATGGAATTAATAGGATATTAATAAACGATTTAAGGAACAATTGTTAAGAGCTCGACATATGGACAGAATTTTGCAATCAAAAATTATCGAGATAAGTTCCTCTATCATAGTCATTGGAGGTTAATATGTCTGTTGAAATTTTGCCATTTACTGAAATATATGCTGAATCGGTTAAGCAATTGGTTATTAATGTTCATCAAGAGTTTGGTTTTGATTATGATCGAAGACTAGACGTCGACTTGGATAAGATATCTCACATCTATGGAGGCCGAGGAGGATTTTGGATTGCTATTGATAACGGGAACTTAATTGGGACCTCAGCTTTAAGAGAGGATACCCAATATACAGGAACTCTGAAGCGTATGTACCTGCTACCACCCTTTCGTGGAAAAGGAATAGGTCAAATGCTGTTACGACATGTGATTGAACATGCAAAGCAACAGGAATATGGAGAAATTCTTCTTGATACGGTTACCTACCAAAAAAGTGCAGTAAAATTATATGAAAAATACGGGTTTATAAAAACTGGCTATAAGGGTTCTCAACTTTTTTATCAGCTTACATTGGCAAACCGATAATGTGTTTTTATAGACTTATAATCTCAACTTCATAGCTTTGGATTATTCCATCTCTAGCATATTTATAATTTGTTTGAAAAATCCCCTTGATCAAGCATTTTTTTATTTTTCTGGTGTAAGATAGACAGTGGAGGGATACGATGAACATAAGAAATTCGGCAAAAGCGATTATTATTCAAGATGGACAATTGTTGGCAATCAAAAAACAGGATATCGATGGGGTTTATTATATTTTACCAGGTGGCGGCCAAGAGCATGGAGAAACGCTTCATGAAGCATTAGAAAGAGAATGTGTAGAAGAAGTCAACGCAAGTGTAAAGATTGATTATTTACTATTTATCCGTGAATATATTGGAAAAAATCATGAACATTTTACCTTTGATTCAGATGTGCATCAAATTGAATATATGTTTTTGTGTCAAATTAAGGGAAATTCTAATAATGTAGGAAATGGCAGCTCGCCTGATGATGGGCAAATCAGTGTGGAGTGGCTGCCTTTAACGGAATTATTAAACTATAGGCTCTATCCTCAATCCATGCGCCAGTATGTTCTTGATCATGTTGGAGGGAATAATCTTCCTGTTTATTTAGGGGATATCAATTAAAATACATATTGTTCACTATACAATAGACTCTCGGAATTCCAAGGTGTCAATCCGCCGAATGACCAAAAGCTTGCTGGGAATCGAGGCTCTTATCAAAAAAAGACATGTCAAAAAAGCGTCACAAGTTTATTTTTTCAAAAAAAGAATGTTTCTGTAAACATCGTCTACCAAGATAGTGCGTGGTTGATTTCCGTGAGCAAGAGATTATCTCAGTGATTGGAGTGGAAGGTGGCGACTCCTGGGTAGGAGGAGAAATAAAAAATAGTACAAGAAAACCTTGTACCATCTAACTCGGTGAATGCAGAGAGTCTATTACAAGGTTAGGAGGGTTTTTGATGGTTGAGGCAATATTTTTTGATTTATATGAAACACTGATTACGGAATGGCAAAATAATCAGAGGAAAGCAACATACTCCAGTGCAGAGTTAGGAATAGACGCAAAAATCTTTAAAAAAGCATGGTCTGCCAGAAGAGAAAAAAGAATGGATGGTACTTTCCTCGATCATCAAAGCTGCCTTAAGGATATATTGCAATCTCTTGATAAGCCAATAAATGAAAATGTAATTGAAGAGATTCATCAGCGGAGATTGGAGGCAAAATTGGTTCCTTTTAAAGAAATAGACACTGAAATACTCCAAGTGCTACAAATATTGAAGGACAAAGATATAAAAGTTGGTTTAATTAGCAATTGTACAGCAGAGGAAGTCGTCGGATGGGAAGATTCTCCATTAGCCAACTTTTTTGATGAAGTAGTTTTTTCATATAAAGTAAAGCAAGCAAAACCAAATGCTAAAATATATTTGATGGCATGTCAGTGTCTAGAGGTTTCCCCTGAACGCTCTCTTTTTATTGGTGATGGTGGCTCAAACGAATTATATGGTGCTTCAAAAGTCGGTCTAAAGGCTTATCAAGCAACATGGTTTCAACCAGATTTTATAAGTGAAAAAATTACTGGCTTTCCTAAATTAGACAATCCCATGCAAATAACAGAACTTATTGAGAGATAAATCACATAGTTGATCAATTACATTAACAATACACCCTTTTACCAGACTCAAAGGAAAGTCTAGCGCAAAACCATGCCGAGATTTTCCTTGTTTCTTTCGGATATCTGTAGATGCGTGATCACTAAACATTTCCTTTCCCGAAAGACTATCGTATAATGTCTAAAGAATAATAGAATCCGGTTATTTTTCTGAGAGTTTCTATAAATCTCTTTTTTTTATGGTCAAAACTTACTAATGTTAGAGGAAAGGTGTTACTAATTTGAAACGTTTCGATAAAAATTCAAGAATGAAGTTGGCATTATTACTTGGGTCGTTGGCAGCTTTAGGCCCCCTTACCATTGATATGTACTTGCCTTCATTTCCAACTATAACACAAGATTTTCATACAAACGCTTCTCTTGTCCAATTTAGTTTAACTGCTTGCTTACTTGGTCTTGGATTTGGCCAAGTAATTATTGGACCGATGAGTGATGTTCAAGGAAGACGAAAACCATTATTACTATTTCTCTTCCTATACTTTATCGCATCTATTTTCTGTGCTTTTGCACCAAATATCTCAACGTTTATCACTGCCCGCTTTACTCAAGGCTTCGCCGCTGCTGGCGGCATTGTTATTTCTCGTGCTATTGTGCGCGACTTATATCAAGGGCGGGAATTAACTAAGTTTTTTTCATTACTAATGCTCATTAACAATTTAGCGCCAATTCTAGCTCCAGTTGCAGGCAGTAGTATTTTATTGTTCACCAATTGGAAAGGCGTGTTTGTTACATTGGGTTTTGTCGGGATTCTTCTTGTTACGTTTGTCTCACTGAAATTAACTGAAAGCTTACCTGAGGAAAATAGAGTGCCTAGTAATATTGGGCAGACTTTTAGAAATTTCCTCTCTCTCATAATGGACCGCAAATTTTTAGGATTTGCCCTTACTCAAGGGTTTATTTCAGCGGGTATTTTTGCCTATGTATCCGGAACACCCTTTGTTTATCAAAACATTTATGGAGCCTCCCCACAATTATTTAGTGTACTCTTTGCGATGAATGGCATTGGAATTATGATTGGAACCCAAGTTGTCGGTCGTCTTGCTGATAAGGTGTCAGAAGAACGCTTTTTAAAAATTGGATTATCATTGGCAATGATTGCAAGTAGTGCGCTACTTTTAGCCGTATTTTTCAAAGGCCCGCTTGTCACAATCGTTATTCCAATTTTCTTTTTCGTCTCATCCATGGGGATCATTTCAACATCCTCGTTTTCCTTGGCAATGGAAACACAAGGACATATTGCCGGGAGTGCAGCTGCTCTTTTAGGCTTACTTCCTTTTGTACTTGGCTCCGTTTCCGCTCCTCTTGTTGGGATTGCAGGAGAATATTCGGCTCAACCAATGGGTGTGCTTATTTTTTGTGCAGCCTTATTTGCCACCCTTTCATACTACGGATTGGCGAGCAAAACCCGGCCTCGCGTAAAAAATAAATATGCTTCTTAGAAAAAGATGATCTTATTGGTCATCTTTTTTTATAAATATAAATTTCCTTCCCCTCCCCTCGTTTTTCAGATCTTCTCTGTATAATGGGCTTGCCATCCGCTCACGTATCTATTATCAACCAATAAAATAATGTTAAGATCATGCATGCAAGGGAGGTTTATGAATGAACATGCCTGAGGAGTTTAACAATACATCTCGTCAAGAAGTCATTGATCATTTATTAGAGTCGATCATCCACGAAGAAATGGCATTAGCTAATCTTCTGAATGCCGGCGCATCTAAAATCCATGCTTTTATTGGAAATGATTTTAATTTTCCTACACAGCCCTCCAATCAAGAAATTATTACGCTGAATAAATCAGCACTTCATTTATTAAGAACTGCTGTGGTGAAGGACTGGTTTTTATTAAACAAGCTAGAAGAAATATTTGCATTCGATGAAAGGCAAATCCCCCCTCGTCCCCACAACCTCTTTGATGATGAAGTGGATGAAAATTCTAGAGAGGATATAAATGAACAGCAGGAGCCTCAATCCGATGAAGAAGACAGTAAAGAACAGTCAGATGAAGCGACTCCTGAAGATTTAGGTGGCCAAGATGAACTCCAAGAACTGTCAGATGATTGATGCGAATGATTCATTATTTGATTTATGGATTGCCATTATAACTCACCATAAAAGTTTACTCACTCTCTGGAAAACGATGCATTCCAACGGACAGAATGAGAAAGTAATTATTCAATCCATCGTACATTCATACGAAAATATACAATTATTTATGAAACTTTTAATTAACCGATATGAGTTAACGGAGCTTGCACAAATTCCTCTGAGAAATGAAGAGCTAATTAGGGAAACAAGAAAAACAATGATACACATCTATCATTTTTCTCATGAATGTACGGCTTCTTTATATAATATAAGGAAGATTTCCTGTTTACACACAGCCATTTTAGAGGATTTGTTGTGGCTTAAATACATTAGTGAACAGAAAAACATGGACAACAACCCAGAAGCCAAATGGTTAACATCTCATGTATTCAATCCAAGTTCTCTTTGAAGAGCATAGAGTGGTACAAATAGAGCAGATAGAGAAATTAATTCATTTTCTCCATCTGCTCTAAACAATTTGAATCGTTTTTCCTGTTGTATTCTGTTTTTTAATTTAGTAACATTATAGAAGTTAATGGGAAGATACATAAATTAATGGGGAAATATTTTCTTAAAATATCCAAGAGGAGGAACTAGTACTTATGTTAGATAATTAAAGTCTTCGTGGATTTTTTTATTGTATCGAAAAGCGAAAACGGTTTCTTATCCATTACCGTCAATTTATCTGTGTCATTGGAAAGGGGGAAAGAGATGATTTCCTTTAAAGATGTGAATAAATACTTCGGGGATTTCCATGTTTTAAAAAATATTAATCTAACAATTGACAAAGGGGAAGTAGTTGTCATTGTTGGTCCCTCGGGGTCGGGAAAAAGTACTTTATTGAGGTGTATCAATAAGCTTGAAACAATATCTGATGGTTCTCTAACGGTTGGTGATAAAGAAATTCATGATAAAAAAACTGACATTAATAAAGTAAGACAGCATATAGGTATGGTATTCCAGCATTTTAATTTATACCCACATAAAACGGTCTTGGAAAATATTACCATTGCTCCTATTAATGTCTTACGAAAATCAAAAGAAGAAGCCAAAAAAACGGCAGAGTTTTACCTTGAAAAAGTAGGAATCCCAAATAAAGCTTCCTCCTACCCTTCTCAGCTTTCAGGCGGACAGCAACAACGTGTTGCTATTGCAAGAGCACTTGCTATGAAACCTGAAATTTTACTCTTTGATGAGCCAACTTCGGCACTCGACCCCGAAATGGTTGGTGAAGTCTTAGATGTTATGAAGGCGCTTGCTAAAGAAGGCATGACAATGGTCGTAGTGACCCATGAAATGGGATTTGCTAAGGAAGTGGGAGACCGGATTATCTTTATTGATGAAGGTCAAATTCTTGAAGAAGCCGATCCTATGGAGTTTTTCCAAAATCCTCAAGACGAACGTGCTAAATTATTTCTTAGTCGAATATTAAATCATTAGAGAGGGCGATGTATAGTGAAGAAACGAAATAAATTATCAGTTTTGGCAGTGGTGACTTTTCTTTCAATCATTTTAATGGCTGCATGTGGTACCAGTAGCACCAGTGGCAAAGGAGAAAGCGGAAATAATGGAAATGGTGATAATAATGAGGAAACAAGCGAAAACGTACTTGAAACAATCGAGAAACGTGACAAAATCATTTTCGGTGTAAAATTTGATACAAGGCTCTTTGGATTAAAGGATCCTACTTCAGGAGAAGTGGAAGGGTTTGATATCGATATTGCCAAGCAAATCGCGAAAGAAATACTTGGTGATGAAACCAAGGTTGAATTTGTTGAAGTTACATCGAAAACTAGAATCCCGCTCTTGAACAAAGGGGATATTGATGCAATTATCGCAACGATGACTGTTTCTGAAGAACGAAAAAAAGAAGTTGATTTCTCTGATGTCTATTTTGAAGCAGGACAATCGCTATTAGTTAAGAAAGGCAGCCCGATCAAAAGTGTCGATGATCTTACAAAAGACACAACAGTGCTTGCCGTAAAGGGCTCTACCTCAACAGATAACATTCGGGAGGCCGCTCCAGATGCTAAAGTACTGGAATTCGAAAATTACCAAGAAGCATTTACTGCATTAAAATCTGGGCAAGGTGATACGTTAACAACAGATAACTCCATTTTATTAGGAATGGCTTCAGAAGATGATTCTTACGAATTGGTTGGAGGCACATTTACTGATGAGCCTTATGGCATTGGTGTTAAAAAAGGGGAAACAGAACTAGTTGAAGCACTCAATGATGCCCTGAAGGCAATACAAGATAATGGAAAATTTGACGAAATTTACAATGAATGGATTGAGATCGAATAAAAATGTTTAGATAGGTTCATTAACAGGAGGCTGGGACATAATTAAGTGTTAAACTCCAAGGACGAACAATGCATGATCTTTGCGAAGGAAACATACTTAGACTCCTGCGGGAAGTTAGAGTTCGGCAATACACCGGAAGGCATGTCACTCGCCCGCGGAAAGTGAAGTGTATTTCCGGTGCAGGGATATATGTACCTTAGTAGTTCGGTTTTTCCTTTGGTGAAAATACTTATGTCCTGGTCTCTAATTAAATGTAGCGGGAGGAGATATATTGGACTTCTCAATTTTGGTAGAATACTCTGATATGTTTTGGGATGGCTTTAAAGTTACGATTGTCGCAAGTTTAACAGCACTTGTCGCAAGTTTCATAATTGGAACGATTGTCGCCGTTATGCGCATTACACCGATTGCACCATTACGTTGGATCGGAACCGCCTATGTTGAATTCTTTAGAAATATTCCTTTGGTTGTCATTGCCTTTTTCTTTTTTATTGGAACACCTGTGATTGGCATAAGGTTTAGTGGTATTACCGCGGGTACAATTGCCCTTTCCATTTATACATCATCCTTTATTGCAGAAGCCATTCGATCAGGTATATTGTCAATTCCCAAAGGACAAACAGAAGCTGCAAGATCATCGGGACTAACGTATATGCAAACAATGAGAATGATTATCTTACCTCAAGCAATTAAGATTGTCATCCCTCCAATTGGAAATCAATTTATTAATTTAGTGAAAAACTCATCTATTTTGGCCCTGATTTCTGGTGCTGATTTGATGTACCAAGCAGACCTTATTTCTGCTAAAACATTTGTTGTTTTTGATGTATATTTATTAGTCGCTTTGCTTTATTTAATTATCACCATTCCATTAAGTTTAGGCGTAAGGTATTTAGAAGGACGCCTCGCAAATACTTATTAAGGAGGGGGAAAATGGATTTTTCAGGTGCATTTTCACCAGGGAATTTAGCTTTTTTAATGGAAGGATTTTATGTAACATTAAAAGTGGCGGTTGTTTCCATTATATTTAGCTTTATTATTGGCGGGATACTTGGAACGATTCGTTTCACCAGAGTACCTGTCATTTCTCAAATTGCTGTAGTTATTGTTGAAGCCATTCGGAATTTACCACTTCTATTAATAATATTGTTTACATATTTAGCCTTGCCTGAGATCGGCATTAACCTAAGTATTACCGTTTCAGCCATTGTAGCTTTAGTTGTTTTTGAATCATCGATGATTGCTGAAATCGTCAGAGGTGGATTAAATTCAATTGAAAAAGGGCAAATGGAGGCGGCACGTTCCTCTGGTCTCACTTATTTGCAGGCATTGCGTAAAATTATCCTGCCTCAAGCATTGACAAGAATGGTACCGAATCTTGTCAGTCAATTTATTTCTCTATTAAAGGATACATCACTTGCAGTTGTCATTGCCCTGCCTGAAATGCTTCACCATGCCAAAATTATTCAAGCCCAAGATCTAAACTTTGTTATTCCAATCTTCATATTAATCGCGATAATCTACTTCGTTGTGAACTATATATTATCTTTAATCGCAAGAAGGCTTGAGCTAAAACACGCATAATTCATCTCCAGTCATACACTTGGGCACCTGTAAGTAGACATCCCTTCATTTTACAGGTGTCTTTTTGCTTGTATTCATTATTTGTTTCATTTTATGATAAAATAATGAGAAATGCAGCAAAAGAAAAATGAAAGCAAGGTGTTTACTTTGTCACTTCCTAGGGGAAAAATCTATGATGCCAATATTGAAAGCAAACAACTACAAGAAAATATCCCACTTCTGGTCTATTTACCAGCTTCTTTTTCGGAAAACGAAAAATACTCTTTGATTATTGTTCAAGATGGGAAAGATTATTTTCAATTAGGAAAGCTTACCCGTTATGCGGATGAATTGATTGATCAAGGGTCTTTAGAGAAGACTATTATTGTGGCTACCCACTATAAAAGTGTACAAGATCGTCGTCATAAATATCACCCTTCAGGAGAAGAAAATCTAAAATTCATGGAATTTATAGCAGATGAATTAATTCCATGGATCGAACAGCACTATCCAACTTATTCCTTAAGAGAAAAACGCACCCTAATGGGAGATAGTCTTGCTGGAACCGTTTCGTTACGTTCGGCTCTTTATTACCCAGAGCTATTTAAAAACATTATTCTTCATTCTCCATATGTAAACGAGAAAATTCTTGATGAGGTAGAATCTGCCCCTTCTGTATTTAACTTCAATATTTATCATGTGGTTGGCAAGGAAGAATCAGTCGTAAAAGTTTCTAATAACCGTGATTTTCTTACACCAAATCGCGAGCTTCATCAACTTTTCATCGAAAAGGGCTATGACATTTTTTATGAAGAATTTAATGGTGGACATTCTTGGAAATATTGGCAACCTGAAGTTAAAAGGGCCTTGCAAACGATGTTTTCTTAAGCAACCTGTATAAGAATCTGTTATAGTTATGATATAAGATATTTATATAAGCAAAAAAGGAGGAAAAAAAATGAAATATGGAGTTGTTATCTTTCCATCAAAAAAATTACAAGATTTAGCCAATTCTTATCGCAAGCGCTATGATTCCCACTATGCCTTAATTCCTCCGCATTTAACATTAAAGGAAGGTTTTGAAACGGAGGAAAAGCCTGAAAAACTAACCGAAATGCTAGATAAAATTGTGCAAAAATATCAGCCTCTCCAATTAAAATTTCTTAAAGTTAGTTCATTTCAGCCTATAACCAATACCATCTATCTAAAAGTTAAAAAAACAGACGAATTGGATCGCCTCCATGAAGAACTATGCAAGGAAATGCCAGGTGATCCACCTGAACATCCATTTGTTCCTCATGTCACGATCGGCCAAAAACTATCGAATGACGAGCATTCTGACGTTTTCGGTGCACTGGGGATGCTTGGTGTGGATCATGAAGAAACCGTTGATCGAATCCATTTAGTTTATCAATTGGAAAATGGTTCTTGGTCAACGTATGAGACTATTCGTTTAGGAAAGGATTAATAAAAAGATTATGCAGACTATACAAACAACGACAGAACATCAACTGAATGATGCATTTTATATTAGAAAAAAGGTATTTGTTGAGGAACAAAAAGTACCCTTGGATTTAGAGATAGATGAATTTGAAAATGAATCCACTCATTTCGTATTGTATGATGACAGTGTGCCCATTGGTGCTGGGAGATTTCGTACAGTAGAAGGTTTCGGTAAGGTTGAACGAATTTGTATCATGGCTGACTATCGTCGAGTGGGAGCAGGAAAAATGATTATGGAAACAATTGAACAGTTTGCCAGGAAAAATAAAATTCAACAACTTAAGTTGCATGCACAAATCAGTGCGATCCCTTTTTATGAAAAACTTGGCTACACTGTATGTTCAGAGGAATTTATGGATGCAGGAATTCCACATAAAACAATGATCAAACAATTGCATGAGGAAATTGTTTAGTGTTTTCTTTACATTAAAAATAAGAAAGGCATTTCAATATTATACATATTCATTGAAATGCCTTCCTTTTGTTTTATCATCAAGTCCATCAAGACGAATAGGTTTTTCAGATAAAATTGTATTACCTTTCGACTTTTTTCTAACGATCTGTTGATTGTTGTACTGTTTATGATGTAAAATCCGTTGAAATGGAGTAAGTAATAACACTTTTTCAGTCGTGGAAATAGGCATTGGATCATATTTTGTATGCGCTGTCAAAGTTCTTTTATGGTATTCCTGATACTGATAAGGCTGTACTGGTCCAATATATCCCATGAAGACACCTCCTGTATACCGTTTATACATTTTATACCCCAAAATCATATGTATGAAACATTTATATAGTTAAGTAAAATGACCGCCCCTTAAGGACGGCCATTTTACTTTAATTTACCTTTTATTATTTAACATTTTTGAAATAGCATTCATATCCAATTGGTTCCCATCTTGAATGATGGATTTGACCATTTTATCTTCCATTTCTTGAGAAACAGGCTTATTGGCAATTCGAGAAACCTTTTTAATAATTCCCCTTACCGTTCTCTCGTCTTTAAAGTTGGCATTTTGCAGTGAGTTGGCTAATTCTAAAACTTCATTCATATTGACGCCTGTTTTCTTTTCTACATTTTTAAAAAAATGATTTTCCATTTATTCCGCTCCCTTCCTTTCATACTTTATATGATATGAAGGAAAGTGAAATAAGTGTGGTTAAAATGAGCAATTGAACAGGAAAAGATAGGTTGCTTGATCGGCAACCCATCTTTCTGTATGCTAAACATCTTTAACAGAAGGCTGCACCAACAATTATAAGCAGGATAAACAAAACGACAATCAAGGCAAATCCTCCGCCGAAAAAGCCGCCACCACCTGCATAACCACCGTATCCACCACATCCACATTCTCCTGCACCGTATCCATATCCGTACATCTGCGCTCACCTCTCTTTTGTTGGTTCCCTATAACTTATGTGGCTAGTGCCTGTTTTGTATGGGCGAACCTAAAAAAAGATGAAATTAAGAAAAGCGCAAGGCGCCCGCCTATCGGCGACAAGCAAATGTTCTAAGACAAAGAAAGGCGTTCTTTGCCTTTCATTGGCTTACATCGGCTAAGTTCGCGACGTCCTGGCGACAGACTCAAACGCGACGTCCTGGCGACAGACTCAAACGCGACGTCCTGTCTCTTCGTCTGCACTAATAGTCGCAACGCCGATGGACTCGTATCCTGCGAGCCTCTCGGGGCTAGGCGCAGGAGCTAGATCAAAACACTAGCCAAAATTTTATACTTTCTTCTCTTTCAAGAAAAGCATGGTAAATGAATATACAAGATTATCGCATTTACCCTTTTGGTTTAAAAATAAGAGCACCTATAAATCCGAAGACAATAGCGGCAGAAATTCCGGAAGAAGTAACCTCAAACATGCCTGTCATCACTCCAACCAATCCATGTTTGTCAGCTTCAGCCATTGCTCCTTGCACAAGGGAATTTCCAAAGCTTGTAATCGGGATGGTTGCCCCAGCCCCTGCGAAGTTAATCAATGGTTCATAAAGTCCTATTCCTGCAAAAATAGCTCCTAATACAACTAATAAACTCAGGGTATGTCCAGGGGTTAACTTAAATAGGTCCATAATCAATTGCCCAAACATACAAATAAGTCCACCAATTACAAATGACCAAAAAAACATAGCGAGCATTGCTTTTCCCTCCTCTTACTCGTAATAGACTCTCGGCATTCACCGAGTTAAATGGTACAAGGTTTTCTTGTACTATTTTTTATTTCTCCTCCTACATTTTTTAGGGAATATTTCACTTTGTTTTGTAGAACTTCCATTCTATATTGAACGAGATCATCATCTACAAATGGCGAGTCTGCTTGTCAACGGTGATTTCCGTTCCAGGCGGACGCTTTCCGGAGGCCTGCAGGATGCAGGTCATACAGGCATTGCGCCAGGACGGCGCGTATTTAGCCTTTGGATCTATAGAATGCTCCTGCGGGATCTCACCTGGCATGCTAATCCCCCAGGAGTCGCCACCTTCCACTCCAATCACTGAGATATTCTTTTGCTCACGGAAGGCCGTCTGTCTGACAATACCATATTTTAAACGATCTTCCCTTTTGATTCTTAAGATCTTATACACAATGGAATTTTGTTCTCATATTTGTCGAAAACACTTGACTTTTTGAAAACACCACAATAACCGCTGGTGAAGGGATTTATTTCCTTACGAACTGTGATTTAGGTGTTGATGATGAAACCTGTTTTTGCTCTGCATGAAGCCTAATGGAACAACTCCAAAAACACTATTTTGGCGGTATCTTAACGTTGGTCCATAAGGTTTGGCCTGTCATCTCCAAATTATGGATCACGGATCTTTTTGAGATGACGCTTAAACAAGCGTGAAAAGATTGATTATCATCTAGAAGCTGGAAACCACCAATCTACCATAATGTGGTACGTCAGGATATTTGGAATCATGATGTGTCAGCATGTCAATGCTTGGTATGCACATCAAGAAGAGAAACTGGGATTCCTAGAAGGCCATATTTTCTCTTCAATGGCTTACTCTTTTTAATGGACCCCAAGGGATTGTTGCTTAGAAAAACAAAATCTGGTAAAGGGTGATTGGAGCGAAAGTGCGAGACTCCTGCGGGATCTGCGGGACAGGTGAGACCACACAGGCGTTTACGCCGAGGAGGCTCACCGCCCGCCCCGCGGAAAGCGAGCAACTGTAGCGGAAATCAACCACGCACTATCTTGGTAGACGATGTTTACAAAAACATTCTTTTTTAAAAAATAAACTTGTGACGCTTCTTTGGCATGTCTTTTTTTGATAAGAGCCTCGATTCCCAGTAAGCTTTTGGTCATTCGACGGATTTACATCTTGAAATTCCGAAAGTCTACTCGTACTCTAATGAGATCGCATGAGCAATACATGGGATCGTTTCTTTTTGTAAAACCGTTAATGGAGAAAGTAGTGCACCTGTTGCGACAACTAAAATCTTCTTATATTTTCCTTTTTTCATTTCATTTACTAAGTGTCCATACATAACCGCAGCAGAACAGCCAGGACCACTCGCTCCTGCAAATACCTCTTGCTCATCAGCGTATAGAATTAATCCACAATCCTGAAACTTATGTTCATCTAATGGTAAACCTTTTTGCTGAAACAATTCTAAAGCAGTATTTCTTCCAACTTCGGCCAAATCTCCTGTAATCACCAAATCATAATAAGAGGGATCTCTTTTTAAATCAAAAAAATGTCTTTGAATAGTATCCACTGCTGCTGGTGCCATGGCTCCTCCCATGTTAAAGGGATCTGTTAATCCCATATCAATCACCTTTCCGATTGTTGCTGAGGTGATGCGAGGAGCTGGTCCATTCAGTTTGTCGGCTGTTCCGATAAGTCCAACCCCTGAGGCCGTGGCTGTCCATTGGGCTGTAGGCGGCTTCTGTCCGCCATATTCAGTGGGATAGCGAAATTGTTTTTCCGCTGAAGCATTATGACTGGCCGTTCCCGTCAAAATATGATTTGCTCCTCCACTATTAATTATTAAGGAGGCAAGCGCCAGCCCTTCTGTTGAAAGAGCACAAGCACCAAAAAGTCCCAAGTAGGGAATTTGATTCGTTCTAGCTGCGAACGTTGTTGGGGTAATTTGATTGATTAGATCACCGGAGAGAAAGAATTGTACATCATCTTCTGTTAGCCCTTTTTTCCGGAGAGCAATTTCAACTGCATCTTCTAACAATACATTTTGCGCTTTTTCATAAGAATCCTTTCCCATTCGCAGGTCATCATGGAATTTATCAAAATCATTTGCCAAACGACATTCTTTTTCAAAGGGTCCTCCGACCACCCCACTAGATAAAATAGTCGGTTTTTGTGGGAAAACCCATGACTGGGCTCCTTGAAGCATTAAAATCCCCCCCATTGTGTTAGAATCGTTTTAATAAGCGTGATAATAAAAGCTGAAAACACACCGAATAAAATGACGGAGCCAGCAAGTTTAAACATATTCCCCCCCACTCCAACAACAAATCCCTCAGAGCGATGCTCAATTGCTGAAGAAATAACCGCATTTCCAAAACCTGTCACGGGCACTCCACTACCTGCACCGCTAAACTGACCAATTCGATCATAGACACCAAATCCGGTTAAGAGCATGGCAATAAAGACCATTGTAGCAACTGTCGGATTTCCAGCTGTTTTCTCTGTAAAATTAAAGAAATAAATATAAAAATACGTGATCGCTTGTCCGACCAAACAGAAGAGACCTCCCACCCAAAAAGCCCGTAGACAATTTTTTACAATGGGACGCTTGAGTTCATGTTTCTTTTGTACCTGATCATATTGTATTTGTTCAGGTGTTTTTGTTTTATTTTTACTAGCCATCTTATGTCATTTCCTTCTTTAATTTTATTATGTCTTTAAATTGTTTTTCCGCTTCATCCATACTCATATTATCTTCTTCCATTGCTTCTCTTAGGCGAATTGTTTCTAAAAATATTTTATAATCGCTCGAAACAATAAAGCTTTTATCTGGATAGTTCTTCTCTAATCGATCCTTTAAATTCTTTTCAATTTTCTTCATACTAAAACGATTGAGATGCCTAACCTTATAAGCGACAAGGATTTGCTTCTTTCCTTCAATAACTGCTACATCGTATATTTCATTTATTTTTTTTACGTCTTCTCTGACCTGATAGGCAACAGACTTATTTTTTTCTTGATTACTTATTTCGAGTGGTGCAGGTTGGGTTGTTTTCATTAATGACAGCCTTGTCTCTTCACCGTCTTTATTACCAGAACAACCACTTATCATCAAGCAAAAAACAGTCATTGCGAAGACCCATATCCTTTTCTTAAGCATCGGTACCTCCCGCGTTCATTCGACCTATAAGATATTTTTCTCCAGATTTCTAAAATTATGATCATATTTTAGATAAATTTCCTTCACTAAAAAAAATGAAACCTAGTCTCCTTCCTTTAAAAGGTAAGAGACTAGGTTTTATCTGCTTTTCAGTAATTTCTTTTAGTTGGCTTTGATGGTCCACATCCACAACCTGTTCCTTTTTTACGACCTTTCCCAACAGGATTCTTTCTTCTAGGTCTGTTATTCATCGCAATCACATCCCGAGTAATTTTCTCTGCACTATACTTTATGTACTCAGTAAAAAATGTGTTTGCCCAATCGCCCTTATTCTTCAGAAATCTTTGATTGGATAATTGTTTCAATAATAGCAGCCAAACCAGCGATCGATAAAATATATACAAATGGTTCTGCCACGACCGGATAGAACCAGCAGATCAAGAAGATAAAGATGGAGATCCATATCCCCGTACACCAATAACAACTGATAAGTTGACCAATCCAACCTCTAATCCCTTTTTCTCTAGGGATTAGATAGATCTCTAACTCGCCATTTTCATCAAGAGCTTCGTATTCCTTCATAAAAGGGCGTCTAATAAACTCCGTTATTTGATCATACACCAATAATCTCGTTAATCGAAAAACCGCTAAACTTAATAAAATGAATGTAAACCAATCGATTGACATTAATATCACCCGCCTATTTTCTATCATCAAGGCATTTGTCCGTTACCCATTTGGCTAATGTCTAATATGTTATTAATGAATATGGATCAATAGATGACAAGGAGGAATTTAATCCATGAGTTACGAAGAAATGGAATCAGTTGAAATGTCAGTAGATACAAATCACTGTGGTGGTGGCTGCAGTTCAGGTTGTGTCTGTCAAGTCGTTAGAGCGATTAAGGACATTCAAGAAATGGCAGTGGAAGAAGAAGAATGCCCAAGTTGCCCAACAAATTGTTTTATTGAGCCACTAGGCGGCTCTCCAGTTCGTTCCCATGTCGATACAAGAGTATTTACCCTTACAAATAAAAATGGTGAATTATTTAAAGCACTCTTTAAAGGTCGCGGGGGCAACTGTGTATCGGTTTATTTCAGAGTTGAAGAAATCTTTGATAACTGTTGTGCCACATTGCGCGTATTGGTTCCTTTAAATAAAGAAGGAGAGCCAGTAAAAATAACTCACCACGGGGACATTAATTATGAAGCCCTTTGTGCAGTGCGCAGATGGGGAAAAAGCAGCAGCTGTATAACCGTTGATCTACACTGCTTCTGTGCAGTACAATGTATTGCTGATGTTAATCTACAACTTTGTGATTAATATCGAAAGTGGAGGGTTCACCCCCCTCCTCCTTTAATTAACAACACTTTGGCGAATTACGCTCAAAAGTTGGGCTTTTTCCTTCATTCTGCTGATTTGAATCGCAGGTTGCATTCAGAGGCTGGAACAAAAGTATTTTCACTAAAGAAAAAACCAAATAAGTATGGTGCATATACTTCGCTAAGATAATACATTATTTGTCCTTGGAGCTTTTTTATTGCGTTCCAGCCCCTTTCTGCTGAAGGAAGTTAAAAAATAATCCTAATCGCTTGTAGTTCTTCTCTAGAAATTGTACGAACCTCACCGCTAAATGTTTTCACCCGAATATTATCCTCTTCGATACTTTCCAATATGCCGCGTATCCTGTCGCCTTCCTTGATGAATTCACATGGGAATGGAGGTTGAGTCCGAGGAACCTGTGTTAAGTATTGGAGTTTTTCAGATATCGACATTTCTCTAAAAGCTTTAACAGGCGTAAGATTCCAATTACTTTTTCCAACGTTAGACTGTTTTCGAAAATAATCTACTGCCGACATAGGCTTTTCCGTTTGATCATCATTTTTTTCTGTAAAGGACTCGTATTCCTCGGAATCTGTTTGCACTTGAAAAGGAACACTACTTTTTGGCTTTTTTGGCGGTGAGGGTTTATCTTCAGTTTTATTGGCTGTATTTGAATTGGAAGAATAAGATTGTTGCATTGAGAATTCTGGTTTTACAAAATCCGGCTGATGAATATATAGCAAAGGATTTTTCCCTTTCTGTTTCTCTTCCATTAAGGTACACCTCCGTATTTCATACTTCGTTTTATATGTATGCGAAGAAATGGGCAAGGTGAACTTAAACGAAAAAAAAACTGCCACCGGATAGTGACAGCTGAAAAAAATTACAATGCAACAATATGGAATCCAGAATCAACATGAAGATTTTCCCCAGTAATGCCTCGAGAAAGATTACTAAATAGGAATAATGCTGTATCTCCCACCTCTTCAGGAGTTGTTGTTCTTTTAAGAGGTGCTTTTTCCTCGATATCTTTTAAAACACTGTTAAAATCACTAATTCCCTTTGCAGAAAGTGTACGAATCGGTCCAGCTGAAATGGAATTTACACGAATGCCGTATTGTCCAAGATCATTCGCTAAATAGCGGACACTTGCATCTAATGAAGCTTTTGCCACTCCCATAACATTGTAATTTGGTACAACACGTTCTCCACCTAAATATGTCATTGTGACCATGCTTCCACCTTCTGGCATCATCTCTAGCTCCTGTACAGCTTTTGCTACTGCGGTCAAGGAATAAGAACTAATATTATGAGCTAAAAGAAATCCGTCTCTCGTGACATTTAAGTAGTCTCCATCAAGCTCTTCCTTATTCGCAAAAGCAATGGCGTGGGCAATTCCATGAATGGGCCCAACTACTTCTTTAATCTTACTAAAGCATTGGCGAATCTCTTCGTCATTTGTAATATCACAAGGAAGAACAAGTGATTCATTTCCCTCTAGTGAATCCGCTAATGCACGAACATTTTTCTCCAATCTCTCTCCAGCGTATGTAAATACTAATCGTGCCCCTGCATTGTGGAGTGAACGAGCGATTCCCCATGCGATGCTACGTTTATTCGCTACACCCATTACAACAAAAGTTTTTCCTTGAACAGATAGATTCAAATTTAATCCCTCCAATAATCATTTTTTGGACTTATCTCTACTAATAGGACAATTCAAAAATAATACGTGATATTAGTACCTAGTAATAACTATATCATACACAACTATTTTTAAGAAGAGGCTGGGACAAAAATGTATTACCAAAGAAAAAAACGAACTACTAGGGGGCATATATACTTCGCTAAGGTAATGCATTGTTCGTCTTGAGAGCTTAACATTTTAGTTTTTCCCCAGCCTCTTCTTATTTAGAACTGTAATTCACGCATCAGGTCATCTACGAATTCTTTCGTCCCAGTGACAACTAGTCGATCCTCTATTTTTAATCTCGTGTCGCCATGTGGAACCAATGATTCATTATCACGGAAGACTCTGACGACAATGATATCACCCGCAAACGGAAATTCACGTAGTTTCATATTATGATAGTTCGGATTGCGCATTTCAATTTCATAAAGGGCTGTTTCTTGATTCGTAAAGATATCGGCAATATTCGGTGATTCAATCAGAGCCGTAATAAAAGTTTTTGTTGATAGCAATGTAGAAAACACTTCAATTTCATGTTCTTTTAAAGAGCTCGTTAAATCTGGACTTTCAATTCGAACAATCACTCTCTCAACACCAAGTTCCTTAGCATGAACAGCAAGTGTAGCATTCAATTCTTCATCACCGGTAGATATAAACAAAATATCTGTTTCAAATACACCAGCATTTTCTAATTCATCTTCATGATAATTTGGAAGCTCCGTAATGTTAAAGACCGTATCCGAAATATGAGAATCGGGTTTCTCCATCTTCTTATGAAAAACTGTCGTCTCAAACAAGTCCTTATCCAATTCTTTCGATGCAGGAAGCGTAATTTGATTGGCTCCAATAAACGTAACTTCTTGCTTCGGTTCAACGCTATTTTCTTTCGGAAACCATTTTTTGAAGAAAATAGGTGTCACAATACAGCTAATGACAGCAACAAGAATAAATGTACCACTCATTTCAGCTGTAATGACTTCCATGCGCTCTGCTATTTTAGCTGCCGCAATCACCAATGATAATGTTGAAGTAAGTAAAAAGGAGGAAGCCAAAACTGTTTTTGTATCATACCACTTTTTTAAAATAAATACTGGAAAAACCTTTGAAATGAATAATCCAATTAATAGCAATGGAATCAATAATAATATTTCTTTATTACTGAGTAGTGACCATAAATCTAGATCAACCCCAACCATGACAAAGAAAATAGGGATTAAAAATCCATAGCCAAAAGAATCAAGTTGTCGAACCATTTCTGGTTTAGGATTTAACAGTGAGACAAGCGTTCCTGCCAAGAAGGCACCTAATATGTTTTCTGCACCTAGTGATTCGGATAAAGCAACTAATACGATAATTAATGTAAATATCGCGCGCGTTCCTATTTGTACAGTTCCGGTCGACAATCGTTCGATAAAGGAACGATTTTTAAAACGTCTGCCAACAAAGTATAGAATAATTCCTGCTACAAATAAAATGAGTAATAACCACATATTTCCTTGATTATCACCAGATAAGGAAACAAATACCGCTAATAAAATCATCGTCACAAGGTCAGCAATCACAGCAATTAAAAGGATAATTTGTCCAATTCCTGTCTTCATAATATTTGCTTCCTTTAGAGTTGGCACAACAACCCCTAAAGAAATAGTAGAAATGATTAATGTCATTAAGAACACATTATCAATAAGTCCCATCCAGACAAATAAATAAGATAAACCAACGGATACAATGAAAATTCCCAAAAAGATCACGATGGAAACAGTCAAACGATTGGGCTCCGTTTTTCCATTAGACAATTTAATTTTCTTGTTTGACATTTTGAATGCTGAAAAATCTATTTCTAATCCACTCAAGAACATCAGAAAAATAAATCCAAGTGTAGAAAGAATATCGAGCCATGAGCCCCCACGGATTAAATCAAAACCGCTTTTTCCAATAATTAAACCCATAATAATTTCTGCAATGACAATTGGCATAAATGAAATTCGAAAACGATCAAGAACAAGCGGCGTCAGAAAAGCAAAAATTAATACAATTACCAATGATAGTAGTGATTCGTCCATAAAAAATTCCCCCATCTTAAATTACGAATTAAGAGGTCATCATCTTATTTTAAATGCGTGTTCAAAAAGGAGGAAAAATGTGACCAAGCCGGCTGCCAGCAACGCCGACACTAGTACATCCTGTATGTCAAAAGTTCGAGGCGGACAGTTTCGAGCGGCAGACTTGTAGAGGATGTACTGACTTCTGCATTGCCCACAGGACGTGGGTGGTTTTAGCAGAAAAAGCATCCTTGAATCCGTATCGCATAAAGGAAAAGTGGTTTTCTTTTCCGAGGAGTACAGAAACAAGCCAACGAACCTTCATAGGATGTGGTGACTTCGATGTTCGACACAGAACGTGTCGGTACTTAGTCGAAGATCCTTTATCTCAAAGTGTCATTTTATCGAACTTTTTGAACATCCTCTTTAATGAATAAGATAACTCATAAGCATTGTCGCTAATCCAAAATAAATCAATATGGATGTGATATCATTCATGGTTGTGATAAATGGACCTGAAGCAACGGCTGGATCAATTTTCAATTTATGCATAATTAGAGGTACAAGCGAGCCCCCTATCGTTGCAACTAAAAGAGAAGCAAGAATGGAAAAACCAACTAAAAGTCCTAAAACTAGATCATGCTTCCATACAAAAATCACTAAAGAAACCAAAATGCCACAAATCGCTCCTGTTACGATCCCTGTTCCAGCTTCTCTCAAAATGATCTTTAACTTCCCAGCATCCTCCATCTCGCCTGTAGCAATCCCGCGAACGGCCACTGCCAAGGATTGTGTTCCTGCATTTCCTGCCATTCCAGCAATAAGTGGGATAAACACCGCGACAATCGGGACTTGACTCAAAGTATCTTCAAAACGACCAATTAAACTTGCGGTAAACATCCCTAAGAAGAGCAAAATAACCAGCCAGGGCAAGCGCTTTTTCGCTGCTGTAAATGGACTTTTATCCATTTTATCAAGATCAGATATACCTGCGAGCTTAGAGTAATCATCGGAGGCCTCTTCATCAATAACATCTATGATATCATCGACCGTAATGATTCCTAATAGATGGTTTTGAAAATCAACAACTGGTAGTGCTAATAAATCATAATCTCGCATTTGCCTGGCAGCTTCTTCTTGGTCAGCCCCGACCGAGATGGACACCACCCGATCAGACATAATCTCAGAAATCATCGTGTCATCATCCGATATAATTAAATCCCGTAATGACAAAACCCCGGCTAAGCGTAAATCTTCATCAATGACAAAAACATAATAAATGGTTTCCGCTGTAGGAGCTTGCTTCTTGAGAATGTACATAGCTGATCGTACCGTTTGATTCTGTGATATGGCCACATACTCGGTGGTCATAATACTTCCGGCCGTATATTCCTCATAGTGGAGCAACCCTTTAATTTCTTGGGCATCCTTTTTATCCATAAGGGTCAGGTAACTGGCTGTTTGATCTTTCCCTAATGTATTTAATACATCCACAGCATTATCGGCATACATATTTGCAAGCACTTCGGCTGCATATTTCGGCTCCATTTCAGCCAAAATGTCCTTATAATCATCGTCATCTATCTCAAGCATCTCAAAAAAATCAGCAACTTCTTTTGGAGATAAGTAATAGTACATTTTTAATCTAGTCTCTTTATCAATTTTGAAAAAGAATTGGGCCTGATCATATGGGTGAAGATTTAAAAATTCTTCTCGAAAGGATTCGAGATTGCCTTCAGCCGCTGTCTGGATCAGTAGCTCTTCATTTATATTTTCTTGTGTATCGTTTTCCAAGACGACCCACCCCTTCCAAATTGGTCCTCATTATCCTAACAAATCTTGATCCGTTTGTCGTCAATAATTGTCTTTTTTTCAATATTTATTTCTTTACCCTATTTGGCCAGTTGATAAAAACCGCAATATCATGCTAAAAAGCTTAGGTATGTTAAAATAATGGAAATGAATTTTACTCCTAATGTGAAGCTATATTTTATGATGAAATGAGTGTAAAAAGATGAAAATAGATATAATCGGCGATATCCATGGTTGTTTTCAAGAATTTAATGAACTTACCCAAAAACTTGGATATTCTTGGGAGACAAGCCTGCCTATCCATCCGCAGAAACGAAAATTAGGTTTTATTGGAGACATTACGGATCGAGGTCCCGATTCCATTAAGATGATTGAACAAGTATGGGCGCTTTGGAAATACCATGGGGCGTATTATGTGCCTGGCAATCACTGCAATAAGCTATATCGTTATTTCCTTGGGAGAAATGTCCAAATTAAACATGGCTTAGAAACGACAGTTGCAGAACTTGAAAGGCTACCTGATAAAAAATTTAACCATCTTAAAGAGATTTTTATGGACCTTTATGAACACTCTCCTCTTTATCATGTGCTGGATGATGGTCAATTAATTATGGCTCATGCTGGAATAAGAGAGGATTATATTGGCAAACAAAATAAACGTGTACAATCATTTGTTTTATATGGGGATGTCACCGGAGAGACACTGCCCGATGGTAGGCCAGTAAGACGAGATTGGGCCAAAGATTATAAAGGGAGGGCGCTGATTGTTTACGGACATACCCCCGTGAAACAAGCGCGTCAAGTCGGAAAAACATTTAATATTGATACCGGAGCTGTTTTTGGGGGGAATTTAACAGCTTTGCGGTATCCTGAAATGGAGATAGTATCAGTTCCATCCTCCTTACCTTATGTGCAAGAAAGATTTACAATCCTCCATTGAAAAACCATTTTTAATAAGAATGATCCCATATTTAAAAGTTCTCTTTCTATCCTTGAGACCTTGTTAATTGCTAAAAAGGGGCTAGGACATAATGAAGACCTGAAGCTACAAAGCGAATAATACATTATCTTAGCGGAGTATATTTCCGTAGCCAGACTATATGTTCATTTTTTCTTTGATAAAAGAATTCTTGTCCCAGCCAGTTTTTAGTCTTGCTCGCTATTTAAAAGAATTCTCATATCTTCTGGCATAGCAGCTTGAAAAGATAGATTTTTTTGGCTAATGGGATGAGTAAATGTAATCTGTTGACAATGGAGGGCCTGGCGATGAATGAGGTTCCGTTTCCCACCATATAAATCATCTCCAAGTAACGGATGACCGATATAAGCCATATGCACTCTAATTTGATGTGTCCTTCCTGTTTCAAGCGCTAGCCATAGCTGCGAAAAAGATGCGGTGGTTTGAATGACTTTATATCTTGTCACAGCAGACTGACCATCATTTCTCACCTCTCGCTCGATAATACTATCTGGTTTACGACCAATCGGTTCGTCAATTTTCCCATTAGACTGCTGCAAAACACCCTCCGCAAACGCTACGTAAAATCGTTCAATCTCTTTCCTTTTTTGCATCAAGCTTAATAAATGATGCGCATGGCGGTGCTTTGCAATCAATACTAAGCCAGATGTATCTCGATCCAATCGAGTGACAATATGTACAGCTGAAGCTAGACCGATTTGTCCATAGTAAAAGGCTACTCCATTCGCTAAACTCCCGGCCGGATGATGCCTTGATGGAATGGTATTGATTCCAGCTGGTTTATTAACAATTAAAAGATCAGCATCTTCATATATAATTGATAATGGGATTGGTTCTTTGACTAATCGCTCATTCTCTTGTTCAGGTGGAAATAGGAGTTCTAAAATATCATATTCCTGTAAAGGATAGCGAACACTTTCCTCCACTCCATTCACTCGTATATAACCACCTGTAAATTTAATAGCAGACAAAGCTCTTCTAGAAATGCCTTGCTCTTGTAAAAACATTTTAATATTTTTATTTTTGTCTTCTTGTGTGATTTTCCAGCTTAGTTCATGTTGCTTCATAATGTTTATCGTCCATCCGAAATAAATGAATCATGAACTCTTTTCCAGAAAGGAAATGGGCGAAAACGAGCAAAACGAACTTTCTCTTTTGCAACTTTAAATTGGATTGATTTCACATCCCGATGCATCACCGTTAAATGATCTAAAGTAACATGAAAATCATATGAATTAACTGGTTTTAATACAAGTGTATGATGTTCAGGTAAAATGAGTGGAGATCCGACCGTTCTAAATACTCTATTATTGATTGAAGCCATCTCAGCCAATTGAATAGAAGGTAAGGAAGGATGAATAATCGCCCCTCCTAACGCTTTATTATAGGCTGTGCTTCCGGATGGAGTAGACAGACAGAGACCATCCCCTCGAAATCGTTCAAAATGGTCCCCTCGTATTTCTACATCCATGACTAAAGTTCCTACTAATCCTTTGACTGTAGATTCATTTAAAGCAAGATAACGCATTTCTTTCCCGCCATTACGATAACGAATCACGACTTCTAATAAAGGATATTCCACTACTTGATAAGGAGTTTTTGCAATTGCAATCACTAATTTCTCAATCTCACTCGGAACCCAATCTGCATAGAAACCTAAATGTCCAGTATGTACACCAACAAAAGCTGTTTTATCTAATCGAGAACTATATCGATGAAATGCGTATAATAAAGTACCATCCCCACCAATGGAAATAACAATATCTGGATTGCTTTCGTCATATACCATTTCAAAATCCTGCAAATATGTCCTCACCTTCTGTGTCAAAGCATTAGAAGCAGGATTCCCTTTTGAAGTAATGGCAAATTTCAATCCTCTCAACCTCCTCATTTAATCATCATTTTTCTTTATCTTCTTTGTAGCTTCCTTATTTATTGAAAAATAAACCTGTGCTTCTTGAATTTCTTCCTTAATTTGCGACATTTCCTCATCAAGACGGAAAGCTGCCTCTGCAGCACGTTCTAACCTCATATTAATTTCTGCTGGAAACTCACCTTTATATTTATAATTTAGAGAATGCTCAATCGTTGCCCAAAAATTCATTGCTAGGGTTCGGATTTGGATTTCAGCTAAAATCTTTCGCTCCCCCTGAATCGTTTGTACAGGATATTCAATTACAACATGGTAGGAGCGATAGCCACTTGGCTTTTTATGAGAAATATAGTTTCTTTCCTCTATTACCTTAAAGTCATTTCGTTCTCTTAATAATTCAACGACTTGCTCTATATCATCAACAAATTGACACATCATTCTTAAACCTGCAATATCCTGCATTTCCTCCGCTAATCTATCCAACGAAATATTTTTCTGATGGGCCTTATCTAAAATACTGGCAATCGGCTTCACTCTACCTGTGACAAATTCAATTGGAGAATGATCCTGTTGCCGTTCAAATTGGGCACGCATTCCTTTTAATTTAATTTTCAACTCATCTACCGCCTGTTTATAAGGGGCTAGAAAAAGCTTCCACTGATTTACCATGCTACCACCTCTTAAAGTGCGTGTTCACATTCTCTTAAATGAAAAACAAATTCAAATTCCTAGAAATCCTCTTCTCGTCCAACCTCATCATCATATGTTTGTACGAAGGAATTAAGAAGTCATCCTTATTTTAGCACAAACAAGTTTTACTTAATAATTTTTGTCCCGGTATAACGGTCTATTTATCCTGAATGTATGGACCTTGAGAAAAAGACAGTAAAATAAAGAATATTTATCACGAATGGATATTGAAACCAAGCTGCAAATAAACAATAATAGGAATAAGAGATGTAGGAAGGAAGTTATCCATGGCAGAAGAAATTGAAAAAGAATTTAAAAACCTTGTCACAAAAGAAGAGTTTACTCTCCTTTTGCAAACTTTTCATATTAGTAACCATGATTTTTTCACTCAGAAAAATCATTATTTTGATACCCATGATTTTTCATTAAAGGAAAAAGCTGCTTCTCTGCGAATTAGAGAGCTTCCCGATTGTTATGAACTAACACTAAAAAAGAAAACGATCGAAGATGCCATTGAAACAAATCAAATCATCGACCAAAAAGAGGCCAATTTATTATTAAATGACTCGATATGCCCCGCTGGAGAGGTGCAAGAAGCATTAGTCAAATTAGGTATCCACTTGCCAGATTTGACGCATTTCGGGAGCTTAACGACCCATCGTGCAGAACTCGAGTATAAAGAAGGATTATTAGTATTCGACCATAGTTATTATCTAAATCAGGAAGATTTTGAACTTGAATATGAAGTAACAGATTGGAAATTAGGAAAAACATTTTTCGCAGATTTGCTTAATCGACTCAACATTCAACCTCAATCAACCGATACTAAAGTTGGAAGACTTTATCGCGCAAAACAAGCTATTATGAAACAATCAAATAAGGAATGATTAACATGAATACCTTAGGTGAAATCAAAACCTTGATTGAATTACAATTATTACAAGGAATGACGCGCTCAAATACAGATTCTCCTATCCCAAAATCCGGCGCAAATTTCTCTCAGGTTCTTGAGCAAACCCTTTTAAATACAGCAATGGGAAATAGAGAAAATGCAGGATCCTTAAATACATTGGGGGCTATAAGTCAACTTAGTGTAAATGATCTTCCTAGTACGGTGACAAAATCTGTTGTACCGAAAGTTAATCATCCGAAAATCGATGCAAACATCGATAAGAACCTAGATGGGATCATCCAACAAGCGGCAGATACATTCAATTTATCAACTAAACTAATCAAATCTGTTATTAAACATGAATCTAATTTCAATGCTGGCGCAGTAAGTTCTGCAGGTGCCACTGGACTTATGCAACTAATGCCCGCGACCGCAAGAGGATTAGGTGTAAGAAATATAGCAGATCCCCTAGAAAATGTGATGGCTGGAAGCAAATATTTACGACAAATGCTAGATAAATATAATGGCGATTTATCCCTCGCGCTTGCCGCTTATAATGCTGGTCCCGGGAATGTAGATAAATATAAGGGAATTCCCCCATTCAAAGAAACGCAGAATTATGTTAGAAAAATAACGGATACGTATTATAGTTAAATCGATCTCGTCTCTAATTTACCTGGTAATCAGGAAGTTGGAGATGATTTTTTTGTCAACAGGGTGAAGATCATCCTTATCATCCAATTTGTACGTCGCTGAACAGGCGCTTCCGCTTTTCTTTTGTCCAGCTGCAGGCGGTAGGGGCTCGAGGTCAAATAACCCTGAACCAGAAGGGAAAATCACCCTTCTTTGGTTCAGGAACATTTGCTTGTCGCCCCTAGACAACCGCCTTCCGCTTTTCTTAGTATAGTTCAATTTATTTGAGTTCTGTTTGGGTCATTGCTAAAATAAATATACCATTTTAGATAAAGGAGCGAATCATATGGTTGAGATGAAGATGACACCGTATGATGCTATTGGGGAAAAAAAGCTTCATAAGCTTGTAGAACAATTTTATCTACGTGTCGGCAAACATCCCGAACTTATCCCTATTTTTCCCGATGACTTAACAGAAGTTGCCAGAAAACAAGAGCAATTCCTAACACAATTTTTGGGTGGCCCTAAGCTTTATACTGAAGAACATGGGCATCCGATGTTACGTGCACGCCATTTACCTCATGAAATTACACCTCGTCGTGCCAAGGCATGGTTAGCATGCATGAGCGAAGCGATGGATGAAGTGGATATTGAGCCAGGTTTACGAGAGCTTTTTTACACTCGTTTAGCCATGACAGCCAAAAACATGGTGAATACTAATTCACCAGATGTTATGCAAGGTGAAGAACTTTGAATACACGACATATTAAATATCTTTTAAATAAAAGGCCAATGGAAATTTATTTCTTTGTTGATCCTTTTTGCTCGGAATGCTGGTCCCTTTCGCCAATCTTGAAGAAATTACAAGTAGAATATGGTGATTATTTCTCTCTTAAATATATTTTATCAGGAAAACTGTCTTCCTTAAATCAAGATAAAGATCGAATTTTTTCTTGTCATAAAAAGTGGAGACGTGAACAAGGTAAATTGAAAAGGTCCACAGACCGTTCTCTTGAACAAACACCTCATCTTGCCGCTATAAGCATTAAAGCGGCAGAATTACAAGGTAAAAAGGCCGGGGTCCGTTTTATTCAAAAGCTCCAAGAGTTATTATTTATTGAGGAGAAAGATATTTCGGATATCAATGTGATTCAACAATGCGCCCAATCAATAGGCCTTGATCTTGATGAATTCTTACAGGATGTTTATTCAGACACTGCCGCTAAAGCTTTTCAATGTGATTTGAAGATTTCATCTGAAATGGAAGTCAATGAAATGCCATCGATGGTTTTTTTCAATGAAAACATTGAAGATGAGGGAATTAAAATTACAGGATTATATTCTTACGACATTTATGTACAGATATTAACTGAGATGCTTCAGGGTTATGCAAAACCTGCGGAAAAACCTCCGTTGGAAGTTTTTCTCTCACTCAACCCGGTAAATGCAACACAGGATCTAGCCTTAATTTTTGATGTGTCTCCTCAAAAGATAGAAAGACAAATGAAGAAATTACAGATTCAACAAAAAGTACAAAAAATCCGCTCACTACACGGTTCCTATTGGCGGTACAAATATAATAACTTATAGGAACAAAAGCACAAGCGCCCGTTTAGCGACGTACAAACTTTTTAAGCTTCTGACGAGATAAAGGATACACGGCGAAGCATGAGCCGATGTTGACTTATCGTAGGAAGAAGCTGAAAGTTTGCTAGTCGCTGGGCGCTG
>NZ_BORE01000018.1:0-96566 GCF_018333015.1 Bacillus sp. J14TS2 | reverse complement strand
GTTTTTTTATGGACTTTTATAGTGATAATTGCCATTATTCATAATTTTGGCATAGTTATTTCCTCTTGACTTTTGGCTGGAAATTTAATGCAACGCTAGTGATAGTTTCCTTAACAAGAACAAAAGCACAAGCGCCTTGATTAGCCCCGACAAGCAAATGTTCCTGAAACGAAGAAGGGTGAATTTTCCCTTCTGCGATTTAGGGTTATTTTGCGGAACATCGGTAAAGGCTCGACGTCTGTCGAAACACCGATGGACTCGCATCCTTCGAGTCTCTCGCTCCTGCCGTCTGTAGCTAGACAGCACGGCGAAGCATGAGCCAATGTTGACTTACGCAAACGGAAGCTGTAGGCCAAAGCGCAATGTAAATTGTTAAAAAGCATCCTTTTGAAGGGATGCTTTTTATCATGAAAAGAAGGTTGTATACATATATATGAATGGAATAAAGGTACAACCATGAAAGGAGTCCAAATGATGCGAAAGGTAAGTCTCCTTCTTATTATTGTATTTATTATCACATGTTTCTTCCTTCATATTTTAGCATTAATGCGCTTAATTCCGATTTATATCACGTCTCCGCTCCTTTTTGTTGGCTTATTTTCACTGGTTTCTTTTATGAATGGAAAAAATAGATTTCGAGGATTTCATTAATTTGCCGAGCGAACAAAAAATGATCACCCGTTCGGTCGCTTACAACTTATTAGGATTCTGATGATACCCCAAGCTTCGTATGCGAATGAATGTAAGCATATATAAACAGAAGCAAGGACTAATCAAAAGGGGGCGGAACTTAGATTAGAGGCATAAACTAAGATTCTATATCTTACAAAACAATTGGTCATCATGCATTTATTGTAAAACGCCTTTTTGAAAAAAGCGGATAATATCCTTCGTGTTTTTCTCTATGTCATCCTCTTTTTTCTGTTCAATATTATTTAGACCATTCCCTACATTTAATAAAGAGAAAAATACTCTGGAACTAAATTTGCTTGAAAAAGTGGAGTGTAGTTGTCCTTTATCCATTGCCGCTTGGAAACCTTGCTCCAAGGCATCATAAATTCCCTCTACAGCCTGATTCATATCTTGCCAGTCTTTTTCTTCCAATGCGGTTTCAGTTCCCCGTGTTAACGCATCAATATCAAGGTGAAGGGTCGCTGTTAAAAACCTTTCTGCCACCTCGTATAAGTTTTTATCAAACGATTGCTCCTTTTGTAGGATCTCTTGAACTTGTTTCCTAATTCGTCCCAACATCCGTATCATCGTTTCTGTATATAAACGAGATTTATTTGAAAAATAGTAATAAACAGTTGCTTTCGTTACATTAGCAGCTTTGGCAACATCATCCATTGATACTTCTTGATAGGAATAATTCAAAAATAAAGTTTGAGCATGATCTTCAATTTTTTCCTTCGTCGGCTTTTTTAACAAATCAGTTGGTGGTCTTCCAATCGCACGTTTCTTTGACACTATACTCCCTTCTTTCCACGCTTTTTGATATTCATATAAGTTTATTTTAATATAAAATTAGAATTTCCTCCAACTTCGTCCATATTAAAAGAAAGTTATTTTTAATTGACTAACCAGTATATATAATTATAATATGGTAAAATAATACAACTTAAGTGAAGGATGGTGCATATGAAAAAGTGGAACTGGGGATCCTTTGTTTCCGGAATGAAAAGTCGTTGGGTCACAACGGTCATTTGGGTGATCATACTTGGTGTCCTTTCTGTTACCTGGCCTCAGATTAATAGCCAAAAAACAAACTCAAATCAACTACTGCCCGATGATGCTTCTTCCATTAGGGCTTCCAAGTTAGTAAATGAGCAGTTTCCAAATGATACAGGAACTCCTTTACTTCTGGTCTGGTATCAGGAAGCTGGATTAACAGATACTGATTTCGAAAATATCCAAAAATTATTTAAGAGTTTAGAAGAAAACCCTGTGAACAAGCAGACTTTTGTACCGCCTCTATATAAAGCGCCTGCACAAGCATTAGCACAAGCCGCATCAGAAGATCAGGCTGCCTTAACAACCCCCGTATTTTTTGATTCAGCCGCTTCAACGAAAGAACTACAAAAAGGGATAGAGGAAGTAAAGGAGCAAATTAATAAGGCTTTCAACCACGCTGTATTAGATGATCACTTAGATAAAGAAGGACTCCATGTCCGCATTTCCGGTCCAGTTGGGATTCAAACAGATGCAGTATCATTATTTAGCAATGCAGATTTCACTTTATTAATGGCCACTGTAGCAATTGTACTGCTTTTATTAATTGTCCTTTATCGCTCCCCTTTACTAGCGATTATTCCTTTAATTACAGTTGGCTTTGCTTATGGATTGATCAGTCCGATACTCGGATTCTTAGCAAAAAATGGCTGGATAGAAGTTGATCAACAGACAATCTCCATCATGACCGTTTTACTTTTCGGTGCCGGCACAGATTATTGCTTATTTCTCATTTCTAGATATCGTGATGAATTAAGGCATGAACCTGATCGATATAAGGCGATGCAAAAGGCGATTGAAAATACTGGCAGCGCAATCCTGATGAGTGCAATCACAACTGTTTTAGGCTTGCTAACGCTTAGTCTGGCGTATTATGCTTCCTACGATCGATTTGCCATCCCATTTAGTGTTTCGATATTAATTATGGGCGTAACAGCGCTAACTTTATTACCAGCCTTTCTTACCTTGCTAGGCCGAGTTGCATTCTTTCCTTTCATCCCTAGAACGGAAGAAATGATTCAAAAGCTTGAAGCAAAAAAAGGAAAGAAATTACGCAGGCAGCGAGATAAAAGTGTATTTGGTATAGCTCTAGGAAAAATCGTCACAACAAAACCATGGACCATTATCATTAGTTGTTTCGTCTTATTAGGAATTTTCATTTCGTTTGTACCGAAAATCCAATTTACTTATGGATTATTGGATTCATTCCCAGCAGATATGCCTTCACGAGAAGGATTTTCGATTATTTCGGATCATTATCCACCTGGAGAAGTGGCACCTACACAGGTGATGATCCAGACAACCCAAAAAGATATTTCTCTTCAACAAGATTTGCAAAATCTTACGTATATAGATAACGTATCTGAACCAGAACATGGCAAAGATGAAGATTACCAATTATACGAAATCACGTTTGCTATGGATCCATATTCACCAGAAGCTGTTGAAAAAATCGAGGATATTCGTTCTGTTATATCTTCGAGTCTAAAAGAAGCAGGTATCAACAATCCTCAAGACAATCTTTGGATCGGCGGAGAAACAGCGACATTATATGATACAAAACAAATTACAAACAGAGACCAATCAATCATCATACCTGTCGTGTTATTAATCATTGGAATTTTACTTTTAGTTTATTTCAGATCAATCATTGCGACTATTTATTTATTACTCACAGTGGGGCTCTCTTATTTAGCCGCTCTCGGAATCGGCTGGATTGTCCTGCATTATGGATTCAACGTTCCTGCCATCCAAGGACTTATCCCGCTTTATTCATTCGTTTTTTTAGTCGCATTAGGGGAAGATTATAATATTTTTCTAGTCGCGAATATTTGGAACAAACGCAAAAAACGTATTCCTTTAAAACAAGCCATTGCAGAAGGTGTAAGTGAAACAGGTAGCGTCATCAGCTCAGCAGGAATAATTCTAGCTGGTACTTTTGCTGTCTTAGCTGTTATGCCAATGCAGGTACTGGTCCACTTTGGGACCGTGACTGCTATCGGAATTTTAATGGATACATTTATTGTCCGCCCACTGTTTGTTCCCGCAATTACCACTGTATTAGAGAGATATGCTTTTTGGCCGGGGAAACTTTGGAAGGTAAAAGATGAAGAAAAGAAAGAAACCAATTAGATACAGTAAAAGAGCAAACTCAGACTTAAGCAAACAAGAAAAGCGCAAGGCGCCCGCCTATCGGCGACAAGCAAATGTTCTGAGACAAAGAAAGGCGTTCTTTGCCTTTCATTGGCTCAGGTTATTTGACCTCGAGCCGATGGCGCCTGGAGCTAGACACCAACCGTAATGTAAACAGTTATCCACAAGCCAAGAATTTTATAGTTTCCAATAGTTTCCTTAACAAAAATAAAGCGAAACTTCCTATCCAGCTGATAGAAAGTTTCGCTTTTAATAGTTATTCTGAAAGCAAGGCTTCCATTTCGTTTAATTTTTCTTCAAATATTTGGCAAGCTGCTTCAATTGGCTCTGCAGACGTCATATCTACACCTGCTTTTTTCAGCACCTCAATAGGATAATCAGAGCTTCCTGCCTGCAAAAATGCTAGATAACGCTTAACGGCAGGGTCTCCTTCTTCTAAAATTTGCTTAGACAAGGCTGCGGCTGCACTAAAACCTGTCGCATATTGATACACATAGTAATTATAGTAAAAATGAGGAATTCTCGACCATTCTAGGCCGATTTCATCATCAATATCAATATCCTCTTCCCCAAAATATTTCTTATTTAGTTCATAATATTCTTTTGTCAATAGATCCGCTGTTAGTGCTTCTCCATTCTGGTCTTTTTGATGAATAAGATGTTCAAATTCTGCGAACATTGTCTGACGGAAAACAGTACCACGGAAACCTTCAAGATAATGATTCAATAAATACAATTGTTCTTGTTTATTGTTTGCATGTTGTATCATATATTCGTTAAGAATTGATTCGTTCGTTGTGGAAGCAACTTCCGCAACAAAAATCGAATAATTTCCATATGGATAAGGTTGATGTTTGCGTGTGTAATAACTATGAACACTGTGCCCGAATTCGTGAGCGAGAGTGAATAAATTATTGACGTTGTCCTGCCAATTCATAAGAATATATGGATTTGTCCCATAAGCACCTGATGAATAAGCTCCACTGCGCTTCCCTTTATTTTCAACCACATCTACCCATCTATTTTCAAAGCCTTCATTTAAAATGTTTATATATTCACTGCCTAGTGGAGCAAGAGCTTTCACTACAATATCTTTTGCTTCCTCATACTTTACTTCCATCTTGACTTCCTTTACAAGCGGCGTATATAAATCATACATATGGAGCTGATCAAGCTTCATAATTTTCTTACGCAGCTTCACATAACGATGGAGTAAATGTAAATTTTTATTAATAGTATTGACGAGATTATCATAAACACTTTCAGGAATATTATTTCCCGCTAATGCTGATTCTCGAGCGGAATCATAATTTCGAATCTTAGCAAAGAAATTATCTTTCTTTACAGTTCCATTTAGCGTACTTGCAAATGTATTTTTGAACTGGCCATATGTTTCATATACCTTTTTAAAAGCTGATTCCCTTACTTCACGATCTTGACTTTCAAGGAAACGAATATAATTCCCATGAGAAATCTGAACCTCTTCCCCATTCTCATCTTTTATAACTGGAAATTCTAAATCCGCATTATTCAGCATCCCGAATGTAGTACTTGCAGAACCTAGAGCCTCAGAAGCTTGAGCAAGCATTGCTTCTTGTTCTGCTGATAAAACGTGACCACGCTGCAAGTTAATTTCTTCTAAGGCATGACGGTACACTTGTAACTCACTATTTTCTTCAACAAATTGCGCAATCTTGTCTTCGTCCATTGCCAAAATCTCTGGAACTACATAGGAAAATTCACTTGCAACGATTGAATATAAGCTTTCAGCTCGTGAATTTAACCCTTGATAATGAGAATTTCCCGTATCTTGGTCATAGCGCATATGGGCGTATGTAAATAATTTTCCTAGTCGTTCAAACACCTGTCCTTGAAATTGCAGAACTTGATTTAGTTTCGCTGCACTTTCAGCAATAGTCCCCTTATACTGGCCAGCTTGTTTGACAAGTGTTTTGATCTCTTCATATTCTTTTTCCCACGCCTCATCTGTTGGAAAAATATCCTCCAAACGCCAAGTCATTTCCTCTGTTATCTCTGACCGCTGTGGCAATGATTTAATTGTTGTTTCTTTCGTCATAATCTTCCTCCTCTAATCTTGACTGGTTATATTTTCATCCTCTATTACCTATTCTACCTATTTTATCCAAATCCCTGCAACTTTAAGGATTAGGTGCGTTTAGTTTACGCAAAGCATCTTTTTGGAATATTTCCTTTTCCTTGCTCCTTGTCTCCTCCATATTTTCAGGCTTCTTCACTGATTTTTTTATCATAAATAAGTCTTCACCTATTTGCGAAAAATATTCCATTGCCGTAAGCATAGAAAAATATTCTAAAATAGTAATTTCCCAACTATATTGGTTTTGAATATCTAGCGGAAATTTCCGAATCTTAATCAAACCTTGATTAATTCGTTTTAGTACTTTTTGTTTCACCCATTTCAATGAGAGCTTTTGTCCAACTGGTAGTCCTTGTATACAATCAAGATATAAATAAAATTGCCAAATAACAGGTGATTCATGTATGATGTGCGCATGTGGAACAGGGATTCCACATATTTCCGGCAAGAGAAAAGGATTATGTCCGGCTGTGTATACCGTTTTCAAAAAAGAATCTTGATGAAGATCCCCATAATGTACTTTTTGTTGTAACCACATTCTCTTTTCATTCAACCAAATTTGAGCATCATAAGCACACTCATCAAAAACAGAAGCGTACTTTTTATCATTCAGAATTGGGAACTCTTGTAACACTCCTAATAACTTATTAGATGTTATGGAAATCATTTGTGAAAGCTGGAGAAAAGCCTTTTTCTCAGGTATATAACTTAAGAGGGTTAATCCAGAATCGGGGTGATGCGTACTGAGGGAAAATTGAAAATCTGATAACACAAACGTACTATTTTTTCTTTTTTTGTAAGGTGAACTTCCGAGAATCCATATAGGTAGAATTTCGAGTTTCTGATAACCTGCATTTCTTTCTTCCAAACGTTGTCTAGGTAATGGAGAGCATTGATATTCAATAGCATATGTGAGGTCGCCTGCCTTTAAAAAAAGGTCAGGTCTTTGTCGGATTTCAGGAAGGTAATGTTCTAAATAAATATCTAATCCTTTCGCCTTATAATGTTGGTATAAATGCTTTTTTCCTAATAAATGCCTGGGACTTTCAGGTTCAGTCGTGAGGATGGAACATTCGGCGGAGCGCTTATGAGCAAAATGAGGAATTCGAATTTTTCCAGCTTTTAGAATTAAGGGGTCTTCACATACGGGACAATAATAATGGGAGGTCCTATTTCGTTTCGTAAAAGTTTGGGGAACATTAATCAATGATATAAGCTTTCCTTTTTCATTTAATGCAGTTAACAATTTTTTCACTCCTTTCTCTACATTATTCGCCACTACCTGATAAAATCCTTTTAATCGATGATCAAAAAGTATTTTAGGGAACAAAAGCGCAAGCGCCTTGATCAGCCCCGACAAGCAAATGTTCCTGAACCTAGGAAGGGGCTTTTTCCCTTCATAGGTTCAGGGTTATTTGACCTCGAGAGGCTAGGCGCTGGAGCTGGATGACAAAACTCAAAATTATAACTTATCCACAAGCCAAGAATTTTATAGTTTCCTTAACCATAAGAAAAGCCCAAGCGCCCGTTTAGCGACGTACAAACTTTTTAGGAGACTGACGAGATAAAGGAAACACGAAGAACCCGAAGGCGAAGGGAGAATCGATGTTGACTTACGCAAGCAGGCACCGAAAGTTGGCTAGTCGCTGGGCGCTGGAGCTAGACAAAAAAACCGATTTCTTTTAGAAATCGGTGATTTATTCAAAATATTGATTTAGAGTGGAGAATACATCTTTCTCAATAATTTTGTTACCATATTCGACCAAACGATGAACTGTTACGTTACTCTCTTGCCCATATTCAAGAAGAATACTTAGTGCATTGTCTATTTTTTTGTCATCAAATTGTTCGTCTGGAAAATGAACGTGTAAATAATAAACATCTTTCCATGAAAACAACTGTGTATTAATTTGTTCGTCTAAGTTTTTATTTTTGGAAAGGGAAAGGATATCTTCAAAATCTTTAAATTCAAAGACGAATTCAAATATGAGTTTTGATTTCCCGTAATGATTCACTTGAAAATTTTGATCGAGCAAGTCCTCAATCGCATGATCAACTGGTATTTCATTATTTTTTTCATCGGGAATCGGAAGTTCAAGCTTCTGCCCATCTTTAGATAGTTGAGCTTTTGTAACGATCACTTCAAGCCCCTTATCAAGAGCCTGGATCTGAATCCAAAGCGGTCCTTCATTAAGAAACTCGTCTTCTTCATGAATTTCATCCATCATTTCCCAAAATAATTCTTCACTGCGCTCCCGATTGTACCAAATTTCTTCACGATCAAACCCACGTTCTTCTATATCCATATAAGATATATACAGCTTGACTGTGTTTTCATTGATGCGTTCAATCTCCAAAATCAACACTCCCTTCTATAATAGTTGGTGAAGGGATCACGATCCCGTATCGGAGATTCTTATCCTCAGAAAGAATGAGTGTATATTATTCTCCTTGTACTTCTATTTTATGATAAGTAGCGAATAAATGGAAACAAAAGCTACCTTAAAGTTTAAAATCCTCTAATGCCTATACTTAATTCCATGTTTTGCTTATTTTATCTAACATAGGAGAGAAAATCAAGGTCATTTTCAAAATTCCCTCTTGCTTATAGCCAAGTTTCTTACATCCACACTAAATAATTTGCATGTTCATGCTGATGTCACGGTCTATGTCTCGCTCCAAGCGTCATCGGCCTGAGGCTCGTAGATGCGACACCATTGGCGTTGCGACATACAGGTTGTAGCAGCTCAGACGAAGCAACAGAACGGCGCGTCGCGATCAAAGTCCGCCACCAGGACGGCGCTAAACGAGCGGTTACGCTTTTATTGATAATGATGAAAAAAGGCCAGCCCACTAGTCGATACACGACAGAGTAGGTTTAGCCTTTTCAAACATTCCATACGCGATATGATTAATTGACCATCTTTTGCGCTTCACGAAGCTGATAAGTCCGAACCTTACGAGGAAGGAAACGTCGAATTTCATCTTCATTATATCCAACCTGTAATCGTTTCTCATCTAAAATAATGGGACGTCTTAAGAGTCCTGGATTTTTTTGAATCAATTCAAATAATTGTTGTAGGGGCAATGATTCTAGATCAACATTTAGCTTTTGAAAAATCTTAGATCTAGTCGAAATAATCTCATCGGTCCCATCCTCTGTCATACGCAAAATTTCCTTTATTTCGTCTAATGTAAGAGGATCTGAAAAAATATTTCTTTCTTTATAAGAAATATTTTGTTGCTCAAGCCAATTTCTTGCTTTTCTGCATGATGTGCAGCTAGGTGAAGTGTACAACGTTACCATAATAGAACCACACTCCTAATTAGAATTAAAATTCCTGCTTCATCTATTGAATGAATAACTACATAATGTAAACAGTTATATGTAAGTAACAGACTCATATTGTTTTAATGATTATAAAACAACCTTACATATGTATTATACACCAAATTCGGCATGATGAATAGGTTCTTTTATGTATTTTCTCATCTGTTACACAAAAAACACATTGCTGTTACAATTTGATGTTCTATTCCTTCATTACCCCTAATAGATTAATTTTAAACAAGAACTTCCTTTTTTTTACTATCCCCAAAATCAATGGCTTCATACTGCATAATGAAAATCTTTCCCCTTAAACACAAATTGTGTAAGACAGCCTCTACTTTTTCCCAATCATATAATCAACATTTTCTGTATAAGTATTCCCTGCATTCCATAATAAAAATTCATCGATTCCTTCATCATAAAGGGCCTTTATTTGGTCTTCAATTTGCTTCTTACCATATACTTGATAATTTCCTGATCCTAAATAAGAAGCGGTGAAATCTTGCAACCACGGACGTGAGATCGGTGGATTTTTTAATTCTTCAAGTTTGGCGTTTTCGACTTTTGAATATTCTTTAACAAGTTTGTATGGTTCCAAATCAGGTTTTTCAATATCAAAATAAGAGGTCCAATGACTTGGATAAATCATTGATGATATAACATCAACGTTTTCAGATATCTTCTGGAAATTTTGGCCAATTCCTGGTGCTTCAGGAAGTGTAGCCGTATAACCAAATATATCCACAGATACTTTTACATTATATGGCGCAAGCTTCTCTTTTGCATAAGCAACAAAATCGGTTACGGCATGAACCCTTTTTTGAACATTATCCTCATCCATATCTTCATAATCGCCCAGACCATAAGTTAACGATTCATCTCTAGTTTCAAACCCTTCAGGAAAACGAACATAATCAAATTGGATTTCTTGAAACCCTAATTTAGCTGCTTCAATTGCAATCTCAACATTGTAATCCCAGACCTCTTTCATAAATGGATTAACGAAGGATTCCTTCTTCCCATTCGCCCATACCTCGCCTCCTTCTTTAAAAGATAGCTCTGGTTTTGCCTTCGATAGTTTGGAATCCTTAAAAACGACAATTCGAGCAATTGGATAAATTTGCTTTTCCTCTAAAGAATCCATCATCTTTTCAGGATCAGTTATGTAATCTTGGGATATATCCGCGTGTGGAGAATCTTTTGGTAATTTATATGTAACATCTCCCCAATCGTCCTTTATATCAATCACCATTGCATTCAGATCTGTCGAATCAATCATATCAACTAACTGATCAAAGCGACCTCCGCCAGCTGAATGTCCAGTGGCATAAACACCTCTCACAGCATCCGGATATTCAAACTCTCTCCCTGAATCATATACAAATCGTGGCATCACATCTGGAAGTATTTTATTATCAACTAATAATTCTCTCCCCTTCAAAGGTTGTATTGAAAATTTCGTTTCTGCAGCAGCTGTTATGGAAGTCAAACACAACAATACAGCAGCAATCCCCATAATCAGAGGTCCCTTTTTCCAATTCACTAACAATCTCTCCCTTTTAAATAAAATATCTATTTTTATCCCGAATCAACTGGCAGTATTGCCCCCCCACTACAACAATTCAAAGTAAAACAAGCATTGTAAGTGAGGGATTAACTGTCAGTAGATCCCCGATAGTTCAAGCCTGCAAGACATAGATCACAAAGGCATTGCAACGTATAGAACGTACTAGTGCAGGCCAAACGACAGGATGTTACAATCTTAGCCTTTGATCTTCTTCAATCAGTGGGAATAAAAAACCCTATTGATTGTGAGTTGAACTTTATCTTTTCTTGTTAGATTATGTCATTTTCATTCTAACAATATTTTTAGCTTAATTAAATAACTTTTCCCATTTCCTCTTGCTTGACGAGCAGTTTGGTACTTTGTACCTTGCTTGCTTGTCCCTCTATGAGCAGGTATAATGAGGGAATAATAATCTTATATGGTTCCTTTATACCTCTGATGGTTTAAGGTAAAACATTTCTTTTAAAATGGAAAAGAGCTAGTTGCTTAAGGAGGATTTTTAGATGAAAACAATTTTCTCGGGTATTCAACCGAGTGGCGTCATTACCCTTGGTAATTATATTGGCGCAATCAGACAGTTTATTGAGCTTCAAAATGATTATGATTGTTATTTTTGTGTAGTAGACCAACATGCTATTACAGTTCCTCAAGATCGATTAACCTTAAGAAAGAACATTCGATCTTTAGCTGCCTTATATATCGCCGCTGGTTTAGATCCTCAAAAGGCTACTTTATTTGTTCAATCAGAGGTCCCTGCTCATTCCCAAGCAGCTTGGATGTTGCAATGTATAGCTTATATTGGCGAATTAGAAAGAATGACTCAATTTAAAGATAAATCTGAAGGAAAAGATGCTGTCTCTGCTGGACTATTAACATATCCACCTTTAATGGCGGCAGATATTTTATTATACGGGACAGATTTAGTACCTGTTGGGGAAGATCAAAAGCAACATTTAGAATTGACGAGGGATTTAGCCGAGAGATTCAATAATCGTTACAATGATATATTTACTATTCCAGAGGTACGGATTCCCAAAGTAGGTGCTAGAGTAATGTCCCTACAGGATCCTACGAAAAAAATGAGTAAATCAGATACGAATCAACGTGCTTTCATTACAATGCTAGATGAACCTAAGCAAATCACAAAGAAAATAAAAAGCGCTGTAACAGATTCAGATGGAATTGTTCAATTTGATCAAAAAAATAAACCGGGTGTATCGAACTTGCTTTCCATTTATTCTATTCTTGAAAATAAAAGTATAAAAGAACTTGAAGAAATGTATGCTGGTAAAGGTTATGGGGACTTCAAAGCTGATTTAGCTGAGGTTGTCTTAAATTATATTACGCCTATTCAAGAACGCTTTTATCAATTAGTGGATTCAAAAGAATTGGATGATATTTTGGATGAGGGTGCTGCAAAAGCAGCTACAAAAGCAAATAAAATGGTGAAAAAAATGGAAAACGCCATGGGTTTGGGAAGAAAAAGAAGATAATTTGTTTTTTTAAGATTCAGCGCAAGCGGCCTGGTTAGCTGGCACTTGCGCTTTTGTTCTGGTCTAGGAATTTATAAATTTCCGGTTTGTGGATAACTAGCTTACCTTTGCAGTTGGTGTCTAGCTCCAGGCGCCATCGGCGTTGCGCCAGGACGGCGCGAACTTAGCCGATGTTCTGCATAATAACCTGAGCCAATGAAAGGCAAAGAACGCCTTTCTTTGTCTCAGAACATTTGCTTGTCGAAGGTAGCGGGCGCCTTGCGCTTTTCTTTGTTAATTTACTTTTGAGTCAGATTCCATTTCCCATAGCTTTTCAAAGAATGGTTGTCCTTTAATCATATTTTCACATAGCTTGAGATGTTTACTGGACCAGCCAACCTTTGTTTCCTCATAGAGGCATTCCCAAACTTCCTCAAATGGCATAGTTTGAATGTCCTGATACCGATGTGGCGCCCATTCAGTGTACCAATATCTTATTTCTGAGGTGTTTTTGGAGGCATAAAGCTGATCAAGAGCCATAAACATTAGATGCTTTAACTGCCTTTCTTTCCTAGTCAATCCAAACATTAACGTAGGTGCTGGTGCTAAAATATGATGCTCTTTTTTCCTATCAGTTTCCTTCCATTTATAGTGTGTCTTTTTACTTTGTTCTGTCATTTCATAAACGAGCTGCTCTTGACGGGGAATAAGCCTGCTTTTTCTTAGTGGGATATTATAACCAAGCGTATCAACAGCAATAATCCCTTTACGATCCGTTACAACAAAACAATTTTCTAGTTGAACTCGTTCATGATTTTTTCTTAAATATGCTTTTTTGTAAATATCATTCATTAATTGTTGTGGTAATTCTGCCATATTATTTTCAATGTAATGAAAGAGAGCGGTATCTATTAGTAATAAAGGCACCTGATCTAAAAGCTCGATCACATCTTCCCCTCTCCTCCATTCATGAAAATGGCAAACATTATAACCGCTCTCTTCCCCCTCGAACCAATTCACCCATACATCATGAAGATATAGCATTTTAATCCCTCACTTCATTACTATTTGTCAATCAGTATAGGCAGGCGAGAGTAAATTTATTCCTTTGGAATGGAATCATCCATTTTTCTATCTATATCCATTAGAGCAGAGGTGATCATGAAAATTCCTAAAGGAACTAAGTAACTTTCTGGTCGTTTCATTACAAAACTTATATAGTCCATCCAATTATTTCCCAACGCCATCAAATTTAAATACCCAATTAAACTAACTCCACCTGACACAGCTAAACAAAATCCCGTTAAAAATAGTATGGCTCTAAATATCATTGATTGGCACTTCCCCATATATTTTTTCCGACGTCCTAAAGGGCCGTATTGCCGCCTCTCATGAATTTGTTCTTAGGGTCATAGGATAGGGGATTTAATACATCCAACAGATTTGCAAGCTTATTCTATTGGTCAACTTGTCCCAATTCATATATATGCGCTGAAAACAGAGGTATACCTTTTCTAGTCAGATAGAAAGGAATTGTTTTCTATTAACTTATCAGAGGAAATTGAAAAAGTTTCTTTCATCGTGATCTGATTGTTTCGAATATACCCCCTTGCAATTTCGTACCCGATCGCATATCCCATCATATTTGGGATTCCTTTTCTACCCCCAAATAGTAAGTAATCATGCTTAGTATCATTTCTTTTGATCTGAAAAGATGGTAAATAAAATTTCTCCATCATTTCTCTTAATTTATCTTTTGTAAAGGCCTCGGTCCAAAAAGCGGTATATTTTTTTCCACAACTATTTAATACAGCTGTTTCGGCCAAGCCTTCAAATAAAATGGAATCTAATAAAGTATACTCATTTGTCTTCTTTTTATAGGCTGTCATTCTGGCTGCATGGTGATATTCATGAACAAACAGCGATTCTAATTGTTCATCACTTAAACCTGCAGAAATGAACAGAAAAATAGTGTCAGAAAAAGATAAACCTGCACGGCCTTGAAGTTTTTTCATAAAAAAATGACTATCCTGGTTTATTGGAAACAAGTATATATTTACACTTGGACCTTCCCATTTTTTTCGGTATGTTCGATAAATGTTCTCGATACGTTCCCAAACCTTTTCTTGCTTGAGTTGGTTAAATAAATGCAAACTTTTTTTCGATGGCTCATACATGCCAAATCTTAATAAATAGTGATAGAAATCATGCTCATCTTTAATTTCAGGGCGCGCTAACTTCCCCATTCTCCATGGCTCCTCAAAATACTTTTCTCCCCATTGATCTGTCTCCATTACCCCAATGTCTATTCCCCCTTAAAATCCACAAATCTAAACGATTAACTATGGAACAAAACTTATTACATTTTATTAAATAGTAAAAGAAGGGTGAATAAAAAAACACGACCACAAAGGCCGTGAGTTTCAATGGCATGATAACGCAGGTAATGCTGAACTTCGTTGGACCATTGGCCCAGTTTTTTCCCTACATATCGAAGCACTGTTTTAATCAACTGTACTTCAACGTATGAAACAGAAGCGTTTTTTTGTTGGCCAATCCCATTCATTCATAACCTTCGTTTTAAAATGAGGGTTGAATAGGATTGATCGAATGGTGCCAAATTTAATATTGACTTCCATCAAATCGTCAGCTTCTTGGATAAACATACATGAGTCATTCGTTTATTATCAAGCATTGAAAAAGTTGTTTTTCGTCCATTACTATTTTCCGTTGTGAAAAATGCTATGAAGAACATGCTTTTTTCAGCTTCTACCTGCTAAGAAAGAGGTATCTCTTTTACAGTTTGTGTAATTTGTCACTCATAGCCAAACAGATCTATAAAAACAAACAATCGTCCCCTACGAGAACTCATCCATCAACCGAGCTCTTTTGTAAAAATGCTATGAAATGATAGTTTAAAAGAGAAGTAGGAAGAAAAAAAGCAATGTATCTTACCTATGCGTTTAATGTGCCAACATATCACGGACCAATCCCGCTGCATCCATGTCAGAAGGATAGTATGTTGGCCAGTTTGTGACCTCTTCTAATAATTCTTCACGGTTATCTCCCCAATATAAATGGAAGTGGTACGAGTCTGTAGGGAAAATGTTATGATCACTAAACTGAATAAATTTTGGCATATCCTCTGATTCATCGACTAATTTATAAATGAAGCGAACCCCTCGATTGCCTGCTTCATACTCCAGAATTTCATACCCATCACTTGTGTATTCCCCTGACATTTCCTGACCATTTGTAAAGAAGGTAACCATGTTATTCTCAATCGTAATACGCTCTACATCGGTTTCGTAGCCGACTGTATAATAGTCTTTGTATTCTTCTGAAGTCATATCCCCTTCTTCAGCTTTATGTTCAAATACCTCGTCCAAATCTCCCTCTAAAAGATATGAATAAACAGATTGCCAATCTCCATCCCAATCTGATAATTCTCGCTCTTTCACTTGCTCATCTTCAAAGTATCCCTTGTAAATGTTTCTGCTTTCTTCATCATGTCCATGGTGATCATCAATTACTACAGTAACAGGGGCAGATTCTGCGTATATTTCATTGTCATTATCGTATAAAATAGCTTTGATTTCTAAACCATTAGTAACTGCTTCCCCTGTGAATGTTTCGTTTTCTTGCCCAGAGACGACTTCCCAATCGGACTGTTCATCTTCCTTCGTATGCCACTGCCAGTGGTCATAATCGACTTCATCACTAGGCACGGCAGCCAGCTCGATGGCATCTCCTGTATGATAGTGGTCAGCGACACCTTCTATATCTATCTCTCCAGATGTATGTACTTCTGTTTCCTCCTCTTCGGATTGATTACTGGTGGCTGTCTCTTCCTTCACATTTTGACAAGCCACTAAAAAAATACTTAAAGTCATTAAGCTTAATAAGTATATAAGAGTCTTCTTCAAATTTATCCATCCCCTTTTTTTTTAAAAACGTAAATCGTAACAGTTACGATTTACAGATTACACGCACTTGCATTTCTTGTCAAGCACCTTTTTTTCGTTTTTTCTTAAATACCATTTCTCATTGTAGGAATAGTGGTGGGTGGTTCAGAATTAAGGAAGGAATTTTCAAGTATTCGCTGATAAAAAATTGTAGCGAGGTTGTGAGATAACTAAAATGCAAAACACCAAAGACGAACATTGCATTTCCTTAGTAGAGGAAATATACCTAGACTCCTGTGGAAGGTCGGCGTCGGTCACAGGATGTGAGCGACGCCGAAGCTAAAACATCACGTTCGTCGGAAAATATCGGTGAGATCTCGGATCACGCCCGTCCTGGTGACAGGATCAAAGCACAATATCTTGTTGCTTCCGCCTAGTCCTTTTCAGGAACAGGGATTTATGCACCTTAGTAGTCGGGCTTTTTCTTCGTAGAAATACTTTTGTCCCAACCTCTGTATGGATATTGATTAGTGACCATTTCTTAGCAACAGACAAAATTGACTGTGTTATAAAACAGATATGCTGTTAATTTCTTCATAAAGACATAATCTAAATTGTTTACACTCATCTGGTTGATACCTAGGATTATCTGCTAAAATACTCCTCTTTTAACTTGTCCGTAAGTGGTTTTAATCGGCCTTCATCAATTAAGTAAACAATATCACATAGCTCCTCAATATCCTGATAGTTATGGCTTGTTAGCACCATTGTATGATCCTGCTCTTGTAAATGTTTAATAATCTCTTTAATATCATTATATGTCTTATAGTCCAGCGCATTAAAGGGTTCATCTAACACAACAATATCTTGATCTTCCATAATCGCTTGCGCAATACCAAGTTTTTGTTTCATACCAAGTGAATAGTCTTTTACCTTCGCTTTATTATCAGGATTTAGCCCGACAATTTTCATCGTTTCTTTGATTTTATTAATACCTATTTTTCCATTAATATCCGCAAGGAACTTTAAATTTTGCAGACCATTATAAAGACTAATATAACCTGGAGAGTTTATAAAAACACCTACATCTTCTGGGAAATCAATGTCTCTCCCTAAACGTTTATCTCTAATATCGACTGTACCTGTATCAGGAGCTGTAAATCCACAAATTACTTTAAATAACACAGACTTCCCACTACCGTTCCCACCAACAATGCCAACAGTTGTTCCTTTCTCAATCATCAAATTCACATTATCTAAAATCGAAACACTGTCATATGTTTTTGATACATTGTTTACTTGAATATCATAATTCATTTTTCATCCTCCTAATACCTTTTTATAACCATGAAACTTGATGTAAGCCCACTGAAGTAAAACACAACTACCTAAAATGAGCACTCCAATTTGAAATGTAACACCTGCTTGCCCAAGTATAAGGCTACTTCTAGCCATACTTGATAAACCTGTTGGAAAGTAAATCATCCATGTCACGGGAAATAAACTCAGCCCATTCGTTGCTAAAACAATTAAGAAAGCCATCGTGACATTCTTTTTCCAAGTAAACAGTATAAGGAATACGAAAAATTGAAAAAGGATGTCTAGAAACTTGAGTATGGATAGTTGAATCAAAAATACTGTTAACCCAGAAATTGATAGATTATTCATTACACATAGAACAACCCCGATTCCAATCATTAGCACCACATAAAACGTGATGAATACAGCTGTAATTTGTAAAATTGTCCGAACCCAATTACGTTTATATTTTAATCTTATGGTTAACCCCAAGCTTTGTTCATTACTGATTGACTCAATAAAGATAGCAAACAAATAGAGCGGTCCGCCATTTAAAATAAGCATTTCTATAAAACGAAGCATATGAAACTCATTTACGCCATGCCCGTAAAACATTGACAAGAAAAAATCTTCAGCATTTGGATTTTCCGCAAAAGAGATATTAATCATTCGCCATAAACTAATAAAAAGTAAAATCACAAGTAAAATTGCTGCATTCTTTTTAGTAAATAAATACCTTGCATAATAAAATGTAATGCCTTTTCCTTGCACCTTTATTGCCCAAGTAAGTCGTTTTCTCCAAAAATATTTTACAAGAATTGCAGCAACAATCAATAGCAGCAGCATCGATATTAAGCTCATCACAATTTTGCCATTTTCAGTAAAGTTATGATGAAGAATAATGTAATTATCCATAAAGAAAAAAGGAATGCGATTCAAACCTGGAACTTTAATTCCTAATGTCATAAAAAAATAAAGAGTGATCATGACAATTAAGACTATTTTTTTCTCTAGAAAATGATGAAGTAATAAGAAAACAATAAATAGTACTGTCAATCCAACAACCATATAGATAGCTGCTACACTTGAAGCAAACAATGGTGTATGAAAATACTTAGCGTATTCTATAAAAAGTTCTTCACTTCCTGAAAAATGATTCTTAATAAGTGAAAAAGAATTATCTTTCTGAAGTCCTATACCTACTAACATTATTGCAACAAATTGAAAACCAACAAAGCCTATTATATTTATAAAAAAACCTGACGCTTTCGCTAAAAAGTATTTCCAATAATAACGACTTCTGATTAAAACATAATCCATATCCTCTTCTAAACTCTTATATGTAAAAAGAAGAAATACTGGAATCATGAAGTAGGTTAAGTAATAATGCTCAGCTATCATATTTAAAATGAATTGCTCATAGGAAAGACTTGTATCCCGTCTTTCTGTGAATCCGAATAGGCAGCAACCAAATAATAGCAACAAAATTCTCCCATTGAAAAATTGCCGAACCTCTCGCAACATAATTGCCTTCATCCCGAACCCTCCTACGATGGATACACAGTCATTTTCTTTATTCTCTTAAAATACACCAATAATAAAACCATAAGAATCACTAAATGAAGTGGGCCACCCAGAAAAGAATAGCCGTTAATCACAGATGAGCTCACTGCAGTTGGATCAAATGCTGTTACTAAGCGATATTGTGGAATGCCAAGTACGGATAAAATAAAGTTTTCTAAAATTTCGTAAATAAAGGGGCCAGTTAAAATAATAAACAGATTTTCGACATAGAGAGATAATAAAAAGGCAAACGTTGAGATGAGTGCTGCTAATACCCCACGCCATACACTTAGTAATAATCCATAAACAAGTGGTTGATGTGCAAATAATTCCCCAAAGAAGTGGTTCGAAAGTATAGATGATGTAAGCTCTCCTGTTATAGGATCGAGTAATGTCAGATCAGGTATAATCTCCGGCTTTATATAAAGCGCGATAAGCACGCCCGCAAACATGATAATAAACATTGTTACCCCTGTACTTCCTGCCAGAACAATCCATTTCGATAATAAATATCTGTTCTTAGATATTCTTGGAAGGGTATAAATTAAAAAGTTGTCCTTTCGCTCATAGTAGACTAACCAACCTACTGGTAGTGTCGCAATAAGTGGAAATAAAAAAATAATATATTCCATTCCAACTTCCCATGCCTCAAGATCATATTCAAGTGAGTAATTCTTATACAATGTACTGGATAATATCATCGATGCCGCCGTCGCAACAAACAGCATAATAAGTACTGGCCACTTCACTTTCTTCCATTCAAGTAATAGTAATTTTTTCATTTTCTAAACCTCCTGCGGTTACTATAACCTTGATTGAAATGTTCTACAATACGTAAGAAACAGACAAGGGTTTTAGAGGAATCAATATTTTTCATTCCTCTAAAACCCTTGTTCATACTTATCCATTGATCGATCATTATGGTAGCTGCACACCAATTGTCACATAATTGCGACCATCGATTTCCAGATTACTCGTGATCAGCTTCCCTCCACATTGCAAAACAATCTGCTTCACATTATACAAACCGAAGCCTCTTGTTCTCGAATGAATATTTTTAGTCGTGTACCCTTTATCAAACATCTTTATAAACGTAGATTTTACAATATAACTATGTGGATTAGACACTTTAATTTCAATTTGTTCCTCCACACGATTAATTTGAACATAAATTTTATCATAAGGTTGACATGCTTCAATCGCATTATCGAGTAAAATTCCTAACACTTCAACAATCTCATATTCCTCTACATGTATTTGTTGAAAGCTTGTATGAATTTCTGTCTTCATTTGAATTTTTTTTAACTCCGCCATCTTCATTTTTGTATATAAAAATCCAGCAATGACTTTACTGTCACTTAATAACACTTCATTCAACTTGTCTGTCGTTACCACATTGTGTGTATATGTCCGAATTTGTTCTTTTGCACTCAACAAATCGTCTGCGGTTTCTACGATACTCGTAATGGCAAGTAGCTTGTTATTAAATTCATGTTGTCTTGCACGTATTTCGGATACCATTTCATCAATAACTGGAATATAATGCTCAATCGCATCCACGCGTTTTTCTCGTTTAACCGAATCGCTTTGCTCATATACAATCCACAGATTAATGATGATGACAAATGAAAAGGCAATGACAATATATAAGATATTCTTCAATAGAATCGTTGTATCGAAATTCACATAAATCACTATAAGTAATAGTGCAATGAGTGTGTTCACCAACATAACTTTTGCAAAGATACTTTTACGTATTGTGTATGAATTCAACAACATAATAGAGAGTTTATAATAAATGACCCCTGCTAGAAGCACTGTTAATACACGATATACATAAGAAGACAACATTAAATCCGGCTCCATAAAAATGCCGGTGACAACAACACTGAACATTCGAATCAGCATCCATAAAACAAATGTAAGAATTGTTGTAAATACAACAGCCACATTCGTCAACTTAAAAAATAAGCTGTTCAGTACGAGCATGGACAGGAGTAAAAATAACACCCCACCAAATGAATTCACTGGTAGAATATCATAATTTAGAAAATCAACTTGATTAAAGGAGATATTTGTAGCCGAAATAAATTCTAATCGTACAATGATACAAAAAAGTTGAAAGAGCAGAAACCAATATATGCTTTTTTTATCTAACTTTATCTGATGTTTTGCAATAAAGCTAGATAACAAATACATGGATAATGTATCCAAAAAGGTTTGCGCAAATAAATGAAAAAAGTCCATCATATATTCCCCAGCAATTGAGTTCTAAATTTATTTCCAATCGGTATCGATTGTTGAACATTCTTTAAAGCTATCTGCCCCTCTACCTTTGAAATCTGAACAATATAGCTTTTATTAATAATATAACTTTTATGGCATTGAACAAATTGAGCATCATTTATAAGTTCTAACATGCCTTTTAGCGTATAACCTGATATTTCTTCAATCGTTATACCATTTTGATCAGTTTGTAAATGAAGGGTCATCTTTTTTCTAAAAGACTCTATATAAATGATATCACTCAGATTATATTCAAATATATGACTTTTCTGCTCAATACGAATCGATTTTATCTTTTCACTAAAATGATTGCGATAATCGATTGCTTCTGAAATTGTTTGCTTTACTTCTTCCTTCGTAAAAGGTTTTATTAAAAAGCTATAGCATTTGATTTCTCGATAAGCGTTTATTTCTTCGTTTGCCAGAGCTGTAGCAAAAATCATTGGTGTGTATCGGTATTGTTCCATCGTCCTTAATTCTTTTGCCAATTTCGTGCCTTTATAATCTGTGAGTTGAATATCTAAGATGAATATATCAATTGAATTTTCCGTTGCAATCTCGAGCGCACTCATTGAACGATCTGTAGTATAAACTTCTACATCGCTCTCCACTTCTTGTATGCTGGAAATTATTAGCTTTTGTATGTTAATGTCATCTTCAACAATTAGTATGTTCATTCGTGTATCCACCTCGTATCTTTATATACGTAAACAATATTTTAAAAGGAGCCTTTTTACTTACATCTTAACTTTTTATTCTTACGGTTACCATCAATTTGGTTTATACACAACAAGAAAAAGAGATACTGCCAATGCAATATCTCTTTTTCTTACTCATATTTAATTAGCCCTCATTCAATTTTTTATATTAACCGGGTGAGGGCCGAGTTTTTTACTCATATTTTTTAAAAGCTATGGTGGCATTATGTCCACCAAAACCAAGGGAGTTACTAATTGCAGCAGTGATGTTAGCTGAGCGTGATTCGTTTGGTACATAATCCAAATCACATTCTGGATCAGGTGTTTCATAATTGATCGTTGGAGGCAGGATTCCTTCTTTAAGCGCCATTACAGTAAAAATAGCTTCTACACCACCTGCAGCTCCTAAGAGATGGCCTGTCATCGATTTAGTTGAGCTAATGGCTAATTGATAAGCATGGTCACCAAAAACAGTCTTTACAGCTGTTGTTTCAAATTTATCATTATAGTCCGTGCTTGTCCCATGCGCATTGATATATTGAATATCCTCAGGTTTCAATCCACCATCCTCGATCGCTATTTTCATCGATCTTGCGCCACCCTCACCATCTGGTGCAGGTGCCGTGATATGATAAGCATCACCAGTCGATCCATAGCCTACAATTTCAGCATAAATTTTGGCTCCACGTTCTAAAGCCTGTTCCAACTCTTCCAAAATTACAATCCCCGCACCTTCTCCAATGACAAAACCATTACGATTTAGATCAAACGGTCGACTCGCTGTCTGAGGATCAGGATTTGTTGTTAATGCCGTATTCGCACAGAATCCAGCATAAGACATTCGGGTAATCGGAGCTTCAGCACCGCCAGCAATCATGGCATCTGCATCGCCTCTTTGAATAGCCTTAAAAGCATCGCCAATTGAGTTCGTGCCTGTTGCACAAGCTGTTACAGTACATGAGTTAACTCCTTTTGCACCAAGATAAATGGACACTTGGCCAGTTGCCATATCCGGAATCATCATCGGTACAAAAAATGGACTTACACGACGATAGCCTCTTTTTTGAAATGTTTCGAATTGATTTTCTAATGTTTCCAGTCCGCCAATTCCAGAACCAATCCAAACCCCTACTCGGTCTGCATTCGTTTCATCAATCTTTAATTGTGCATCTTCTACTGCCATCATCGCAGAAGCTAATGCATAATGGGTAAATCGATCCATTTTACGGCCTTCTTTTCTCTCGATATATTTTTCAATATCGAAGTCTTTTACTTCTGCCGCTACCTTCGCAGAAAACTGCTCTGGGTCCAATCTCGTTAAAGGTCCCACACCAGATTTTCCAGCAATAACATTCTCCCATGATGTTTTCGCGTCATTCCCTACAGGAGAAATAGCGCCTATCCCTGTTACTACAACTCTTCTTTTCAATTTTTCCAGCTCCTTTAATAAAAAAAGAAGGATAATTGCGTGTTCAAAAAGGAGGATAAAAAAGACCAAGTCAGTTAAAAGTGCTGACGTCCTGCCAGCAACACCGACAGGCAAGCCAACGAGGTTGTGGTGACTTCGTGGTTCGACATAGGACGTGTCGGTACTTAGTCAAAGATCCCTATCTCAAAGTGTTATTTTTACCAGACTTTTTGAACATCCTCTATAAATTATTAATTTTAATGTTCCTGATTTTGTTTGTCTAGCTTTAGGCGGTAGAGTTTGAGGTCAAATATCAGAATACAGCACCCTTTCGACTTGGAAAGTATTTACTTACCGCTATCCCGCAGGACGTGATGAGCTTAGCTGAGTTCCCGTTTCAACCGTCTTCCGCTTTTATTGTTATTTCCCCCACTTCATAACAATGGCACCCCACGTAAGACCTCCGCCAAAACCTACCATGACGACGACATCCTCTTCTTTAATCTTTCCAGATTCTAAGTCGTCATACAAGGAAAGTGGGATGGAAGCAGATGAAGTATTTCCATATTTATGAATAGTTTTTGACATTTTTTCTAATGGTAATTCCAAACGTTCTCTAGAAGCTTCCATAATGCGGATATTAGCTTGATGCGGAATTAAGAAATCAACATCATCTTTCGTAAGACCAGCTTTTTCGATCACATTGACGGAAGCATCACCCATTTTGCGTACCGCAAACTTGAACACTTCTCGGCCATTCATCATAATATGTTGATCTTGATACAAATATTTGCCACCAGATCCATCTGCCCCTAATTCAAAAGCTAGAATGCCTTTGCCCTCGGAAACAGGGCCTAAAACCACTGCACCAGCCCCATCACCAAATAACACAGCTGTATTGCGATCATCCCAATCCGTAATTTTCGATAATTTCTCTGCACCTACTACTAATATATTTTTATATGAACCTGTTTCAATAAACTGCTTAGCTGTTATCATACCATACATAAATCCCGCACAGGCAGCGCTAAGATCCATAGCTGCAGCATTTTTACAACCTAGTCGTTCTTGGAGAATACAAGATACCGTAGGAAACGGCTGATCTGGTGTTACTGTTGCGACCATAAGTAAATCAATCTCCTCTGGTAACACATCAGCATCCTCCATAGCTTGCTTTGCAGCTTGATAGGCCATATCGGAAGTATTTATATCATCTGAAGCGATCCTTCTCTCTTCGATTCCTGTACGAGTACGAATCCATTCATCAGAGGTATCCACCATTTGCTCTAAATCTTTATTTGTTAAAACTTTCTCAGGAGTATACTTACCAATCCCAATTATTCCAACACCCATCCTGTGCCCCCACTTTCTAAATACAAACATTATCATCATATATTAAGACTTGGTACTAAGTATACCATCATACATTTTCATTGTAAATTGCCTGTATTCGCCAGACGCTTTCCTGCCCTCTTTTGATTTGTAAGACTAATTCACTTATATACTTCGTCATTTAATTAGCTTTCCCTCTTTTTCCATAAAGTGAAACTTCATTCAGTGGGTTTTTTTCATCCCCACTGAATGTAAAGGATCAAAGGCTAAATTCGCAGCATCCTGTCGTTTCGCCCGCACTAGTACGTCTTGTGCGTCGCAACCCCTTTGTGACCTGCGTCCTGCAGGCCTGAACCAATCGGGTATTTATTGGCAGTTTGCCCCTCACTTACAATTCTCGTTTCCACCTCAAATTCTTGGAAGGGGGTCTTACTGCCAGTTATTAATTCGGGATAAATAAAACCAGTAAATGATTGGGCAACAAACTATTTTTACTTAAAGGTGTCCTCCTTACGATTCTTCGTTTTGTATTCTCTCTTCTATGTGTCGACACATAGAACTAAGTATTTTCTTGCTTTCAATATTTCTGATCCATCCACTTTTTTCGTTCTCTCTAAAATAAATATCTTCATTGTCCATGTCTCTTCCTATCATAATGTGATATTCCAACACACCCCCACCCATTTTAATTCTATCTTCCTTGATTTTCTCTATTTCTTGAGAAAATGTTGAATAGGAGCGCTGTATAGTCAATGGCTGAATAAGCACAAGCGGCGTTCGAGCCTGCAATTCATTCAGTTTTTTTAAAATAGAAAGTAATGCATCGTGTACTTCTGTTTTCTGCCGCGAATAAAAGTCAATTAAGGGGACAATGAGCATTAAGGCTTGATTATCGGAAATATTTTCATTTTCATGTAAAGGGGCATAATGTAAGTTCGCATTCCTTCCAATAAATAACCATTTTTCTTCCTGCTCAGTTGTTTGCCATTGATTAAAATCCATTGCATTCACTTGATAACCTTGTTCCAGTAATTCTTCACATAGCTTAAATCCATATTGTTGCCGTGCTCCTAAAACAATAGCAGATTTCATTGTTTTTTCATCTCCCTATTTGCACTGTTATTATTAGACTATGCATATTCCCCCTCTCTTTATCTTTATTACAACAATCCTTTAAAGTTCATTGGCCCATCATCACTGTGGAAGGTTTCACTTTATTAATTTTTATCGCTATGATATGATTGAATTATTCATGTATCAGTTATTCATTATAGGAAAATAGACTAATTTTCGGAGGATGTAATATGAAATTCGTTATGACCTTTGTATGGGCCTTCATTCTTGGACATGTAGTGAGTTATGTTATTAGCTCTATGAATAGTACTCCATATGAATTTGGAACTGCGTCCATTTTTGGTGTTGTGATCTTTGTTTTGGTTTCCTTAATCGGGGCAGTATCAGTATCACCACAACCAGCTAGCGAACGTTAAGAAAACTCGCCATTTTTTGGCGAGTTTTTTGATGTTTAGGCATTTGTAAAATTCTAGCATGAAGATAACTTGCTTATGTTGCGGTCGATGCCTTGCTTCAGCTCCTATCCTCTCAAAGATCGCAGAAGCAAGTCCATCGGCGTTGCGACGTACAGGATGTACTAGTGCAGACGTATCGATTGTCGTCGCGTTTGAGTCTGCCACCAGGACGGCGCGAATTTAGCCTTTCTTCTTACATCAAGGCGCTTGCGCTTTTGTTCTTGTTAAGGAAACTATAAAATTGTCGCTTGTGGATAACTGTTTACATTGCGGTTGATGTCTAGCTCCAGGCGCCATCGGCTCGAGGTCAAATAACCTGAGCCAATGAAAGGCAAAGAACGCCTTTCTTTGTCTCAGAACATTTGCTTGTCGCCGATAGGCGGGCGCCTTGCGCTTTTCTTGTTAGGCATTGACTGCATTTCTGATTATAATTTCCTCGTCTTCTACATCGATTTTCAAGGTAGTAAAAGGATGGACATGCCCGGCAATTATTTCTTTTGCCAGTTTTGTTTCGATATGACTTTGCATATATCTTTTGAGCGGACGAGCACCATATATTGGATCATATGCTGCCTCAGCAATAAAACGTTTTGCCGCCTCTGTCATTTCTAATTGTATATTTTGTTCATTTAAACGTTGCTGTAGTTCATTAGCTAGTTTCTCTACAATGCCCACGATATTATTAAATGTAAGTGGTTTGAACAAAATGGTATCATCTATTCTGTTGAGGAATTCTGGTCGAAAGGCAGTTCGTAATTGCCCCAATACAAGCTCTTTTGTTTTTTCGTCAATTTCTTCTTGATCCCCTTCACGTTCCAGTAGGTGAGCTGAACCAATATTGGAAGTCATAATAATCACTGTATTTTTAAAGTCAATCCGTCTTCCCTGAGAATCGGTAATCCGTCCATCATCCAGCACTTGTAATAAAATATTAAATACTTCAGGATGCGCCTTCTCGATTTCATCCAATAAAATAACAGAATAGGGTTTTCTACGGACGGCCTCTGTTAGTTGTCCCCCTTCTTCATAGCCAACATATCCAGGTGGTGCCCCGATTAAACGTGATACGGCATGTTTTTCCATGTATTCGGACATATCAATACGAATCATATGCTCTTCACTGTCAAATAGAGTTTCTGCTAAAGCCTTTGCCAATTCTGTTTTCCCCACCCCTGTAGGTCCAAGGAAAAGAAATGAACCAATCGGTCTATTCGGATCCTTGATCCCTGCTCTTGCCCGGAGAACTGCATTACTCACAAGTTCAATCGCTTCATCTTGTCCTATCACACGCTTATGCAAAATGGATCCCAATTTTAATAATTTCTCTCTTTCCCCTTCAACCAATTTCATGACAGGGATACCCGTCCAGCGTGAAACAATTTCAGCAATTTCGTCTTCCGTAACCTCTTCTTTCACAAGGCGGTTTTCATCTTCTTGATGTGCAATCACTCTCGCTTCCATTGCTTGCAACTCTTTTTCAATTGCTGGAATTTTCCCATGGCGGAGTTCTGCGGCACGGTTTAGATCATATTGATTTTCAGCGTCCTCTAACTGTCTGCGGAATTTCTCTAATTCCTCTCTTTTTCCCTGAAGTTGTAAAATTTCATCTTTCTCAGCTTGCCATTTCGCCTTCATTTCATCCGCTTTTTCTTTTAGATCTGCTAATTCCTTCTGCAGAATTTCGAGGCGTTCTTTGCTTGCTACATCCTCTTCTTTCCGAAGAGCTGCTTCCTCGATTTCCAATTGCATCACTCTTCTTGTTACTTCATCAAGCTCTGTTGGCATCGAATCAATTTCTACTCGGATATTAGCACAAGCCTCATCTACAAGATCGATTGCCTTATCTGGAAGGAAACGATCGGTTATATAGCGATCAGATAGGGTCGTTGCAGCCACTAAAGCCCTGTCATGAATATTGACCCCATGGTGAATTTCAAAACGTTCTTTTAACCCCCGTAAGATAGAAATCGTATCTTCTGCAGTTGGCTCTGTGACTAGTACTTTTTGAAAACGGCGCTCTAAAGCCGCATCTTTTTCAATATAAAGTCGATATTCATCTAAGGTGGTTGCACCAATGCAGTGCAGCTCTCCCCGTGCCAGCATTGGTTTTAACATATTGCCGGCATCCATTGCTCCCTCTGTTTTTCCAGCTCCTACAATCGTATGAATTTCATCAATAAATAGAAGAATCGCTCCTTTACTTTTCTTCACTTCTTGTAATACAGCTTTTAAGCGTTCTTCAAATTCACCTCGAAATTTTGCCCCTGCAATTAAGGAACCGATATCCAGAGAAAAAATGGTTTTATCCTTTAGTCCTTCTGGTACATCTTTCCTGACAATTCTTTGCGCCAGCCCTTCAACAATCGCTGTTTTCCCAACACCCGGTTCTCCAATTAAAACCGGGTTATTTTTTGTTTTTCTTGATAAAATCCGTACAACATTCCGTATTTCCTGGTCGCGGCCAATAACAGGGTCAAGCTTCCCTTCCTTTACTTCTGCAACAAGGTCTCTTCCATATTTTTTCAATACTTCATACGTTGCTTCAGGGTTTTGTGAAGTCACATGCTGTCCTCCTCTAATCCGGTCAATTTCATTTTTTAGATTTTTTTCTGTGATCCCTTTTTGAGCTAAAAATTTGTATATTTCATTGTAAGGCAGCTTCATTAAAGCTAAGGCCATATGCTCGACAGATACATACTCATCGTCCATCTTTGCTTTCACTGTTTCTGCCGTCCGCACTAAATTCTGGAGGTCCGAACTAAGATACTGTCCGCCTTTTATCCCTTCCCCTGTCACTTCAGGTTTTGCTGCAATATACTGATCAATTTGTTGCTGAATTTCACTTTTCCCTATTCCTAAACGTTCATATAAACCAGCCAATAAGCTATCATTTTTCTCTAATAAGGCATACCATAGATGAATAATATCCAGTTCAGGATGATTCTCCTTTATGGCTTTTTGCTGTGCCTCAACAAAACCCTCCTGCATGGTCATCGTCATATTGCTTAGATCCATCTAATCACACCCTCTCGTTCATTCGCTCTTATCTTTTCCTTACGAAAAACAGCGGAAGGCTTCCAAAAGGAGCTTTCCGCCATTCTGTCAATGAACTTAACTAACGTACTCAATACTCGGTTAGTCTTTTTTAGGATATACCCAAAGCGATTTTTGCATAACGTGACATTTTATCTTTTGACCAAGGTGGACTCCAAACGATATCGACATCAAGTTCTTTCACCTCAGGTATATCCGCAAGTGCAGCATTCACCTGATCAACAATAACAGGGGCTAATGGACAGCCCATTGATGTTAATGTCATCGTCACTTTGGTTGATCCATTTTCATCCATATCAACATCATACACCAATCCTAGATTGACAATATCAATACCGAGTTCAGGGTCAATCACTTGTTCTAGTGCACCAAATATATTTTCTTTCAAAGCTTCATCCATGCTTTTTTCCTCCTTTTAGAAGTGTTACCTTGCTTCTATCATACCAAAATAGTCAAAAAATCAAACTAAAATGATCTCAAGTTCTATATCCTATATATTTATTGCAGTATCATGTTGAGGAGATAAATGTTCGTCAAACCAATCCACTGTTTTTAAAAGCGCCTCACGGCTTACCTTATGCCCTGTTTTCTCCTCTATAATAAATTGGAGATTGGCAGGTACTTCTGTATATTCCTCTTTGTGTTTCTTATAAAAGTCATATGTGGGCTGAAATGGCACAATCGGGTCTTGTTTTCCGTGCCAAATCAATAGAGGTCGTTGTGCTAGTTTTTCTGGGCTCACACTCAAATCGAATGGTTTTAAAGTTTCATATTCATGCTCCAACTCTTCGTCTGAAAAGGGAAGCTGTATCCCCGCTTCTTTTAATTGTGCAATTTGCCCTCTTGCTAATTTCTCATAATTAGGACTTCCCATTAAGGAAACAGCTACTTTAATCCATTTATACTGTGTCAAGGCTCCAAAAGTAATTATGCCACCCATTGAAGTGCCAACAAGTCCGACATTCTCAGCTTCAGCCAGTTCTTTATCAACGAATTCGTTTTTTATCTCTTCTAATTCAGCAATTGTCTGTACAACGATTCTCCAAAACTGGAACATCATTTCTTTGCGGGTTTGCTGATTATTTCTTTCACCATGAAGATCAACATCCGGTAATACGACCCGGAATCCTTTTTCTGCCAATAAATAAGCAAAGTGAAGATTATGCTCTTTTGCGGATGTAAATCCATGAATAAAAAACACCATCGGTCGAACAAGATTCCGATGCTCGCTCTTTACGACATGGAGAAGTGGAATATTTTTTACCATTTCATTATGAATCTCAATCATGCTGGTTCCCCTTTACAAAATTGACTTTCAAGTATCTTCATCTTATCACTATAACGATTAAGTGCCAAATGGTGTGCTGTTTTACCTGTCTTTTCCCAAATAGTGATTGTACTTTTCAGATAAAATCGGTACACTTAAGAAAATTAACCTCGCCTTTATTATATTTTAGCGATAGGAGTGATTCGGGATGACAGTAAAACTATTTGCAGACAGTGCATCTGATTTGCCATTATCATATTTTCAAGAGCAAGATATTCACTTAATTCCTCTCCAAGTTCATGTAAATAACAATAATTATTTAGATTTGGAAACCATAACACCGAATGAAATATACAAAGAAATTCGTGCTGGGAAAATGCCCAAAACGTCTCAAGTATCCCCCCAACGATTCCAGGAATTATTTACGAATTTAGCAAAACAAGGGCAGAAAGGGTTGTATATTGCTTTTTCTTCTGAATTATCGGGTACTTACCAAACTGCTGTTATGATCCGTGACCAGGTAAAAGAAGAATACCCAGAATTAGACCTAACAATTATTGATACAAAATGTGCCTCTATTGGCTATGGATTATGCGTAAAAGCAGCAGCTGAACAATTGAAAGCCGGTTCTACACTAGAGGAAATCATTGCCGATGTTGAATTTCATTGTCAACATATGGAACATTTATTTACAGTTGAGGATTTAGATTTCTTGGCAAGAGGCGGCCGACTATCCAAAGCTTCAGCCTTTTTAGGTGGATTACTAAATATTAAACCTCTTCTTCATGTCGAGAACGGAAAACTCGTTCCAATTGAAAAAATTCGTGGAAAGAAAAAATTACTAAAGCGAATGCTAGATGTGATGGAGGAGCGCGGTGTCAACTTGCAAAATCAGACGATTGGGATAAGCCATGGGGATGATGAAGAACTGGCCCTCGAAATGAGAAAAATGATTGAAGCACGATTTGGCACAAAAAATTTCTATATCAATATTATTGGCGCTGTGATCGCTTCCCATGCTGGTCCAGGTACATTAGCGATTTTTTTCTTAAACAGTGAACAAGCATAATATCTCCATTAAAATGGAAAACTAAGCATCATTTCCACATGAAAGGAGATTGGAAAAATGCGTTATACCACTTCAGATAACGACAAAAAGGGTAGGGATAACCAAGCGGAACAAGAAGCTAAAAATGAAGTACGTGAAAGAAATCGTAAAACTGGGAAAAAGCAGTATTCAAAGAAAACAGATCATCTTTAAATTTCGGGGAGCGTGATCGCTCCTCTTTTTGCTTGCTTTTTAAAATAGGCGACACGTACAGTCCAATACCATTTTAACCCTTATCATGTGGGCCAGAAAGTTGTTCCGTCAACTTTAATCTACTATAATGAAAGGCAAACATATTATGGGAGGGAAAAAGATGGCAAAAGAAAATTCATTTGATATTGTTTCAAAAGTAGATTTATCAGAAGTCACGAACGCGATTAATATTGCCATGAAAGAAATTCAAACAAGATATGATTTTAAAGGAAGTAAAAGTGAAATCAGCTTACAAGATGATGAGCTTGTGCTTATTTCTGATGATGAATTTAAAATGAAACAGCTAAAAGATGTATTACTTAGTAAACTAATCAAGAGAGAAGTTGCGATTAAGAATCTGGATTATGGCAAAATTGAATCTTCCTTTGGTGGTACGGTTCGACAAAGAGCGAAGATTGTTCAAGGGATTGACAAAGAAAATGCTAAAAAAATCAATACACTCATTAAACAAAGTGGGATCAAAGTGAAAAACCAAACACAAGACGAACAAATCCGTGTAACTGGCAAAAACCGTGATGATCTTCAGCAAATCATTCATCTCATCAAAGAGGCTGATCTTCCAATTGATGTTCAATTTGTCAATTATCGATAATCATTCATACATAAGGTAAAGCAGCAAAGAGGAACTTTCCAAAACGGTCCATGAACTGACTTTTGGAAGGCTCCTCTTTTATAGTAAGATTCAGATGCTTTTTGGCAACATTTTATTCAATCGGTTTGTTCTTTCCTCTCCGCCATGCCATATACATAAACGTACCAAATAGAACGAATACGAGGAAAATGGAAAGGATAAATACGAAATTGTATCCACTTTTTTCCGTCATTTTATAGATTTCCGATTGGTCTCGATCAATAACAAGATGATATTCTCCATCTGCACTTCTCACGAGATCACTATTTAGTAAACCTCTTAATTCTTTTTCGTCTTCTAATTGCTCTTTCGTTAAACGAATTGATTGATCTTTAGTCGTATTATTGACCGCAACCACAAGCGTATCTGATTCGTATTGTCGTTTATAGACAACCATTCCATCTTTCTCATAGAGGATTTCAATTGTCCCCCTTGTTAAGGCTGGCTGTTCCTTACGAATTTGTCCTAACGTTGTAATATACTCACTCAATTCCTTGTCGGACCGAAAATTCATTAAAGGAATATTTTCAGGCATTTCTTCTCCCTCTACAGTCGTTTCCGTCCCATAATAAATCATCGGAATTTCTGGTTGAGTATATAAAAATACTAATGCCTGTTTCCAGCCAGTGATCGGGTAGATCTCGCCTGCAAGCATTTCTGTTGTAAATCTAGGCGTATACTGATGATCAAAAAAAGTAAACCTTCGAGGATTATTCTCTTCATTTTCTCCCCATCTATCAAACAAGGATTGAAAAGATTGATTGGGTTCTGAAAACTCTTCTCTCAATAAGTGATTTACAGGAACATTCACCATACCATCAAATCCAAGTTGCTCATAAGCCTCTAATTCGGCTTGATCTGAGTCCTTTTCAAATCCAGTAATCCATATATCTGATTTTGCTTTTTTAATTTCCGAAATAAAGTGTTCCCAATAATTTGAAGATAATTCTCCAAGATGATTTAGCTGAATCCCATCGATCCCAGTATCAATCCAAGATCGAGTCGCCGCTAAGAGAGTGTCTTCAATATTCGGATATTCCTCTGAAGACATCACTGGAATTTCCAGAATTAATTTCATTTTTCTTTTGTGTACTTCATCTACAAGTTGGTTAAATTCCTTCATCGTGCCAAAATGAGGCTCGGGCTGTGTATAATCTTTAACCCATTCCCCATGAAATCCACCTTCTTCGTTCGTAAAAATAGAAGAAAGTTGCACAACTGTGAAATTCATTTCTTCTATGTAATCGAGCTGGTCGATAATTCCTTGGAAATCCCCACCTTGATAACCCAATGGATCTTTGACATCGACATCAAAGTTATTCTCCACATTTCCATCTGCAAAACGATCAACCATAAGGGAATAAATCATCTCATCTTGCCATTCTTGTCCATACTGTTCTTCTGCACTAACTGTAACAGTCATTAGCAAGAGTATTTGACTAAATAGAATTATAATCATTATCTTTTTTAGCAACTTTCATAACCTCCAAGAAAAAAACCGCAATCATGCGGTTTTTTAGCGTGTTCAAAGTCATTTTTATTGGACTTTTTGAACATCATCTTTTAAGATGCAAACCAGTTCCAACCAAGTGGAAGCCTTGCACCAAGATAAAAAGTGACGATAAAAGCGATGATAAGAATTGCCCAGAACATGCCTGTATTTTTACCACGCTTTGTCCGGATCAAAACCATTTCCATCATTCCAATGACGATTATTCCAAAGAGAAACTTCACCCCATAAAGAGCTGGGTCAACGCTGCTCCATTTAGAAAAAAGCAACACTCCTGTTGTGATAATCAACAAATAAAAAACACGTAAGATCATTTGTACAATAGTCATTGCCTTTTCTTTGCCACTTTTATGCAGAGCGACAGCAACGATAAATAAGATGATTGCGATCACCCATGTCGTAATATGGGCATGTGTATTATCAAACATATCTTTCCTCCTCAAAATAACAACTGGATAACAATTTGCTTTCATATTATCATATATAGGCTGAAAACCACAGAATTAACCATCTATTTCACAATATTGTAGCTTTTGTCTCTTATCACTCTCAGTCGCAGCTCATGTCTTCTTATTTCGTCCATAAGTAAAAATGCGCCAAAGCTTTTCTACAGGACCTTGCTTAAATTTAGACAACCAAATTTCCGCAAAAATAACTTGTAAAACAAAGATCCCAATTGCTAGCCAGGTGCCCTCTGCTACGGATATCTTTCCATACAAACCTAATCCATATGAATAAAAAATCAATGTTCCAATAATCGATTGGCTTATATAAATAGTGATCGACATTCTCCCAGCACTCGCAAGAGGTTGGAATATTTTTGCAATAAACCGATTAGACATCAATAAGACGATAAGGGCAATATAAGCGACACTTAATAATGGGCCCCCAACCATATCCTGTATGTATTGATAACTAATGGTTTGACCAAATGCAAGGGGTAGAATCTTTCCAGCCAAACCAAGTAATAAAAACACAAAAAATACTATAATCCATAATCCTTTGCGATGATTCGCTTTTTCTAGCCATTTTAATTTTGCTGCTCCTGCTCCGATCATCATTAAAGGAAGGATCATAAAGATGATCATAACAAAATTTGCCGGACCATTCGCCATATACCAATCTAATATTCGTCTTTGAGTGATTTCCCAAAATGTGCCCTCAGCATAAACCTCAGCAGAGAGTTCTAGATTCATAATATCTGTAAATTCTCCGAGAGTGGAAGTATCGATGACAGATATCATGATGAATATAAAACTCATAAATAATTGTGGCAGTATATATATGGAAGCCCCGATAGACAATAAAAGTGGACCAGATAATCTGAGCATAGGAAGTAATAATAACCCCATTAATGCGTATGTAATAAGAATGTCTCCATGCCAAACGAGAAAAGCATGAATGATTCCAAATACCAGTAGGACGAGAAGCCTACGCACACTTACCTTCAAAAATGAAGTATCTTTTATACGAAAGCGATCCTGCATTAACACCATGCCATAGCCAAACATCATTGCAAATATCGGATAAAAGCTTGCTTGCACGAAAATATCCACCCACATATAAGAGGTTAAATCGTCATATTGCCACCATTCATACGGGTTATAATAACTAAAAGGCGAATGAAAACTGAGCATATTGACAATAAAAATTCCTAGTAGAGAAAACCCTCTTAAACTATCAAGCGACTGTAGTCGATCCCTTGTTAAAATGGGCCCTATAGAACGTTCCATCACTTATCCCTCTCCCCCATCTCCTTTTCTTAGCATCCTATTTATTCTAACCTTACTGGTATGATAGCACAATTTCTTTTCTCTTTTCATAAACTAAATTGTTACAATCTCTCGAATTAAAAATTCCCACATTATTGAACATGTCTTAAGAAACGGAAAAAAAGGAGTGAACGGTCATGCCAGGTTTTGTCGGAGCCGTTCAAATCATTAGTATAAGTGGCTCTGGAATTTTTAATGTTGGGGATGTTTTTCAACTACATCCTGTTTCTTCATCTAAAGTATTTGCAGGAGCTGGATCATTTAATACAGGAGATGAAATCACTGTTACGAACCATTATTCTGCTACAAATACGTATGACAACGATACACTAGATCAAGGCATCATGTTTACGCTATAAATTTTTATTAGGAGAGAATGTTATGACGATTCATGTTCAACAAACTATTCATATCCAAGCAATTAAGATTGGTGCTCTAACCAATTCCTCGGTTCTGCAGATCGGAACTGCAGGTGTGATCACCCCTGCTTCTCATCTCTACAACACAGGAGGTTACACAACTCCAGCACCAGCGGTACCAAAAAACCTTGAAACCGTCGGTGAAACAACGGCAGAGCCGAGCCTTGTTCCTTTGAGCTAATGAATATTCTGTTGGAAGGTGGTGCAAAATGGACCCTTATTACTTACAACAACTGTACGAACAAGTCCAACATCAGCAAAAAGAACTGAAACAGCTGAAAACTTCTCTAGATACAATAAATACGGAGCTTAAGCAATTGAAGCAAAAGCCGTCCATCGTTGTGGAAAAATTAGAATATAAATTTGATCAATTAAAGGTCGAGACATTGGAAGGGACATTAAACATTGGATTAAACCCCTCTGACCTTGATAACATCGAAGACATGTCACTGCCCCTAAAACCATATAGCGATCGTACGCAATTAAAGGAGCAGCTTATCGAAAGGGTGAATCAACACCTAGATGAGAATGTGGATTCAATTGTAGAAGAAACGGAAAAAAAGGTGAGTAAGAAACTAAATATCCAGTATAGAAAACTCATCAAAGAAGATATTCAAAAACAATTGCCCGCTAGAATCGACCATTATATTCAGCAATCCTTACATCATTCAAATCGAGAGCAAACAGAGGACCAGCAAACAGAGAATATTTATCAGCAGATTGTTGAAGATATTCATCAGGGGATCTATGCTTTTATATCCCAAGTACCTCAAGGGCAAGAAAATAAAAAAGGAGACTTAGGATGAATTTACATGTCATTAATCGAGAACTTTGTGTGGGAGATATCAAAATTACAGGTGTTACCACCTCTTCATTATTATTAGTTGGAGATGCAGACACAATTCAATTAGCCTCCTCTTTCGATACCCCACCAGAATCCTTAATTATCGGACCCTTTCCACTTCCATTGGAGAATGAAAATGTGGAAACGTAATTCAATGGTTCGAATCATTAATATCACCAATATAGTCTTCAGCTCCATTCTTGAAATTGGTGACACGGTTCAAACAAGAGGCTTCTCCCGAGCATTGGCGGATCACCGCAAAGAGGAAATCTTTCTTGGCAATGAAGGAAATTTTGATGCATATGCTATTTTTTCTGAAACTCCATCTATGCCGCCACTCCCTGAGCTTCCCAGAATTGAAAAATATAATGCTTTACCGAATATTCAAGTACGAAGTATCAAAATCATGGGACTGTCCGCTTCTGCCATTACGCAAATTGGAAACACTCGTAATGTATCCATGGATTCAAGAGTTCATCATATAAGACATCTACCAGCTGAAATTTTAAATGAAGAGGAAGGAGAATAAAAAATGCCTGCTTTAATTGGACCTGTACAAATTTTTAATGTAGAGGGCGGAACTGTGCATTTTGGAGATACGGCTGTTATCTCTCCAAAAGCAAGTAGCAAAGCAACCGCAGGATCTGGTTCCAACAGTACCGGAGCATTAATTGCTATCTTAAATGGAATTAGTGCAAATGGAACTGTCGATAGTAGTTTAATTGATCAACCAACTGTTGGGAATAATTAAAGAGGATGTCCAAAAAAGGTGATGAGCTGGCTTTTTTGGACACTCCTCTTTTTCTAGTTACCAAACAATAATAGAGTAAGTACGAGTTTTATAAGGACAATAAATGACCTCCATCAAAGAAATATAAATATTTCTCTTTTACAGGAACTCCCCATATCTCCTGTAGGGCTTGCTCATATAGATCTAACTGTACTTGATAACGTTTAGCAAGGATGGGTTTGGCTTGTGCAAAACCACCTGGAAACTTCCCTTGGATCGTATCTGTTTTGTAATCTAATAGAAATATCCCCTCATCGTTTTCCCAAACACAATCAATAATTCCTTGCACCAAAATATTCTCCTCTTGACTTTCCCAATCAGAATATATTCTATGGGCGGGAATTCCCATCGTAAAAGGTACTTCACGATATACTTTGTTTGCTGCCAGCAATGCCTTCCCCAGCTTTTGTTCAAAAAAATGGACAATTTGCTCACTTGGAATAACTTCCATTTGCTCCAATGTAAGGATTTCCTTGCCTATAAGTTCATCCAACAGCTCTTCAATGGATGCTAATGTCGGAGGGAGTGAAAGATTAATATGTTGCATCACTGTATGCATTGCTGTTCCAATTTCAGTTGAGGATAATTGGCCTTTTTTCTTCATGAACTTTGGTCGATCATACAAAGGTTTTTGCACCTGATTGACCAGTTGAGTACCGCTGGCCTCATCCTTTATTTCAAAAAGTCTTTTAAGCTCTGTCACTGATTGCTTCGACATCTTTTCTGTGGCGATTGAATGTGGATACTTCCAATCCAATCTTTTATAGATCACTTCTTTTACAGGTGAAGTAACTGGGATAACCTCTCCTTCGCGAACATTCTTCAACCATTCTCCATCAGCCGACTCCTCCTCGCCCCTTTCCTCTAACAAAGAATTCTGATTTACGATCTCAATTCTCCATTGCGAAGGATGCTGAAGTGGAGTGAACTCCATTCCGTTTGAAAATGCCTCCGTTTGTTCATGCCTGATGAGCGCTCTGCCGATCCAGTCCAAATAAGAGGTCGCAGCCGCTCGTTCGTGGTCTTGAAGTAACCACCCAGATGTTCTCCCTACATTTGACCATTTTTTCACTGCTTTTTCGAGATTCTTTACACTGCCAATTAAATACAATTTTTCCTTTGCTCTTGTCATAGCAACGTATAAAATTCTCATTTCTTCTGCTAATAGCTCCATTTTTTTCTTTTTTCGTAAAGCGATTTGCGGTAGTGAAGGATAAGAGATCCTTCTTTCTGGGTTGACGTATTTACTAGCAAATCCATATTCCTTATCAAATAAGAAACTGCTTTGAATATCCCTCATATTAAATTTTTTTCCAATTCCTCCAACAAAGACGACAGGAAATTCCAATCCTTTACTGGAATGAATGGTCATAATACGAACGACATCTTCTTCCTCACCGAGCGTTCGAGCTACACCTAAATCATTACCTCGCTCTTGCATTCTCTCAATAAATCTTAGAAAACGAAATAAACCTTGAAAAGAGGTTATCTCATATTGACAAGCCCGATCATATAAGACACGAAGATTTGCTTGACGTTGTTTTCCTCCAGGGAGTCCACCAACAAATTCATAGAAGTCAGTATCTCGATATAATTGCCAGATTAATTCTGATAGGGAGCCTTCTCTAGCCATACTTCTCCATTCGTCTAATTGGGAAAATAGCTGTGATACACGCTGATGTGCCCGTGTATATTTTGGGTCAGGTAAAGTGGCAATAAATTGCTTCATAGCATGATAATAGCTTTTTTTCCTTGATTGGATCCGAATATGTGCAAGCTCTTCCTCATTTAGACCGATAATCGGGGATCGGAGTACAGCAGCAAGCGGAATATCTTGATCCGGATTGTCTATCACTTTTAATAAAGACAGCATAATGGACACTTCTATTGCTTCAAAATACCCCGTTGATAGATCCGCGTACACCGGTATTCCTAAGCTTTTACATTCATCAACAATATTTGGCGCCATTCCGAGTGAACGTACAAGGATGACAATATCTTTGTAACGGACTGGTTTTTCCTCTTGCGATTTTACATGATAGATAGTTTTTCGCTCATCGATTATGGTCCTAATTTTTTGGGCGATGAAACGAGCTTCTAATTGTGCTTGTTCAAGTTCCATTAGCTCGTGATCTTCATTTTCAGCTGGTGGTTCTTCACGCTCATCTGATCGATCCACAAGCGCAATTTCTACTGGAAAACGATCTGATTCAATTTCTGTGTATCCCGCTCCCTTGACTAACTCCGCATCTCGACTATATTCTATTTCCCCCACTGTCGACCCCATAATTTGTTTAAAGATAAAATTAACACCTTCTAAGACTTCTCCTCGACTGCGAAAATTCTTAGATAAATCAATCCGCAGCCCAGATTCTTCACCAATAGAAGAAAAACGTAAATATTTATCTAGGAAAAGATTCGGTTCTGCTAAGCGAAAACGATAAATCGATTGCTTCACATCCCCAACCATAAATAAATTCCCTTCATTCTCATTTTCAGCTGTGACAAGACGTAGAATGGTTTCTTGAACCAAGTTGACATCTTGATACTCATCCACCATAACCTCTTTATACTGATTACGATAGGAGAGGGCAATTTCCGAAGGGCTGATCAGCGAATCTGCCTTATTTAATAGAATTTCTAAACAGAGATGTTCCAAATCAGCAAAATCAACAAGTGCTTTCTCTGCCTTTTTCAATGAATATTGCTGGGCAAAAGTCTTTACTAATTCGATTAAGTTTTTTAGAACCATTTTCATTTCTTTCATATCTTTTAAAAATGAAGCTGGCTTTCTTGAAAAAAGCTCTTTTTTCAATTTTTCTAATATCGCTTTCGCCTGTTTTCGATATTGATCCGCTTCCTCGATCAATGCAGGGTCATATTCCTCTCCTTTACAGGTTTTTGCCCTTGAGAATTTCCATTGATTCATTCTTTCATAAAGCTTTTCCCAACCTTGTAAATAGGCCTCTTCTAGATCTTTTACAATTAAAAGATCATCAAGATAGTTATCTTCCCGTGGAGAAGGTCCACCAGGAAGTTGGGCGATTTCCACTGCTGAACGAAGCATGTCCTTTGCTGCTGCTAACTGAAGCTGAATATCAAATTTTAATGCATTCATAAACGGTAACTCATCAATCACCTGATCATCTTTAAGATCATACATCGTCACAATTTGCTCTAACCATTGATCAGGATTAGGGTGTGACCGCGAAAAATCATACAATTTAAATACTAATTCTTGTAAAGCATGATCACTTCGATCATTTGTGAACGTATCGACAAGTTGGAAAAAAGCTTCATTTTCTTCCAAGCCATATTCATATTCAAAAACATCATCCAGCACTTCATCCCGAAGAAGATCAGCCTCTGTTTGATCAGCAATTCGAAAGCCTGGATCAATATCAACTAAATAGTAATGACTTCTGACCACATTTAAGCAAAATGAATGCAAAGTGGAGAATGAAGCACTATTTAAGAGACCTAATTGTCTGCGTAAATGAGTCGATGCTGGCTCTTCCTCGATCGCCTTCTCTAACGCCTCGCCAATCCTGTGTCTCATTTCCGCAGCCGCTGCATTTGTGAATGTAACGACCAAAAGTTGATCGACATTCACTGGGTCATCCTTGGCTATTATTTTTTTTATGATCCGCTCTACCAGGACAGCAGTTTTTCCTGAGCCTGCTGCTGCTGCAACTAAAATATCTTGTCCTTTTGCCATAATGGCCTTCCATTGATCATCTGTCCATGTAACAGATTTAGGCTTTATGGGAATGCTCGTTTTCATAGACAGCCTCCTTTATCGTCGCCAAAGCATTGTCCACTGTTCGTTTGGGGATCAGGCGATAATCATTTTCCTCTTGTGAAGGATCAAACTGACAAACAGGTTTAAAAGCACAAAACTGACATGGTGTTCGATCATTTAACTTATATGGAGCAATATCTACCTGGCCGTCCATAATCCGATCCCCGGAATCTTTATAAAGTTGTCTTACATAATGTTGCAAAGCGCCAAAATCTTCGCGACTAGCGGCACTGGATTTAGAAGTTATGTGACCGTCTTTTTTCAAACCCGCCGGGATAAGATTCGATGTCCCAGAAGTTAAGGAAGTATCCATTAATTGAATCGCATCTGCCTGTCCAAGAAGCAGACCCTTCATTTTAAAATGCTTTAAAATTTCCTGTTCAATCTGATCTTCGGATAAATTTTGCTCACTTTCCACCATCGGATTATGAACATGGAAATAGAGAACACCCGCTGGAATGGCATCTGTTCCAATTAATCGCGGTGCGTGAGTGATGACAATATCTAAATAGGTCAACATTTGTAGAGACAATCCATATAAAACTTCATTTAAATCCAATGCTCTCGCACTAGATTTATAATCGATCACCCTTAAGTAAAGCCCATTCTCATCTTCTGCTTTGTCCACCCGGTCAATTCTCCCCTGAAGCTGCATTTTTGTCCCATTTTTGAGCGAAAAGGTTAAAGGCGGCAAATCTTTAAATGGACCAAAAGCTAACTCTACTCCGACTGGATCAAATTCACTTGATTTCGCATGCTGTCCAAGAGTAAAAGTAGCTCTAGCAATAATTTGTTCCAGTTTTCTCTTAATATAAAAATAGCGATTGGTACTTAATAATATTTGGTTTAAGAGCTTAGGAGCCAACTCATGAACTGCCTCTTTCGCTAATTTTACACATTCTGAGTATTTTAATAGTCTCCACTCTAAGTCCTGCTGTCTGATTTTGTTGGCGATCCATTTTAAGGCTGCATGGAATAGATCCCCTATATGAGGGGCCTCCAATCGAAAAATATCTCTTTCATGTAACCGCAGCCCATGTGCACTAAAATGTGAAAATGGACAGGCATGAAATAATTCCATCCTTGACACACTTGCCACTATTTCTTTTCCATACAGCGCTTGACTTGTTTCATCTGATAATTTTCTCGTCTGATTATGAGAAAACAAGCTGGAAAAAATGCGCTCTGCTTTTATTTTTCGTTCTGGATTCTCTATAAAAAAATTATACACATCCCACCAAAAATCAGCGGTTGGATAATTTCTTGTCTTCATTTGCAATTGCCTTGATAAATAAGCAATGGCTGTGGTCGGATGAGAGATATAGGATAATTGTTCCTCAAACTCTAATTCAATTGGTTCATTCACTTCATAGCTTGTTTTCATATCTGGAAATAATGTTTGAATTCTTTTTAAGTATGGAGAAGGCAATAGCGCTTTTCCCTCTTGATTTGCAAGTGGATAAGAAACGTATATTTGCTGACTCGCAATCGTCAGAGCCCGATAAGCAATAAAATCCTCATCCAAAGCAAGGTCCTTGCCATTTTGAGCCAGTTTTATCCCCGTTTGTTCTAGACTTGTCCGATCCTCATCTGAAAAAACACCTTCGTTTTCAAAGCTTGCCGGCAAGACACCATCATTCAATCCTGCTATAAAAGCAACTTTCACATAAGAAAGTCTGGATAATTCCATATTAGCAACAGTGACTTGATCGATAGCAGGTGGGATCAAAGAAAACTTCGCAGCCTCTAACCCTGCATCCAATATCGCAATAAATTTTGTGATAGATAATGGCTCATCACCTAGGATTTCAACAAATTCATCTAATAATCCCATGACCGTATCCCATGCTTGATCATGCTCCCTAGCTGCATGTAGTCTTCCTAACTTCTCTGCTTCGACACTCCGTATTTCAAGTTTTCTTGGAATTTCTAGCTCCTCCAACAAGAGATAGACAGCTTCACATAATTCTCGGCCATTTTGCGCCTTTTTCATTCGTCTAGCTAATTTTTGTAACGGCGCGACAACGAGCTGGCGAGACGTATTTATTTCATCCTCTAGCTCTCTTTCTTCCTCTGTTTGCGGTAGATTTTCCAGCTCCAAACCAGCGTAACGTTTATATATCCATTTCTTTGAATTTGTCCATTGCTCTCCTTTTATTCCATTGGCCAAACAATAATTTTCAAGTCGATCCATTTTCTCTCTTAGTCTCGATAGATTTTCATTTAGTGGAAATAAAAGGTCCGTTTTCACCATGCGAAAAACAGGTTCATATCGCCATCGATTACTGATCACTTCCAGAGCACTGCGAATAAATTCAATCAAAGGATGATTGAGCATCGTTCGTTTTTGATCAAGAAAAAAGGGAATATCATAATCGTAGAAAACCGATTCTAGTATTTCCTGATATTCATGTCCATTTCTCAACAAAATCGCGATATCTTTATATCTAAATCCATCTTCCATAGCAAGCCGACGAATTTCCCTAGCGATTCCTTCTATTTCTGATCGACGATTCGTAGCAATCTTTAATTCAATCGCTGGAGATTCGGAATAAGCTTGAAGGGGCCGCCTTTCAAACTGTGACTGTAGATGTTGTAGGCTTGCTTCTTCGAATCTCTTTGTATGATATAAAAAGACATCGTCCTCTAGTTCAACTTGATTCGAACGTGTAAGCTCAAACAATCGAGAATAGGTTTCTCCTGCCGTTCTAAATAGATATAAGTCATCTGGTACCATCCCGTATTTAAATGGACGATCAAGCACAAGGGCGATCGAAACTCGTTTACACTGCTTTGTCAATTCCTCAATCACTCGATATTCCTGTGGTGTGAAATGATGAAATCCATCTATATAAATCTCCGCATTTTTTAGGTAGCTAGAATCTTTAATGGATTCTGCAAGTAAATCTAAATAATCATTTGTCCCTATATGCTTTCCTTCTAACCCCTGAATAAACTTGCGATATAAAAGTTCTAGGTCATGCAATTTATCAGCAAGCACCCGGGTTGCGGCTCCGAATGCTAAATCTGCTTTTTTCTCAGCCAGTTCCTCAGGTGTAATACAATAATGCTGAAATTCAGTTAACGCTGTTTCGATTTGCTGAATAAATCCCGTTTTATCCGAAGCTTTCTTAAATAGCTTTAGTTCTTCTTTATGATCTTCAACAATTTTACGAATAAACATATTTATACCTGTACTCGTAATCCGATTCCGTCCTGCCCCGCCTGTTTCCTGTAGAACACGCCAAGCAAGTCTTGTTAAGCTATACACTTGAGCACGGATCATCCCGGAAACGCCAGATGTATGGATTAGCTGGGTTTCGGACAAAAAGGTCATTTGTTCTGGAACAATATACAAAATCGGATGTCCGTTTGGTTCATTTTCCAATTTCTCTTTTATTTCATTTAAAAACATGGTCGTTTTTCCTGTTCCTGAACGCCCAATCACAAATCGAAAAGACATCTATTCCAACTCCTTTTATTTATGGAGGGTATAATTACTTTAATAATTTTATTATAACATAAAGAACACATATTCCTATTGAAAAAAGTTACCTAACATAGGTAACTTTTAGATTTTTGTTAATTTTTTATGCTATTTATGTAACTTCTCCGTTTACCCTCGCTCTTGTACCTTATCGACAATTTTACTTTCAATTTGTTTGCCGATAAACCAAAGAATCGTGATGATTACAAGCACAATAGCCGTCCGAATCGGTTGAGTGATTAATGAGATAATATCATAGCCGATAAAACTTAATATGAAAATCATCACTGCTTTCCCGCCAATAACGGCGATCATATATTGGTAAACACTAATCTTTGATATTCCAGCTACAATATTTACAATAGCTGAAGGGGTGAATGGAAAGCATAATAAAAGAAATAAAGGACCAAATCCTTTTTTCTCCAACCACATTGTTAAACTTTGGATTTTTTTACGTTTTAATAAAAAGCGAAATACACGTGTATCTCCATATCTTCGAACAAGCAAAAAAACGAGAAGTGCGCCAACCGAGGCACCAATCCAAGAATATAGAAATCCTAATCCTAGTCCAAAAGCATTCGCATTCGCTAATACAAAAAGAAACAAAGGCAAAAAAGGCAGGAACGCTTCAAGCAATGGCAATAAAATTCCTGGTAATGGCCCAAATGAGCGATATTGGTCAATCAAATCCGTAATATTTTCCAATGTGAACCAGTCTTTAAACGAATGAAAGTCCATAATTTGTTATTCCTCGATCCATTATGCAAGATATTCTACTAGAGATTATATCAAAAAAAATCTGCTCTTAAAAGGTAGGTTATGTATGTGCAGTTCGTAATGATTCTTACCTTAGGAACACCGAAATTCGTCCGGTGTTCCATCTCGAAAACAAGTATGGATATGCGAGTAACTAGAATTTTGCAGTGAAGCAGCCATCAGGCAATCGGCACTATATATTCTGCAAACCAGTCACGGATATATTCTAAGCGTTTAACGCGAAAATCTGGTTTTCCACTCCGCGATAATTCATGATTGGATTCAGGGAAACGAATAAACTTCGTCTTTTTACCGTTCTTCTTTAATGCAATAAATAATTGTTCTCCTTGTTCAATCGGACAACGATAATCTTGTTCACTATGTAAAATTAATAGTGGTGTCTGTACTTGCTTTACATATTTGAGCGGTGAATGTTTCCATAAAGTATCTATTTCTTCTAGGTCAGCTAAGATTTGCCATTCAGTGAAGTAATAGCCGATATCACTAACACCATAAAAGCTTATCCAATTACAAATCGACCTCTGAGTAACAGCTGCTTTAAAACGATCTGTATGCCCTACAATCCAATTAGTCATAAATCCACCGTAACTGCCACCCGTCACGCCAAGCCGATCTTGATCAATATATTCAAAGGAACGAAGGGCAAAATCCATAGCAGCCATTAAATCCTCATAATCTCCCCCACCATAATCTCCACGAACAGCATTGACGAATTCTTGTCCATAGCCGTGGCTTCCACGAGGATTGATATATAATACTACATATTCCTCAGATGCAAGTGTTTGAAACTCATTAAAATAAGTATTACCATACATTGCATGGGGACCACCATGAATCTCTAAAATTGTTGGATATTTTTTCCCCTCCTGAAAATGAACTGGTTTCATAATCCACCCATGGACATTCCAACCGTCTTTTCCTGGAAATTCAATCATCTCGGGAGAAGATAATGCTCTTGTCGCTAGAAACTCTTTATTTATCGCTGTAAGCTGTTCTTTCTTTCCTGTCTGCAAATATACATAATACAGATCACTCGGCTCAGTCGGTGAGCTAATACAGGCAACTGCCGTATCGTTCTTCGTATTAAGAGAAAAACCATATACATGTTCATCGTCATTAAGTGCGGGATACATTTCTCCAGAGATATTCCCGAAATAGATCATCGTGTTTCCATGATCAGTTACTTGAAAATAAAAACTTTGACTATCATTTAACCATTGAACGCGTGGAGACACAACACCTTGTAAGAAATCACCGACAATAAAATCACCAACTGGTGCATCAAGCGCTTCTGTAAGGCAAATCTTTGTCTCTTTCTCTACATCATATATCCATAGTTTTGCTTGTGTAGCATTTTCATATTCACGTTCGCTTCCTACGTAAGCCACATAACGGCTGTTCGGTGACCATGAAGACTGGGAAAAGCTACCTATTTCAGCTGTTATATTTTTGCTTTGTTTCGTTTCTAATTCAAGTAAAAAGAGATCACTTACAAAGGAAAAATCTGTGTCTTCCGCCGCATTAGCTGTATAGGATATGTATTTTCCATCTGGCGACCATGCTTCTAAATAACAATCATATGTTTTGTTTGTTAATGCTTCAAGCTGATTTCGCTCCAACTCGACAACAGCAATCTGTGTAATTAGCTCTACATCAAGAAAGCCGCCTGAATCGGATTTATATTTCATTTTCTCAACAATCAGTGGTTTTATATCCTTATCTTTTTTCTCTTTCTCTGGACGATCATGAACCGACTCATCTTGTTTGATTTTTGTTGAGTAAGCTAATTTTTTCCCACATGGAGACCAGACTGGATTTGTTGCCCCATTTTTAGAAAAGGTAATTTGCCGCGCTTCTCCACCATTTTTAGAAAGGATATAGATTTGTGGCTTACCGTCTCGAGAAGAAACAAAAGCAAGCTGTTTTCCATCTGGAGCCCACACAGGTGAAGAGTTTTTGCCTTGACCAAAGGTCCATTGTATAGGTTTCTTTTCATCTAAATTCATGTAAAAAAGATTGGAGACATAATCATCTTTTTCCTTATCTATATAAGTCTCAATATAGACCACTTCTTCTCCATTTGGTGAAAATTGTGGATCTGCCACTGTTTTCAATTCGTATAAATCTTCAGGTTTCATTCCTTGTTTTCTTTCCATCCAACTCACTCCCTTTAAGAGGTTGTTCAAAATGCCCAACAAAAATGACACATCGAATTTCTGCGTTGGCTTGCTTTTCCGGTACTCACGTATTGGAACTGAGGAACTTCCGTTAAACTCGCCCACGTCCTGTGGGCAACACGGAAGTCAGTACATCCTGTACAAGTCCGTTTCTCAAAGCTACGCTGCCTTGGTCCTTTTTATCGGGCTTCTTGAACACGCATTTTAATGTTAATCTCTCTCCCTCTTATCTTTTTCCATAATTTGCTGCTTGTCAAATGATTTATAGCTGAGAAAACGAAATAAAGCCAAACACTCCAATAACGAGATTGAATTGTATGACGAAGATTCCCCCATATGATTTAGAAATAATTGAACTGGTCACTTATAAAAGCTATGAAGAAATTATTTTAATCCAAAATAGCAGCATGGAACTGAAGAATTATTGGAGGGGTTAGATTGGAAAGAAGAGATAGCAAGGCTGAGACATAAGTATTTTCACCAAAGAAAAAAACGAGCTGGTATGATGCATATCCCCCGCTTCAGAAATATACTTTACTTTCCGCTACGAGTGGCAAGTCTCTTCAGGCTCCTCCTCCCGGGGCTTGCCATACTTCTCGCATATATTTCCCTTCGCTAAGGTAATGCGTTGCTCATCTTTGAGCTTGGTATTTTAATTATGTCCCAGCCTCCATTTGTGAAATCATCTTTGGCCTACATTATTTATATGGCCGATAGGGTCTTCCTTCCTCAGAAGCTTTCATAAAATAGGATTGCTTTAATAGATTATACATTTCAATCCTTTCAATACTTTTCTCATATTCGATTCTAAGCATAGCTGTTCGTAACATTTGGGTTTTAAAAGGAGTAACCGAGATGGAAACGGTATATTCACCGTTATTTCGAAACGTCACAACTGTTGTAGTGTTAGTGTCTCCTTTTCGACTAGATTTTACTTGATCATGGGCAATCCATACGCAAAGTTCGTGTTGAGGTGACTTAGTTGGGAAAAAATAAATTGGTGTGTGTGATTCTAAGAGGATCGGTGCTTTGTGGGTAATATTAATTAATTTCGTTGTTCCATTTCTTCGTCCTTCGTAGGTTATGATAGTACTAAATGAAAATTTAATTATTTTATTTCACTAAAACTCAATACCTCTGCCCTTAAACTTTTACAGGCTCTGGCCAACTTTCTTTTCCTGTTTTCCGAAACGGTGAAAAAATAAAGAATTGGCTGGAGCTTATATTTTTGTTTGATGTCATCCCACATCGATTCATAGTTTTTGATTTTTTTAAGATTATCGGACATCTGCCTAGTGTTGTCGATCTCGATTAAATGAACATAGCCATTACGAGTAAATATGGAATCGCTGATAATCTTTTTACTTTCCACAGCTTGCTTCAATCCCTTAACCTGTATTCTGAAGCTGTATTCTGGTTCTTTGATCACTTCTGTGATCTGTTCTCTCTTCCAGTCAATTGGGCAGTTAAAATAAATATAAGCTTCATTTGCTAAGAGCATGTGATCAAATAGGATAGATTTTTTAACCTCATTATTAGAAGCGATCAGTTCCCTCCCTTCCTTATTAAGATAGACAATCTTTTCCTTGCTTCTGACCACATTAAGATAAGTAGAAAGTTGATTAATGACTCTACAGGTATTGCGATAAGTACCAAGCTTTAAAATGTCATGAAGCTGCCTTACACTCACTACGCCTAATCGATCAATTAGCGTTAGGATCATCTCTGTTCTGTTCATTAAAATATCCCTCCATCATCTTGTCGTTAATATAAGGACATTGCATTTCTATTTTATTGGCCACTTTATAGATGGACCTCCCCTTTACTGGATCCAATTCTTCTGCTCCTATTTCGTCCAGAATGACACGGCTACCTACTTGCTCCGGAATTTTAAAAGCAACCCTAGCTGTCATGTTCATTTTGATTTGCCCAGGTACGGCTTCTCTCACTGGATACTGGGTGGCAAAGATCAATCTAAAACCTAACCCTCCCCCGATCCTTGCGATCTCTCCAAGGTAATTTTGAGCCAATTCAGCGTATGGCTTATTTTCTTTGCTAACCAATTTAGGCGACATTTCTGCTCCTTCATCCACAATGATGAAGGTTCTTTTTCTTATATTCGTATCCGATACATTTTTATAGCCTTTTTCTCTAAATCTCTTTTGTTGTTCCTTAATTTCTTTGTACACAATGTCCAAAAGCTTACATGCGCTCAAAAGGTCGTCTGCAACGTTTAACACCTGTGGAAGACGTTTATACTCCCCAAATTCTAAACCTCCCTTGAGATCAATCACATGGATTCTCACGCGGTCTGGATTGGATAGTATTAGAGATGTGAATAAACTCTTTAAAAATACGGTTTTACCAAATCGTGTAGTACCTCCCACAAGCATGTGAGGATAATCTTCAAAGCTGTGATAGATCACTTTCCTAACTTTTCCGATGGGTGTCAACCAAGAATGTTGATAAATATATTTAGGATCGTATTTCCAGTTGCTTAATTTTTTATTGGGGATCATGGAAGCTCCCAGGACTAATGCAGGGGGAATAAGCCACTCTATCATAGACTCACCTCTTCACTGTATTGTTCAGTTTAGTCTTCATCGTGAGAAGGATTCACTGAACTGTTCTTTCGTTGCTACATCAAGCATTGTACAAGCTTCTTAAAACTTCACTCTAGCGGCAACTAAGAATACTTATTGTATTCTTCCTTTTCCTCGTTTCACTCGTCAAGGCTACAGAAAAACTTTTGCCATCTCTTTCATTAGATACCAAATTGCACCAAGTTTTGAAGCTTCCAAGGCTATGCCGATCAACGTTTTATTAATCACTACCCCTCGAGACTCTAAATATGAAACGACAACCAGTGATCCGCCAGCCACTCCCACACTAACCATGCCAAACGTATAAGGGTCCATGATGTCACTCTCCTATTCAGTGATTAATTCAGTGTATGGGTAAATACCTAAATAATGCATGTCCACCCGAATTTTTAAGGTAGCTTATAATTTTTTAGTTTATTTAAGAAGGAATTTGAATCAATTTAAAGAATATTTACATTGGTGATATAAGATGTGGAAATGTAATATTGAAGATTTGATAAATGAAAGTGGTCTGAGGAAAGATTACATAGCAGAGAAAATAGGGTCTACAACAAGACAATTAAGGAAATATGAAAAGTTTGAGCTGTTCATCCCTTTTGAAAAAGGTTTACTGTTAGCTGAATTACTAGGATGCTCTGTAGCTGATTTTTACAGTAAACAAAAATAACTAAACCCCGCCAAATAAATGACGGGGATTCTTTTTATTCAAAAATAATCTCTTTATTTATGGATAGTGTTCTCGGGGAACTTGGCATAAAAGAAACATAACCTTTTTCTTTTAACCTGTCCAAATTTCTTGAAATTGTAGATACTGATTTAACACCTAGTATGTCCCTCAATTCTCTATAGGAAGGAGAGTACCCCTTAACCTCCACATAATCCTTAATCGCTGAAAAAAGTTCTTTTTGTAAGTTGCTCATCCTAAAATTCCCCCTGTATATTTTCTCTCTTTTATGTTAATTATATAAGAACGTACGATCTATTTCAAGTTGATTTACAAACATTCGTTCTGATATAATAATTTCAATATAAGTCAGGAAGGGAATGGTTAACATGGAAGAAGTAAATATAATCCGCATCACTCCTGAGCAGATAGGTTATAAAGATCGGGGAATTATGAAATGGATGGGCCTAATGCTAAGTGACCATAACGAAGCACTCAAAAAAGAGAAAGTGGACAGCCGACTAATAGAGGTTGAGCCGAAAAAAGAAATGACGGAAGAAGAAATCTCTCAAGTGTTGTATCAAGCTTTTATAAATAATATCCCTGTTGCTATACAAGCTAATGCGTTAAAAAAAGACGGTAACTATTATAAAGACGTAGAATGTATGGTGTCTGGCTATACAGACAATCAAATACACTTATCCTTAAAGAATGGTCGATCTACAAGTTGCACGATTGAGCAAATAAGAAATGTGGAAAAAATGGATCCGATCGATTGGTACAATAAAAGAAAATAAACGGAAAAACATTCATAAAAACGTTGCACACGTGCAACGAAAATGGTATAATAAAAGTATAGAAAGGAGGGGAACAAGTGGAATGCTTAGGTAAAATAATAGCCCTAGCTATTTCAATTCTAACAATGCGTCAATTATGGCTCAGCAACCAAAAGACAAAGTTAGAAAATGAAAAGCTAAGGCTAGAAATTAGAAGAAAGAGAAGAGGGGGTTAAGCCCCTTCCCTCTTTCACTAAGTATACCACATAAATTATGTTTTATATACTGATGGCAATTATATGGAGTGTTGCTGGGGCCTTAGGCATTTGGGGTTTGGTTTTAACTCGCAAGAAAAAGAAACTACAAAAAGAGCTGGAGGAATTGAATGATGAACGCTAAGCATGAGATCATTCGAAATATTGAATCGCTGCTCCAGTCTGATTTAACAGCCTACAAAATCCAACTATTAACTGGAATTAATCGTAGTACAATTACAAGGTTGAAAAATGGGGAAATAGAAATAAAGAAATTGTCTTTGGATAATGCGTTGAAGCTGAATGATGTTTGGGAAGATCGCAAGGATGTGTTGAAAAATGAAAGTTAAAATTGGAATGAGAAAACCCAGTCTAAAAAAGCGAGTAAGCGCACGTACTAGCATTAAAAGACAAGTGGTTCACCGGGCTGGGGTGAAGATGCCGCGGGGATATGGTGCAGTCAGGAATCCTAAAAAAGCTGTATATAATAAGGTTTATAATCGCACTACGTTTGATATTTTCAAATTGATTAAGAAACTGTTCAAGTGAAGCCCCCACAAGCGTGAGGGCTATTTTTTATTACACTTTCTGTACATAACTAGGATTAGCTGTCATGTATGTGCCACTTTTCAGCTTGTACATTTTCGATCCATTCACCGTTAGAGTATCTACCACAGTAAACACTTCACCTTTTTTGACTGTCGCCTTTTTAGCATTCCAATCTGGCTTATCATAGTACCATAACGTATCTGCTTTTACCTTGATCAAAAAGGTCTTTCCGCTCGGCTTAGGCTTACTAGTTGCCTTGTTTTCTTGGGGATTGATCCAGCTACCTGGAACGCCTGCCTTAGTGGTTACATTAATCATGCCACCTGATTTATTAAATACTTGATACGTTCCTGCTTTAACAGTCGTCTTCTTGTTTTTCTTTGCCTTTGCATCCGTTGCAGTCGAATAGCCGCCGATTGCTTTAAGTACCTTGTAAGTGTTCCCTGTGGGCTTAGTATCAGGCTTGGGCTTAGATGCAGAAGTATCCTTTTTAAGTCCGAAATATTCAGCGACCCCCTCAGCGATTGCCTTTCCTGCGGCGTCCAATACTTTATCATCTCTAAGCTTTTTAATGTCGATTGTGCTGTCCATAAAGCCACCCTCGATTAAAATGGCGTCCATTTTAGACTCTCTAAGCATATGGAAATTAGCTCTCCTGTGCCCCCTATTTGCAAGTCCATAAGCTTTTAAAATATGTTTAAGGACAATCGAAGCAAGCTTTTCAGCACTCGGGAGGTTTTTGTCATAGGTATAGACTTCTGTTCCTGTCCAACTTCCCCACTTACCTGTATTTGCGTTGTGGTGGTCTGAAATTAAGATGTCCGCACCCCACTGATTAGCCTTGTTGGTTCGTGTGGTTAATGGTACATCCGTCTTTCCTGTTGGATCGTCTAACCGCAATACCTCTACGTCTTTATATTGCTTTAAATATTTAATGGCCGCCACGACTACCTTGTCATTAAAATTCCACTCATATTCACCTGCTGGTGTCCTTTTGCCTGGTGTGACTCCAAATCCTCCGTGACCTGCATCTAATGCTACTTTGACCATAATCTATCATCCTTTCAAATTTTAAAATGAAAAAGAGCAAAGCTTATCTAAGCCCTGCTCGCTCCTTCTTATCAATGGTTTCTTTTGTAATATCGTTATCCTTCCACCATGCGATTAGAGTGGCGATAACGGTAAACAACACCGTCACACCGTTATAGACTTCATCGTCACTAAAAGGGATGGGATTTAATCCAAACATCGTAAGTACCTGATTAATAAGGGCTACAATCAACACGATTGTTCTGGCCCATGTACCTGCTGTGATTTTGTTCATTTCAATTTCCTCCTAGAATAATTTTGTCAACACAATACCGACTAGCCCACCGACTACAGCCGTGATAATTGCTGTAATGATTGCTCCCGTGACCTTACGTCTTATCCACTGGGTATCGTTGCGAATTTCTTTTAACATGTCCCTCAGGTAACTAATCTCACTATCTTGTAGTTTGTCGTTGATCTTTAATGCCGCCACGTCGTTTTTTATTTGTCCCTGTTCTTGCTTTAAATCGCTAATATCTTGTTGCACCTGATTTTTCCACACGTCCATGTCTCCAACCTCCAAGCGATCCGCCCCCTTCTCTCTAGTTTTCAGCCAATAGAAAAAGAGCCCCTAAGGACTCTTTGCAATAAACTCTCTAATCTGTATTCATTTATTTCACTTATAATATTCTTCTTTAAAACTCAAAATAGCAGCATTTGCCCATGATATAAATTTCTTGCTTATCTTTTCTCCTTTTGTCGTAGAATATGAAATCGGCTTTAATAAACCATTACTGTATACGAAACTTCCTTTGAATTTTTGGTCAGTGTATGGATCATAACCAGTAAGATATATCGGAAAATCATACTCTGTAATTTCATCTTCATAAACTTTTAGAATAGTTACTTCCGGTTTCATAGAATCTCCTCCTACTTCCTTTATCGACACACTAGGAGGAAAATGAAATCATAAAAATCCTTATTCAGCAGGAGCTTCCCCGTTCATAATCTTTTCAATTACTTTTTGCTTAACTGCCGTCTTCATTTCACTTCCCTGGAAAAATTCTTCGAACTCCCCATTATCAAATGGAATATTTCCATTCAGATTAATCCCGGCGATATTCCCAGAAAAATAAACCTTCAATCCTTTAATTTCTCCGTTATCTTCCATTGGTGTAATTTGATTAATTTGCATCATTCTCTTCCTCTCCTTCGTTTTCTGTTTTTTCGTTTTCGTTGTCAATATCGAATTGATCAGCTAGATAATCGTAAATCTCACTGTCCTGTCCTTCATATTCCTGGTCCTCCAACTTCTTGAGCACAACCTTAATGGTACGGATCATCTCACGATTATCGCCTCCTTCGATGATCAGCTTTTCGCTATTCAACTCTTTGACATCATTAGAAAAAGCGACCATATCCTTGACGTCATAATTGCCGTCCGGTTTTACAATCGCTTTGCCTTCTTCGTCTTTATGAGAATGTTCCTGTAGAAGCTCTTTCCGATCTTCTTCAACCTGTTTAAGTCGATCCTGCATGAGCTTAATAAAATGCCTACGGAATCTAGACTGCTTTCTTGCCAATTTCAAGCCATACAAAAAGTTAATTGCCACTGCTAATTTCCCGTTTTCGATTTCAATTTTCATGCTACTTTTTCCTCCAATTGTGTTATTTTTTGTCTGAGATACTGTATTTCTAAGTCTTTTTCATCCAATCGACTTTCTAGGTCATAAAATTTTGTATCCAGTTTTACATCAAGCTCCTGAATGGCTTTTGTGTTTAAGCTTCGGTGAGAATATCCATCAATTGCGTCCCCTTCAACCAATAATTCAGGCATCTCTCTCTCAATGATGAATCCTATTTCTCTGCCATAGCTACCATCTTTTTCGTAGTCGTAAATGATTGATTTATTTATCATATCAAGCGCGCTATCTTCAAAGATTTTAATATCACGTTTGTACTTTTCACTTGAAGTTTCATAGAGTTTCGATGTCTTCAACGGGCGATAAATATCGGTAGTATTTGGCGCTGTGATTTTTACTTCTCCGCTTGCAGAGGGTTTAAGATACAAGTGTGTACCACCTGCATCCGCATTGAACTGCATAGTGTTGGCAAAAATTTGTCTTGCATATAAATCTCTGTAGGTGATTCCTTTTCCGGAGTTATAACCTGCATAGTCTGTTATATGCACAGTTCCGCCATTATCGGTAGCAAGATAAATGTTGCTATCATTGGACCTTATTCCTGTTGCAAATAAGGTGTTATCTAGATTTCCACCAGTTGTAGTCCCGCCCGAAGAGCCATTCCAGTAAACACCGCCACTTCCGTCACGCTTTCTAATAGTGTTTACTTTTAAATTTCCCACATCAAAAGTAGTATTTCCTCCACGTTGATAGTTTGAGTCCACCATAGCTAATTCCGTTTTACCATTAAAAAACCTAAGCGCCATTGAAGGAGCACCTAGATTACTACCAAAGGATAAATAGCCATCGTTATAATCGTTGGAGCGTGTGAACCAAAACTTGCTGTTAGAGTCATCTTTAAATGGGTTAATAGCAACGATGTTTTTATCAGATTCAAGCGCCACTACCCCACCGTGAGAGTTAATTGTCAATCCGTTTGCGCCTGTAGTTGAATAAGTTTTATCCCACCAAGAAATAGTACCGGAAGATCCGCCAGATTCACCTTCTCCATCCAAATAAGTTGAAATGCCGAATTCAGACATATAAAGAGAGCGCCCCAAACTGTCATTCCGGAATCGCAAATGGCCGTTTTGTAAACGGGTACGAACGTCATGCGTTGTAGTTGATCCTTGCCAAGCTCGATTATATCGACCTCTTAGTTCCATAGTAGAGCCATCGATGAGGGAATAATCTGTACTTGATCCACCACGTATCTTAATGATGGACGTATCGATCTCCCCTGCTTTAAGCTTCGTGACTGATACGTTGGCAATCTTCGCATCGTCCACAGCTAAATTGGCTATCTTTCCTGTTGTAACAGCTAAATTTTGAATTTGCCCAGTATCTACAGCTAGCTTGGCTATTTTTCCATTTGTAACAGACAAATTTGCAATGGCAGCAGTACCAATCACAGCATCGTCTATCAAAGATTGGCCAGATAAATGGATCTTGTCGCCAACTATTCGAACGCCTTCCTTAGATAGGTTGATAGAAGCGAGTACATTATCTACTCCTACCATATCCTCTACAGCAGGTGACCAATCAGAAGCTTTGCTACCTTTCTCAACCTGTTCCCTACCAACAATGACATCTATGGTATGGGATACGTCTGTTACACGTAAAATCGACTGAAACCAATCATAATCTTTACGCCTAACCCCGCTCATTACAACTCTTTTACTTTCGTTTTTCTGCAATTCTGTCGCTTGTGAACCACCACCAGGCGAAAGACCGTTTAAATGTATTCTTACAGGGTAATTTCCCATATTCTTAACGTATAGTGAATATGTGTAAGTATCGTTAAATGTCATGGGTTCAATCTTGTTGGTAGATGTCCATACACCTTTGATATATTCAGTACCACCACTTGATTTTATACGATACGCTTCTTTAAATCCCCACTCTTCTGTCATATCAACTTTTGAATAAGTTATTTTTGAACCTTGATAAGCATTCCAATGACCATCTAGCTTATCACTATTTGGTGATAGATTTGTTCCGCCTATTTGTAAAGCACCCAACCCTTGCGTAACCTTTAAATCAATCTCATTAGGCAATAAATTTATAGTAGACTCTGCCGCCTTTAGCCTATTGTCTACTAAGGATATTTCAGATGCTCTTAATTCAACCTCTCCTGCAAGGGTTTTGATACTTCCTTCGGCTTTGGTGATCGATTCTTGTACATCCTTGCCAGAAATATTAACCGTATTCGTATATTTTGATATATTGTTTTCTATTAAAATATCCCATCCGTTTTTATAGGATTCTGGTGGAGCGTTGTGTCCGATTATCGCACTATCGACCGAAATTTTTGGATATGCCCATTTACTCCCAACATCTTCTATAATGATTACCGTTCTACCATTCTCTCTTGCCAGTCTAACTTTATTTACAGGGTAGTTACCAACACTTTTAAAACTATGTTGGTGAAAAGTGTTGCTGGTATAAGCGTAAAAAGATATGGTTAAATCTATATCAGAATTTTTACTAACATAGTTATATCCAGTTATAGAAACTCTTGTCATATACGAAGAAGTTATTGGAGTTTTTATAACTAAGGCTCCAGTAACACTTGATGAACCAAAAGATCGAGCAGTTATATTTTCAAACTTCTTTGAACCACCATCAAAACTTATAATATCGACATTGTCTAAATCTTTCCTAATCTCACTGACATTCTGCACAATCCCGTTAGCCTTAACATCTAAACTAGCAATCTGGCTCAAAGCACTGGACATCTCACCAGTTAAGCCATTAATTTTTGTTTCTGTGCTAGAGACTCTAGTTTTCACACTATTCAAGTCAGTTGTGATCCCACTGACTTTTCCCTCGTAAACATTAAAATCAACTTTTTTACCCAAAGCAGTATCAACTTCACTTTTAATGTAAACTTGATTACGTTCAACTTTGGCTACTATTTGATCAGCATGTACTTTTAATGTAGCTTCTGTCGTTGCGACTCTGCCTCTTATTGTAGTAAATTCTTTTTCTATATCTTCCGGGGCTTGAGACCAACCAGTCATTTTGTTTCCGCGTTCTAACTGTTCCTCTTTAGTTTTAACCGTGTAACTTGATGTCCAACTAATAGGCATTATTCTACCGCGAATTTCTGTAAAACTTTTGTCATTCGGTATTGTTGCAGTTATCTGTATCCTTCCATTACTTGAAATTCTCCCGGCCTGATTTACATCGTTGGTGTATGTTCCATCATCCCTATACCAGTCTAATCTAGGGTATACCGTTTCGCCTTCTGGAATATCCTGAACGTAAATACTAAAAGTAACTTGGTCACCATGTGAGACAAGCTTTCCATCGATGGGAACTTTAAGTAAATTACTAGCCCCATACTGTCCTATAATCCTTGTGGTTAAATTACTACTCGTTCCTCTCGCTAAGTTCCTGCCGCTAATCTCTAACGCTTCAAATTCTTTCCTTGTGACAGTTAGCTCCAATCCCTCGGCCAGTAAACTCAATTCCAAAGAATTAGCTTCAATGCTTTCAATTAAGCCATCCTTATCCTTTTTGTAAGTCAAATCATCCACTTTAGCTGCAATCAAATCAGCTTGTGCGCTCAAAGTAGCACTGTGGCTATTAACAGTATTATCGATACGCTCCACACTAGTGATTGTGGCAGAAATGCTCCCCTCGATCTCGTCTATATCGGTCTCGATTGAGGTGAATTTCCCGCCATATTCAGCAAGTAATTGGTCTGTCTCATCAGCCCTCGCTTTAAGATCATCTGCTACATCATACAACCCATCGATATTGGCGCTGACATCGCCTATACGACTATTTAACTCTTTAGAGAGCCTTTCCTCTGTGGCTTCGATCTGTTGTTGGGTATAAACAATTTCTTCCATGGGACCTTTATTAATTCGGTCAACCGTATTTTGGGCGAGTTTATCAGCTATATCCAGATTATCCTCTAAGTGGTCGGCAATGATTTCACCGAAAAGAATATCATCGCTGATAATCCTTACTGTCGATGCGCTAACCTGTGGACCGTAATCACTTGCTGTGCCCCTCGTATTAACAGCCCGTACACGGTAATACCATGTTTGATCTGTATCCACTTCATGGGCAAAGGATGATACACGACCACGCCACAGTAAATGCTGAGTATCTGGGACAAAGTCTTTTACCTGGGAGCCGTAGACCTCGTAGTGTGAGATATAAACCTCGCTACTGTAGTCCCAAAATAGTTGTATCGTTTGAAATGCCCCTGTTGCTTCCACATTAGATGGTATGCCGGGCTTTATATCCGGGAAACGATCATTTGTGATCGGGCCAATTGGACGCGGCTTATTTACAGCCTCTTTTAAATCTTCGATGTCTCTTTCAAGTGGATTTTGATTCATGTCCACATATTTTCCAACGATTATTAAAACGTCTTTATCAATGTCTAAAACGTCATATTCCAAGCCAGTTATCTGAGACTGTAATTCAATTGGTTTATTATAATTACGATCCAATATTGTAACTGTATCGCCTAAAGACACCGGTCTATCAACATTTATCGTAGATTCATGACTTATCTCTGGTGATGTTTGTTCCTGTAACGCTTGCCATGTAGCCATAAGCAATTCTTCTGGTGTTTCGTATTCTTGATTACTAAAATGGCCAAAACGGTGTAGTAACTTACCTTCATGCAAATAACCATAATCATGTAACGCTTGAGGATCTCCTACCCATTTTTGCCCTTTAGGTTTGTCTACTGGATCGCCTTTGGATACTTTCCACTCAACATCTTCAAATGTAATGTAACGGGTATGTCCGCCTGTAGCTTCTCCATTTTCATCTTCTATCTCTAAACTAGCACCTTGCCCCCACATAGCTGTGATTGGATAAGATAATGTTTTACGCTCAATTCTTTCAGCGTTGTAATCTGGCTCTACAATTAAGCCATTATCAGCACCCAAACGTTGTTGAATGATGATCTTACGCTCAATAATCTCGTTATCTTCATCGAGAGTAATTGTATCAACTAACGCACCGCCCCAAGTATTAATGATTTTAAACACCCCATCAATACCGTTTGTCCAGTAAAAATTATCGCTGGCAAGCCCTAAATCGACTGTAACCTCTCCAATATATCGAGATCCTTCAAGCGCTCGATTCAAGGCGGTTTGCGCTGTCCCGTCTGTAATCCGTCTATCTTCAATGAAATGATCATATAGTTCGAGATAAGACGGTTCACATTTTGCGGTTACAATATACTCTTGATGGTTGGTAGATGTTTCATATATCTCCTTGATTCGCATTAAACGTAATCGATTATCTCGGTCACTAAAAGCAACTTGGTTTTCTTCGATTATCAAAGGTAGCAGTTCGGACGATGATTCTATGTGAAATACAAAAGGCTCATCGATTAAATGGTTTTGATAATCCTTAAACCAAGTATCAATAAGCCCTGTATCTGGTGTAATGATATTTTGAAATTTATCATCCTGGTCAAAAATATAAAGCATCGGTTTCCTCCTTTCTTGCAGGATTTTGTACCTATATGTCGAATAGTTGAAAATGGAGGTGCTTATTTATGACAGAAGAACATAAAATTGAATTTGATTACAAAGGGATAGACAAACCAGATAAACAGGAACAAATTATTAAAACTCTAAACCTAGCTGAAGATAAGATAAGAACTATTTACCTAGAAAGGTTAGAAACATTTAATAAAGATAGTTTAGAACAGAATCCTGAGCCGTTTAGATTTCTAAAGAAAGAAAATTGTTCATTAATTGCCTTTGTTCTTCCTTATGAATTTAATTTGAGTCAGGCAGTACAAACTTACATATTATCCACACCTGAAAAACGAGAGGAAATACTCATTACGTTAAAACACTCAGATTTAAATGACTTAGATAGCTATAGAAAGTCGTATAGCTTTTTTTACGAAAAGCTTTTACCTGCTAATGGATTTGACAAATCACAAATAATGCTAGAAACAAGAGAGCATTATGAGAGTATAGAGCATAATATAACTTTAGTTAGTGATCAGTTTGACTTGAGTCGATATATTACAGTGCAAGGTTTAAAACGCAAAGTCATAGACCTGATAAAAAAAGAAATTGATCAATTTAAAACTGTAAACACAAAAAAACTTAGCTATTTTGCAAAAGATGCCTATAAATTTCCTTTTTCTTTACTAGATCTAAAACCGCTAATAGAATTGGTTAATGATGACGATTTTGCATATCAACTAGACCAAGCTATGGCAGCTTATCATCAAAATCTCTTTTTACCATGTGCCGCAACCTTAGGAGTAGTATTAGAAACTCTTTGTCTTAAAATCCTTGAAGAAAATGGCGTAAAAAAAATAAAATCTGGTGACACTCAACTTGGTAAACTTAAAGAAAGACTGGTCAACGAAAGAATAATAACCAGAAGAGACAATACACGACTAGAAGTAGCTTATAAAATGAGAAATATGGCATCACACACCAGCCCTGGTGCAACTATAAAAGAGGATTGCCACTTCATGCTCAACGTTATAAATACTATTGCATTTGAGTATTTACAAGAAAATTAATATTTGCCTCTTTCCTCAAATGTGCTTAGGATTTTGTCTAGCTTCCTCTCTATTCGATCTAATTGATCTAATTGAAAGGAAGCATCAAAATTTTTTAAACATGTAACTCCCTCTGAATTTTCGGTATAATATTGAATTCTTGAATTTTCCTCCATAGTTAATACTCCTCCTAAAAATACCTTTCATGGTAATAAAACTCCGTCTTATGATTAGTCGTAAACTCAACTTGTCCAATTGGCAACTCAATGAAATTACTTTGTAGAATAACTACGGTATTAGTAATGTCTTTACCGTTTAAAGTAACTCTCCGTTTGCTATAGCCAATCTCCAATATGTCACCAGCAACAAAATCATAATTAAGCTTTACTTTATTAATATCACGTAAATCAGTTTTACCTGGACTATTAAATTTAATTTCATATCCTGTTTGATTCGCGCTGAATGTTGTTTTCGTTTTCCATGGTGTAGATTTATGGCCATCAATGGATTTTGTTAAGGACTTGTTGAGCGTAAAGGTTCTTTCGTCACTATACTTACTGTGACAAATAAAAACGATGGTAGCAAAGGACATATCAAGGTATTCGTCACCTTCTTCAATATCATCAGTCATTGCAAAGTAGCGGCGGTCATCATCATCATCGTTGAAAATAAGTTCCTTTGCATCTTCGTGAATTAACCATTCCGCAATTTCCTCTTTTAATTTTTGATAATGAGAAAAACCATCATGTTTGATAAGAATAGGTACTTCAATACGCCTTTCTCCATCTCTTTCAAAGAATGGTCGTTTTCTACCTCGTAAGACGGTAATATACTCTTTTTCTATACCGTTAAAAATCATCTATTACCGCCTCCTTTGCTTGCGTTGACTATAATCATCTTCGTTTATCCGTTGTTTTATTGCGTTATAAACAGGTTCAAAAGCTATGACTGCTTCCAGGTCTTTATCAAGTAATGACATAAGCAAATCGACCATCTTTTGTAGGTAATCATTTTGTTTTATAGTTTCTTTAAGTAAATCGCTAAAATCCCCATTCCCATGCACAGTAACATTTGACTCACTCTTGCCATTCATCATTAGTAATCTAGCAAATTCACTGTTGCCTAACGAACTAGCCCAGCCATCGGTTCCAGTCGCATAACGTGGAGCATTTCTGATAATACTTTTTGTTTCTTGATGTGGGATAACGTGTGTTCCTCGCGGTAAGTCTAGCAACGTGTCTGTGTTAGGCGACAAAAACGATCTTCCACTTGGCAATTTCACAAGCTCCGAACCCTTTTCGCCAATAACAGCAGGTCCACCTTTATGACCTTCTGGAGGTGTCCCTTTTGAAAATAAAGGCAACCCTTTACTTACAAAGTTAATAACCTTAGTAATCGGACTTGATGCTTGTCTGTTTAAAGTGGTTAGAGACGCCCCAGGTGTTAGATTAACTTGTTTAGACTTAGGAGCACTGGCCTTTGTATTTAATGCAGCCACTGTGCCATTATCTCTGAGTCTAACGATCTTCTCCTTTGCGGCTTGCGCTCTCTTATCAAGTAAAGCAACCGTGCCCTTATCTTTTACAGTTACATTCTTATCTACCGATTTACCGGCTTCCTTTGTTCGTTCCTGTTCCTTCTTGATTCCTGCATCTGTTTTCTTGTTATTATTGTCAATCTGGGCACCCTGATTTTTAGCCTTAGCGGTTGTATCGTCAGTAGCTTTTCCCTTTTGCTTTTCTTTTTCGGTACCAGAATCAATCGAACCTTTTACTTTGTCCCACAATCCTAATTCTTCGAGGATTTTCTTTATTACTTCATCGTTCTTTGTTTTTTTGTTTTGGAGGGCACTAATCTGCTTATCAATTTCTTTTTTATTAGCGCCTTCTTCTTTCTTTTGTTTTTCAAGCTTTCCAATACCTTTATCATATTCGGTATTTTTATTTTGAAGCTGTTTGACGATGTTGCCCTCTTCAACCTTAATATCAGAAGTTTTTGCTAAGTTTGCAATATGTTTCTTTTGAACATTGTCTAATTGATTTATCTGTGTATCAACTAGACTATTGAGATCGCTATACAATCCTGTTTGTTCAAATATTTTTAGTTTGGCGTCCTCATGTTTTTCAAGTTCCTCTGATAATTTTCCAAGCCGCTCTTGATCTTTCTTGGAAAGTTCCCCCGTTTTCTTTTTCTTTTCTTCTAGCTTTTCAATTTCTTGTTGATTCTTTAATATCGACTCATCTAACTGAGCAAGGCCTTTTTCTCCCTCTTTATTAATCCCTGCGTTTTGTAGATAAATATTAGCCAATAGTACATTTGTCGCTTCCAATTCATCCAATTTTTTTTGTTCTTTTTCAATTGATTGTTGGGCTTCTTTATTATATTTTTTTAGTTTATCAACAGCATTTCCAATTTTGCCATTTTTCACAGCGGCTAAATCGCCAAGGGTTTGTTCTATTTCCATTCCTTCTTGGCTACTTGCATTAACACCTTTCTTTTTTTCTAGCGTTTCAGCGATCTTTTTATTTAGTTCATCTTGGGACAGATTGCTGTACTCACCTAGTTTCATCAGATGGCGTTGAGCAAATTCTTGTCTTTCTGTTTGATCCGCTATTTCTTTCCTTGCTGCTTTTTCCGCTTCTATCAGTTTTGCCCTTTGTCCAATAAGTTCACTTTCAGACAAGTCCCTCATTGCCTGCAATTGTTCTTTAATCGCATCAGTATTTTCAGCAAAAGCGTTCCCTTGATCGGATATTGTTTTTTCGATATCAGGAGACTGTTTTATAATGGCGTCATTAGCTTCAAATAGCCTTTTTAATTCGTCCTTGGATAAGCCTGATTTCTTCGCTAAATTATCGTATTGTATTTGAAGTTCTTTAATCTCTCCCGGATTGCTCGATTGGGATATACGTTTGTTTAAATCATTTAACTCTGCCAATTCAGCATTGCTGATTTTTGCTTTACCTGACAGCTTATCAAATGCCCCAGCCGCTTTTTCTAATTCAGTCGCTTCATCTGATAACGACTTAGCTAAATCAAGATTTACCTCTTTAGCTTTGACTGACTTTTTATGCAGTGCATACACAGCGCCACCCACAGCCACTAATCCAGCAACTGCAATGCCACCAATCGCTAATGGCCCTAAACTGCTTAGACTAGCAACCAAACCTGCACCACGAGCAACCCCAATAGCTTTTGATAATTTACCAGCTACTTTCAATACTCCGCCGCTAACTATCGTTAGCTTGGAAAACAAAGTTAATGCAGGGCCTATCCCAACTGCTACAGCAGGCGCAATCAATAAAACTTTATTGACAAATTCTTGTTGGGCAGGAGATAAATCATCGTAACGTGCTTTTAACTCCTTGGCCTTCTCGATCATTTTCTCGAAGGCTTCACCAAATTTAACGCCTAGATCAGCAGATTTTTCTTCTGCTTTTGCTAACAATCCGCGAAAATCTACAAGCAATGGTTTTAACTTAGAAAAGAAGCCTCCACCTTTACCGCCGGCATCAAGGAAGTTAGCTCCAATACGGCCAATATCCGAACCAACGTTTTTTACTGCTGCTACAAAGGACTCTTCACCAATAATTTTAGCGGCTCCACCAATATTTTTATCGACAGCTTTTAAAAATGTCTTGGTGTCGATTTTCCCTTTACTTGCCATTTTCTCGACTTCTGCTGTGCTCTTTCCGATCGTTTTACCAAGGTATTGATAGATTGGTATGCCTCGTTCAGATAGTTGTTTTAGGACATCATTTTGAGCCTTTCCAGAAGTTTGTACCTTATTAAATATATTGCCCATCTCGTTAAATGGTATGTTGGCCACAGCTGCGGTGTCTGCCGCTAAAGATAAGTATTTTTCAAGTTCTTTGGTAGGTTTTACTCCGGCAGCTACAGCAGTTGCAGCGGTTGTGGCGGCTTCATCAAGCCCGTACGATGTTCCTTCAACGGATTTTAAAGCGGCCGCCATAATTTTATCAACTGTTTTAGCATCATAACGTAACGCTTTTAATTGCGCTCTAGCTGTATCAATACCAACTAACCGTTTAAAACCTTTATATATGGCTAATGTAGCCAATGCGGTTGCGGCTCCCACAGCTGGCTTGGTGATTTTATTTGTCAGAGTACTACCAACTTCACCCATCTTTTTCCCAGCAGTTTGTAGTTTCCCACCAGCTTTTTCTAGCTTATCGCCAAGCTTGGTAAAAGCTGAATTGGCAATCCGTTGTTCACGTTCGAACTTAACAAGTTCATCTTTCGTTCTCTTAATATAATTTTCTAAGTTATTAAGGGATGCAGCTTGGTTATTATATTCTCTTGCCGCCTTCTCAGCTTCTTTTGATCCACGGCCATGTTGTTCGACCATTTTTTCATATTCTTTTTTGGCTTCAGCGACTGCCGCTTTTTGTACTTCTAATTTTTTGTTCAAGCCAGACAAACGAGTTTCATATTTAGCGACAGAACGATCTGACTTGTCAAATGCTGACATATTACGTTTCATTTCACTATTTACAGTTCGTAAATTATCTTTTAGTCCTCTAAGGCCTCTATCGACGGACAAGTGGTCTAAATCAAGTTCAATTGCTAAGCCTTTAATTTTTTCCAAGTTTGCATCCCTCCTAACCTAACAAATCAAAAAATGAATTTGCTTGTTTGACTTCAACTTTTTCTTTTAGTACTTCCATAACGTAATGGACAGGCATATCAAGTATTTCGTTGATGTCCTTGCCTTCCTTCATAAGATCACGTGCGAATTTATCCATACTTCTCATTAGGCTTTGCGGGGTTATTTCTTCCCCGCTAGGAAGTTTTTTGTATCATCTGTCAACTGTCCACTTGCTACAAAGTAAAGCAATTCTTCCAACACTTCCTGAGCACTTCCTTGGTCAGTGTATCCTGGACCGGGTAAGCGATTATAAATATCATCTTTTGTAATCTTGCCGCCAAATGCTTTACCCGATAAAAAGTCAATAATTTTATCGTTTTTGTCATCATCAGATATCTTTGTATTACCGATCACGTCATTCAGTAATGTCACTGCTTCACGAGACGTCCCAAAGGAAATGAAAGGATTGGTCCACACTTTTTCAATCTCAGGTTCGGCACCCTTATTAACTTCTTTAGGATTTTTAATAAGTTCAATTTTTTCACGTTTTAAATTAGCCATTTTCATTCCTCCAAATAAAAAATAGAACAGACCTTATAGGCCTGCTCTTTATTGATCCATCCCTGTATTACTCCCACTTTAAAGTTACTGTTTTATCAGTTGACGTGGCAGTAACATTTACGGGTTTATTAGGGTGTTTCTACGTCATCAGGGTGCTTTACTCCAAAGATTTTCTTATATAATTTATTGCGGTTTTCTGTTTCTCCTGGTTCATCCGATACAATGATAAATGTCATTTTCTTTTTAAATCCGTCCACATCACGAGCCATAAATTCCCCTTCTGTTGAATCACTGCCAAACGTGACAGACTCACCCTTTGTTTCCCCTTCAACGTCAGCCATCTTAAACTTACCTTTTGTAAATCCAATATGCTCCGTTGAACCATCTTCCATCGTACGAGTGAACATGCAAGTAATGTATGGAGGGTTAGGGTTATCAGATAATCCGTGCATATCATCGGCAGTTTCCCAACCGTAAATAACAACACGATCTTCAATCGGGATTTTGTGGAACTGAGTAGTTAATTGGGTTGCATCTGTGGACATGGCCATTTCTGCTACTCCGTTATCTCCGTATGCCTTCACAATCTCCTGTGGGGTAGTAATATTAATGTTTTGTAAAAACTTTAGATGCTCTGCTTTTGTTTCATTTATACCTGAATCGTTATTTTTTGTTGTCCCATAATAAAAATCAGTCAATCCCGTAAAGGATAAATAATTCTTTTCTACTTCTGGCATTTATATCACTCCTATAATCTATTAAAATCTTTTCTATAAGCTTTTCCTCGGTATCGACGGGCATCACGATAAATGTCATATTCCTTGTCATACTCATCCATACCGCCTATTTGCCTAAAATTCAATTGCCACATTACGTGACGAATTTTATTAGCAATAAGATCGCGCGCGACCATATCTTTTGACCACACATCAATTTGGAACAAATAATCATCGGTAAGCCAGTTATCATCCGCAAAGTCACCTGGCTTCGGGGGATCAAGAGGATCAATGATGATATGAGTTTCCTTTACATCATTCGGTTCAGGGTATTCGTAAAATTTTATTCTATTGCCGATTAAATCACTGATAACTCCATCAGCCGTTAATTCATTGTAAATTGTCCAAATCATCATATCCCCTCCAATACGGCCCGTTTTACAGCATTACGATAAACTTGTTCTGCCTCTCTCAGCGCTTTTGCAATGGCACCTTTACGTGGTGGATTAGGTATTTTAACCGTACCCCATTCATTCAAGTGGATGATACGATAACGGCCATGGGGACCGTTCCAATGTATCTTCACTGTTTTAATACCGGCTATATAAACTGGACCTTCAATAGATGTGTCATCGACAGACCAACCCTTAGCATACTTTCCACCTGTACCGATATAAGCATTTAATATTTTCACAAATAATTCTGCGCCTTTTATAAGTGCTTCATCGCTTATACGCTCCATATTTTCTTTGCCGAAACGTCTTTCTAACTCAGCAAGTAACTCATCCACACCTTTTAATTCCATCTTGATCATGACGCTAATTTCCCAATAATATTGATGAAACTACGGTCCTGCACATCAGGCTGGACGTGTTTGATATTATAATGATCAGGATACAAATCATCGTTAATCTCAATGTAATGCTTATTAGTGGGCACATAACTACCGATCGGATCACGAATGATAACTGTGACTTCTGATAAGGTGCCGTTTTGTTTAGCTCGCTCCATATCTTTAAGCCAAATGCCATCAATCTTAGCTAGACACTCAAACAAAATTTTCTTTTCTTTTTGTCCTGGCAGTGGTCCTTGCTTTTCTTCGTATTCATAAAACGTAACTGGAATACGCAAATCACTACTCTTTAATCGTGGTGGTTTGTATTCATTCTTCCACATCATCGTCACCAGCCATTTCAAGACTTAAAGAAATAATTTCGCTTAGGAAATTGTCTTCAAAGTATTCAAGAGCATCGTTGTAGGCATATCGAGTACGCTCAAAGACTAATTCAGTTGCTTTTTTGTTTTCCTTGATGTCAAACTCGCCAATTTTTGATTCAACGAAGGCAATAGAAAAGGACAACAACTCTTTCAAATTGTCATCCTCACCATCGTGAAAAATGTGCATACGTTTTTTAAACTTTTTCAATAAATCATCAGTGACCAATTAGATCACCTCTCTCATTCTTCCGGTTCTTCTGGATCTGGTTCAGGTTCGGGAGCTGTCACAGTAACGGTAGCAGTTCCTTTAATGGTATTTTTTTCTGTTGATTCCGCTGTAATGGTTGCTGTCCCTGCGGCAATGGCTGTCACTTTCCCGTTAGCATCTACGGTTGCAATCTTAGCGTCTGAACTAGACCATTTAACTGTTTGTATAGCTGTGGATGGCGTAACTGTTGCCGTTAAATTACGAGTAGCCGCAACTTCAAGGTTGTTTGTTTTTGGAGATACTTCTACAGCTGTCGGATCGCTATAATTTGTTTTTACAATAATAGCTTCGGACCGTTCTGACTCTTTATCGCCAATTACTTCTGAAACAGAAAAAGAATACTCTGTGTTAGGTGTTAAACCTGTAACAGTGTACTCTTTATCCTTAATTTCTTCTGCAATCAATTCATCGTCTTGATAGACGTTATATGCCATTAATATTCTCCTTTCTCGTCTATAAAAAATAGCCCTGTATAAAGGCTAGTTCCAGATAAGCTTCGTCTGCTTATCGGTTGTACCACTAGCCTTTACATTTACAGGCTGTTTAGGGCGTTTCCTCACTAGGTACAGGGAATTGAATGTCTAGGTCATAGACAAGCACTGCTTGATTATCCTTTGGACGACCGTTAGCAAATCGTTTAATTGTATAAAGCAAAGCATCTTCAATTGCTAATGTCTGGTCAAATTTCTTCAATTTATAAGCACCTGCGATAGCGGCAATGTATTCGCCTTGCACAAGGAAAGCAACCTTACCAGCAGGGATTTCCTCTGAATCAACAGGCTTAATGTTGTATGGTAAGTTCGTTACAAATTGCCCTGCATCATTTTGGATTGTATGACGTGCATTGACCGCTAATAAGTCAATTGGGTTAACAAACATTACAACTTTGTTTAACACCTTACGATACTTGCCTTTTGCATCTTTAGACAACTTAGAAAGCATGCCATATAATTCACCAACAACCACTTCACCACGTTCAGATGGAGCGAACGTTAATTTTCCCGAAGATTTTTTATCTGTAACTGCCCCGGTTTCTGGATCAACGTCTTTTAATAATCCAATTGGTTCATCTTGTGCTGGTCCGCGACCATTAACAAGACCGTATTCTAAACCAGCGGCTAAAGATTCGATTAAAAGAGTAACCATGTAGCGATCTACCCACACTGGACCAAGTTCTAGCATATCGTTCGGAATCGCACCAAATGCTGTTAGTTTAAGTTGAGTGATTTTTTCGTCACGGAAAGCATTGTTAACTTGACCAGAAATGTCACCAAAAATTTCTTTCCAAGCATAAGCAAGTGTCGGATCAGAATAAATGAATTTCGTAACTGCTCCCAAGTCTTGAAGACCAATTGCTTGTAACAACGGACGGTCTTTTACTAACCCTTCAAAAATTCGATCTTGTACAGATTCAGGGAAAATTGATTCGTCATTAAAACCGCCATCCTCAACAACTTTATTATAAAAAGCTGTTTCTTCTGATGTTAGAACATGACTGCCACGAGACACTAACACCTGCGTATCAAGTGAGCTGTTTCGAGCATCCGCTGTAATCTTTTCTGTTAAATCTTCTTGCAAAGCAACAAACATCTCATCAACTGCATTTTGTAACTGTTCAGGTGTTGCATTTTCATCTTTCAATAATTTTGTGTAGGTTTCTTTCTTAGCTTTAAAGTTTTCCATTTTTCCATTTAATTTAATCGTCATACAATTTTCCTCCTAATTTTAAATTAAAAAAAGAACCCTCTTTGTTTAGCAGCCACTGGCTGTTTGGATTCTTGTTTCGGCTCTTGTTCATTTAATTTTTTCTTAAGTCTTTCAATTTCATTTTCAAGATTAACAATTTTATTTTCCAGTTGATTATCATCATTTTTAGAAATAGAGCTATTGAATTCCTTAGCTTTATTTGAGAATATTTCACTTTCCACTTCTTCAGCTACATCATCCACAATTTCATCAATGAATCCATAATCTTTTGCTTTGCTGGCCGCCATATACGTTTCTTCATCGAGAAACTTTTGAACAGTATCAGCGTCAACTCGGTGTGTATATGATGCAAGTACAGATTCACCAATTGATTCTAAGTCGTCAGCCACTTTACGTAATTCTTTAGCGTTACCAGTTGCATAAGTCCATGCGTTATGAACCATAAGCTGGGTATTGGAAAACATTTTAATTGTATCGGCACCCATTGCGATTATAGAGGCGGCACTTGCAGCGATACCAGTAATTATTACTGTTACCTTGCCTTGGTGAGATCGTAATGTATTCATGATGTCGATTCCCAAGAAAACATCGCCACCATAGGAATTAATTTCAAGCGTGATATCTTCATCCTCTTTGATGGACTTCATTTTTTGATTCAAATCCCAAATGGAACTATTCCATGAAATAATGTCGCCTTTGATTTTATGCTTCAATCTTTCTCACCTCCTTCAATTGCATTATCACTCATATTGTAGTTTTTAGTAATAAAGAATTTATCGTGAATCGGATCATCAGAATGTTCAAGCCCAATCATTTCACGTATTTCATGCCCGTTTGCTACGGCTGAACCTCTTAGCTTGTCGGCATCCTGTGCCATTTCAAGAGGGCTCTTTTCATTTACACCGTAAACTTTCAGCTGCAAGCCATTCTTGTAATCTCGCTCGTCAATCAACTTAGCTGTTAGTTCATCTTTGATCTGCTCTACTAAAGGCTTGGCGGTTAATCGGATATAAGCTTTCATCGCTGTTTCATATTCGGACAACTCTCCAAGGACTAATGCGGACGGAATCCCTAAAATGTTGGCCACTTGTTTTGTGGTGTCTTTTCTTAACTTTTCCAACTCTTCAACTGATTGAGACTTAGTACCTTGTCCCTTGGTGATTTCTTCATAATCAAATCCTTTAACTTTTGGAGCGATAGCGAATGCACTTTTTCTAAAATTTTGATACAAACGTTGAATAAAATTATGCAATTTTTTTTGATTTTCTTTATCTAAATTTTGTGTGGTTTCAATTCCCGCCAATGCTCTAATTTGATTTTCATACATCTTTGTTTCGATCATACGAGAAAAAAGGTCACTATAATCTTTAAACATGCCGTCTAAAAATCTAGTAAACTTTTTATTATTGTAGGTCATATAAATGACTTCACTCATCTTGAAATCACGTTTAAAGGTGTATCCTTTTACAGTTACGCTTTTAAAAATATCTTCGTATAACGCGTATGGTATTTTGTCAAAACTATCAGCAATCAGTAATTCGTTAGTATCACTTAAAATGACAAGCACTTCATTTTCCACAAGAAGCGTATAAATAAAGTCTTTCCAAAATTCAGCTGCGCTTTGGTTTGAATTGGGACGAACATTGAGCAAATAATCAAAGTCATGATCTACACGTTTTTTATTTTTAATAAAGCGAAAATCAGCTGTGGAAATGGTCCTACCCATTAAATTGACACATGTTTCAATGGCAGACTGTTTTAAATAAAGCCGCTGATCAACTTCCAATCCCCAAAATTCTAAATCGAGAATTTCGTTGATTTCTTGGCCCAACTCCCGATTTCGTTTAAACATATCGAACACACTCAAATTTTAATCACATCCTTTCATGGTGGATTAGATATGGATCACACTCCTTTCTGTTGCGTATAAGATAATTCTGCTAATCTTCCTCTTAATCTAGTAACATATTCAATACCAAAAGGTATTTGTTCGGCTATTTTTTCATCAGATAAACCTTGTTTAAATAAGTGCATTATTTCGTAATCCCACATACTATTGATTAATAAAACAGATTCCATTTATCAGTCACACTCCTTTCACGGTCTTATTTCTACTTCTAAAATTCAAAGTTATCAAGGAAATCTAGTACATCATCAACATTGTTTTCTTCTAAATCGTTGGCTCGATATAAGGCATGGATAAACGCTTGGAACCCATCTGTTTTACGTTTAACTTCTTCTTTCTTTAAAAATTGCTTTCCCGCCTGCGTTTCTTTTACATAAATGTTGTTTGTATACCATCGCATTAATGGGTTGTCTTCAAAAATAAATTTGTGATTTGCAAAACCATCCTCTACTCGTGGTGCAAGTAAAGGATGGATACTTGAGGGGCGTCTAATTCCTTCTACTTCAAAACCTTGTTCTTTTAACAATGGTCGCAATATGTCTAGCTTATAATTATCGGCAATTATTTTTTCAACACCATATTTTTCACGCATGTTTATGAACCAATTTACGATGTGCATCGGATTCAACGACGGTTCATCAATGACTTTCATCAACCCTTGTTTTTCCCATTCTTTTATAGGTGCTTTTTTCTCTGTGCCTAAGATATTTGCGCTATTAGAATACCCATAATGCACATCACAGAATTGTTTGATCGCAAAACTAAATGTTTTAAAAGCAAACTCATCGCCTTTTTTAAATAATAATCCGCATGCTGCAAAGTCTCTCACACTTCCAAAGTCCAAGGACCCAATAGGCTTTGTGTTGAGTTCAAAAAATGGCCGATTAGTAGCTTTTATTTCCTTCCAACTAGCCACTGAGTTTTCCATATTATCTTCGATGAAGTTCATTCGCTTTGTGACAAATGCTGCACGACCAGATGGGTTATTTGCTAACCTCGTATATTCTTTCATGACCGTATTAAATAATCTTTTGCCGCGTTTATTTAATGGTTCTTGGAATGCTGGATTAGCTTTCGCCCAGTTTGAAGGGTCGTCCATTTCTTCTAGGTCATCTAATTCACAAACGAAGGGGAAAGTCCCCCCAAATTCGATTAGGCCATTTAGGATATCCTCACATTCTCGGTACTTAATATCAAAATATCCTTCACGAACGAATCCTTTGGTACCAATGAAAAATTGTCTTCCACAATCTACTTTTCCTAAACCACCTGAAAACACGTCTACTATCTCTGTAGTTTCCATCTCGTGGTATTCATCATAGATGACCGTACCTTCACGACCGCCATCTTGGGAACCGGCATTACTAGTTTTATACTCAAAAACAGATTGAGTAGTTAAACCTGTGATACTGCTTTTATAAGCTTCAAACTCTTCTTCTAAAACTTCGTTTCCTTTTTTCTTGATGGTGCGATAACATTCTTGGAAACTTCTCTTTGCTTGTTTTTCTGAGTTAGCCACTATAGATACATCGTAATAATCAATCCCGTGTAGCTCACTGATGAAGTAATTGGCAAGAGTAGAAATAAAACCATTCTTTCCACCGCCACGCCCCATGTTGATTACAAACTCATCAAAAACAAGCTCATCATCTTCTCTATGAAATAAAAAAATGAATGGGGCTATAAACGTTTCCCATTCATCTAATTCAAAATACCAGCTTTCACTAAATTCTATATAGTTTTCAATTTGTTCATCATCAAAATAATAAAGATCGTCACGGGGCAGTATATGTTTTTCAATCAAACAAATTAATTGTATTCTCTTTTTGTTAAGTAAAATCTTGCCACATTTCCATTTTTTTATATAACCCTCAACATACTTGTTATGCAGCATAGGCTATCGACCTAGTAACTTCGATTTCCTATCCGGTTTGGCTCGTGGCAATAAATCGGTTAGTTGTTTAATGATCGACTGATAGGTTTTATCACGATTGTCATAATTCTCAACAATCGGTCTTTTGCGGTCATATGGCACTTGATTTTCACTTTGTTTAAATTTTTCATACTCCCCATTTTCCAAGATATCTTTCCAGTTATCATCGAGTAAAATTCTAAGCCGTGCAGCTTGCGTGATTAATCCTTCTGCAACATCCAGTTGGTTTTGAGGGATGCTTTTGAAAAGATTCTTCAACCTTCTAGCTTCTGTCTCCACTCGGCTTTCCATGTCGTCGATTCTGTCGTTTAACAAATAAAGTACAGATACATCTAACGCTTTTGCAATCCTAGCCAGTACATCTAAACTGGGAGAATTTTTCCCTTGTTCCAGACTTGCATAGTAATTTGTTGATATGCCTACCGTTTTAGCAAACTCAACCTGTGTAAGCTTTTGCTCTTTCCGTTTTTCACGCATCCGAAAGCCAACTTTTTGTTTATCCAAATTAATCACCTTCTTTCTGTACCGACTACCAGGGAGGGGAGGGGCAAAATATTTTGATACATCTGCTTAAACGAGCCATCTGCCCGGTCTTCCACTAAGAATTTTTCACAAAAGTTTTTGACCGGGGGCCTCTACCATTTCTCATCGTCCCACTTCGGTTTACTCTTTTTAAATACTCTGCCTTCTTTCACATTATGGTGATAGACACACAACGTTTGTAGGTTATCCAATACAAGTGCAAGCTTCGGGTAATGTTCTATAGGATACTTATGATCCACGTTGAGTACTATCTCTTTCTTCTTTCCTTCCACCTTCTTACTGTCAACCGTAACGCCCCCTGCTTCTTTACAGTGTTGACACTCATAGTTATCACGTTCTAATGCATCTAGCCTTAACTTCTTCCAAGCATTAGAGTTATAAAAAGATTTCTTTTGTTCCTCTGTTTTGTATTCAAGTAGCATGACCATTGACCCTGCGCTCTATCCTATTGAGTACCGTGGGAACCTTGCCATGCTCGTAGTGTTCAATGGCGTATGTCAATCCACCTTTGCTTGGATCAGCAGTTGTTGTTTCCCAATCAAAGGTTATATTTGTTTTCAAGTGAATCTCTTCACCTTTATAAAATACCTTCGGCACTGAGTTTTCATCCTGCAATTCAATTACTAATAATTTCTTTTTCTTTATTTTTGGGCCTGAACCTTCTCTTCGATAGGTAAACGACGGTTTATCCATTTTCTACATCTCCTTTTAGGTATAATAAAAAGACACCTACATTTAAGTGGGTGTCTTAAAAATTAATTTATATACTCTGAGAACGCTACTTCGTCAGTCCTTATGTCGCTGTCATAGGCATTATAAACGAATTCACCACCGATGTATTCCTCGAATTCTAAATGACTTGTATCCATTCCCGTAACTTTAATTTGAATGGTCTCATTAGGTTTTACCTCGAAAGTGTCCATCCCCAAACCTACATTACGATTGCTATCAAGTTGTAAATTTCTAAAGTTGTATTCAAATGTTTTATTTTTCTTATTCTCTATTGTCATTAAAAACTCTACAGTATCTAGCTCTTTAGAGCGTTCGTGCTTCGAACTGTTTAATGTTATTTCCAAATCATCGTTTGTTACCAGTGTGATATTGTGTTCTTTTTCGGATATCACTTCTACTTTTGGTTTCTCTTTATCTGAAACATTATAATTATTTTTGTCTCCACACCCCGCCAACAACAATATGGCAACAAAGACAAACAACACCCTTTTCAATTAATCATCCCCCTATGATATACATAGGACTATTGTCTAATATTTCCAGTAAGGTTGCAATAAGAAAAATATCCCTTGCTTGTACGATCCGTAACAGGCAAGGGATATTTGTATAATTTTTCCACACTATCATAATAAGCCTTTTTAAGAGCCCGAAAGTGACATTATAGTGACAATTATCTCCATCCTAACAAATCTATCGTTGTCGTGATGATTTCATCTCTCCATCTCATCGCCTGTCGTTTGCTTACTTTGAGATCATCTGCGATCCCATCCCATGTCTTTGGATTGTTTTTAGTCCAATACCTAAGCTTAACAAGTTTCTTATGAGTATCTGGCAAAGCCTTATATATTTGCTCAATCGCTTCAACGATCGATATCAAATAAGTTAACTGCCTACTTGTCGTTAACCTTGTTGCCATTCTCTCCGTAGGATCACCCGGTGACCTAACTGAGTTAGCTCCTTTCACGATCGTTGGATCATCCGGTTCCTCCTCAAATGGATTCATAATTTCCTCACGAAGCCTAGCGATCTCTTTTAACGTATGGTGATAGTTGTACCATTCAGCTTCGGTTTTTTTGAATGTGATCTTCGTTGTTTGTAACATGTTATTCCCCCAATTCCCTACGTGCCTTATCTCCCTGATCCTGATCAATAGGAGTAATGGGCTCCCACTGATCGGTTACGTTAGTTTCGTATGTTTTCTTATCTGCATAAAATTCCAAAGTCTTCTGTAATCGGGCGTTTTCCTTCTCTAATCTTTCAAACTTTTTCCGTAGCCTTCCAGCAATTTTATTTTCATTTTCAAATCCTTTTTTCCAATGGGCTATTAACTTTTGCTGCTCCACCACAGTGGAAATGAGCCATTTAATATCTGCTAGCGCAACGTTATAGTCTTCAAAACCGTTTTTAGCTCCATAATCAAATTGTTCCTGTATTTCTTCCAACCGTTCCTGATCAGTCATTCTGAATCCTCCTTGGGATAAAACTCTATTTTTACATAGCCGTGTTCTGTATCTAATTCAATATCTTCAAGATTTTCTTCAGATACCCATTTTTTTATTTTTGAGTTGGGAAAACCATTATCTATTGCCTTGGACAATTCAACCATTTTATTAATATTCATTATTCTCCCTCCAAGACTTCATCAACTTCATTCATTGGTTCTTCCCCACTTTTGTAATCAAAATCAATTGGGATAATACTTTCGGGCTTGAAAATCATCTTATATCTATATTCAGAAGCATCAACTGTGCCTATTTGCTCGACTGTGTAGGTCACGTTATCACTCAATCCTAAATAATGCTTCTGATATTCATCGGGACCAATCTTTGCGATTACCTCTATAACACCATCACGGTTTATGTCTATTGCTATATTTCCAGTCATCTCCATCATGTAAGTGTCTGTGATGGAGTTGTAAAACACAACACGTCTCACTACTCTAAATTCATCTGAATCTCTACTAATGTTTTGAGATACAGTATCTTTTGCAGTACATGCCCCTAACATGATGATTAGAGACAACATCATAATCGCTATTAGTTTTCTTTTCATCCCTCTATCTCCTTCGCTTATTGTTCGAAATGTGACCTAAATATCAGTTACCGAATTTATTTCAGATACAGAATGCTCAACATCATATTCCACACCTTCTAAAGTTTCAGTTCTGACAAATTCAGATTCAACGATTGCCATAAAGTAATAATCGGTACTATCGCCTACATCAATGTTATCAAGTAAAGCGTGGTCAATATCACAAAATATATCTCCTATATCATCGTCATTATCGACTTGTGTTAATATCTCGATATCTTTGTGACCATCGTCATCAAGCCAAATATGTGCAGAAACTATAGCTTTAAATTTACTCATTCAATCACCTTCCGTTGTGTCGTCTTCTCTATCAATTCCGACCCTTTAACTTCTTATTCAGCTTCCGGATCTCGTTCTTTAAATATCGAACCTCTTTATCTCTAGAAGGCTCCAAAGTTATATTCAGAGCCGTCATTAAATTTTTAAGTTTAGAAATGGAGATCGTTTGCTGATTTTCAAGAGCATGTTTTAATTGGCGTTTGGCTTCTTCGTAGTTCATGATTATTCAACCCTATTTCGACTAGCTTCTTTGCTAAATCCTTCGGGATAACGCTTTTTTAATTTTTCAAGATTCTTATAAGCTATCTCTTCCATGGAAATATCCAGAAGAGTGGCGATCCCCGATAAATAATGGAGCACATCGCCTAACTCCTTTTCAATTGCTTCACGATCAAAGTTATGCCCATGGAAAATGACTTTCTTGAGTTGATCCACGACCTCTCCCGATTCTCCTGCTAGGCCCATGCAATAATTGGCCATTGCCAATTCGTCATTTATTTTAGGCATAGTCCGCATGCTATCAGCTTGAAAATCTTTAAAGTTCATTTTGAAACCCTCCCGATTAATTTCCTAAAACATTCTCCACAAAAATGGCTCCGTTTCTTCTTGAACGTCTTTCCGCATTGAAAGCATTTCACGACCATAGCTTCACCAGCGCTTTAAGAGCGTTATTTTCCTTGACGAGTTCGTCCAATTCATCCACTAGCTTTGCGTGCTCATGGTTAACGTTTGTGATTTCATAATCTTTCTTCAGGATTCCATTTTTTAGTTTTAGATTTTCATTTTTTAAACTATCCATGGAACTTTTAATAGTTTGGTTTCTCTTGTATTCGGAATCCAATTTCAACAACATTTCTGTATTATCGTTACTAATGCTATTTATTGTCTTTTCTTGGTCCTTATTCTTTTCTACAGCACCTGTTAGCTTTTCTTCCAGTTCTGTAATCTCTTTATTAAAATTATCAGTCGCAAGGTGCAAACGTTTATTCTTCTCTTCAAGCTGCTCGATCTGTTTAATCGCTTCATGGTATTCTTTTTCAAATGTATTAACCTTTTTTACTGCTGTTTTTGTAGCCATTTTACACCCTTCCTCCTTCAAAAAAATCTCCTTTTCCAACTGGGTTAATTCTTCTTTCGTTAATCCATATTTAGAACAAATACGGCGCTTCCCCCATCCTTGCTGTATACACTGTTTGTACCGATCTTTTGTAAGTATTGGATAGAGCATGCCATCTTTAATTGTGGTCTGGCTCATCTTTCAGCACCTCGATCGCCCACTTGAGATAAACGGCAGCCTTTTCCAGATCCTCTACGCCATTTTTATGATCGTATCGAGATACGTACTTGAGCACATTTCCTGTGCAGTATCCAATGTATTTTCCTGGTGTAAGCTTATCCTTGATATAATCGATTACTTCAATTTGACCCGCAGTATAGTGACTTGGGTGGTTAACGTTGTCTTTTGGTTTATCGTTATCTGCTGCCCAGCTGTATTCTCCACAAGTATCACAATTTTCTTCGGGCCAATCCGCTGATACATATACTCGACTGCATTTTTCACAAGTCCATTTATTTCCGAGCATTTATTTTCCCTCGCTCTCTTTCCATTCAGCCCATTTTTGAGCCAATGGAGCAACACGCTTTCTATACTCGTCCACAATCTCAACAATCTTGCCAGAAGAAATTTCTAACTCACTTGCAAGTTTCCGGTATGATTCACCTTCTAAGCGTCTCTTCACGACATTCGCAAAGTCATACGGAAGATCATCGTAACTAGGAGCGAGTCCTTCTAAGATAAAATTATCAATCTGCTCCCGATCAACTTTTTCCTTTTGCTCCTTCGTTTCAATTTTTTCAGGCGGTAAACCAGTATCTAATTCAAGTTGCTCTTGAGACGGTTTTACCTCTTCAACAACACCACTTTGATCGACTGTATATTCTGTAATAGGCTCATTCGTTTGAGCATTTAATGTGACATTATAATTAACCACCATTGAATCTAGTTCTACCGCCACCTTGCTATCTATCATTTCTGCAAGCATGTTTAACTTTTCGTTGAGGGTATGATCACTCACCTCAAGAACGACTTCCTTCTTCCCGTCAGCTTTTAGATTTACCTTTTTAACTTCTGCTTTGAAATTTACGAATGACATTATTGTTCCTCCTTTAGTACTTTTACTTTGTATAAATCAATGATTCTTTTATCGTCCATTTTCAACAGGGCTTCTTCTGTGATTTTTGTGTTAAGTGCAATTTGCAAAATCAATTGTTCCCGATCTATGCGATCTAACATCAAGACCACCTCTTTTATGGTTTTAGAAATTCACGTGCATGATATAAAAGTGTGTGATATACGTAATTCCCAGTTGTATTTGGAGAAATAAAAACAGTTGAAAAATTATATCTCGCTTCAAATGTTTTCAAACTTCCAAGTAGCGCCTTTGGATCGTACTTACTTCGGTAATTACCGTTCAATATTTTCTGGTAGCCTTCCAGATCTTCCACAACCATTACAAATGGTATCTTTGCTGATCGGATTAGTTCGTTTTCAAAGCGTGTACGATCCTTAATGGAGCCTACTAATTCATCTACACCATTTTTCCGTTCGACAGCTGCTGTTAAATATAAATCTCGTGTGATTCCCAATTCTTCGTTTTTTGGAATCATTGCAGAATAATCACCGGTTTTCATTGCTTGAAATTTAAACGGTATTTCTCTTTTACGGAAATACTCCAGTACATGGGTATTCTTTTGCTCCCTTGTATCCACAATGATTACAAGGCTATCTATTACTTCTTTTAATTCTTTATCCGTAAATCTATAATGGATCGCATTCAATGCCTCATCCTCCTTTGAAATAAGCCATTGCTTTATTAAAAATTTCCAACGAAAGTTCATCTGTCGTATCATCCCTGTATTGGTCAATTGGATCATCGCCTGTCCATCCATTGCGAGAAAGGATGATAAACAGAGTCATAACTTTTCTTGTAGATTTATCATCCCGATTTAACCAGGCATTGATTTTTGAATTAATATCCTGCTCATGCCCTCTGTAAAAACCAATTATTTTCTCGATCGTTTGAACAACGGCATGTTCTTGTTTGGAGTAGTCCCCTTTTAGGTAATTAATGATCCGCAACTTATAAGATTTAATTACATCCTCCATTTCAGGGTAAACATTCTCTGGATGTTCAATGTATAAATCGTCTCCATCCAAAACCAAACGAGATCCCATTGTTTGAACGTCACTACATATCTGTTTTGGGTGCATTATCTCAAATCCCTTCTTAGGGTTATCGAAGGGTTAATAAGTATTTTCGGTTTATTAACCCACTTAAACGCTGATACAACAAGGGTTTCAGGCTTCGGGTTAATGAAGGTTAATGGTTTTTACATTACCAGCGCCATAGAGTATATATATATTTTTATTTTTATTTTCTTATAAAATGGAACAGGTAAATTAGTTAACCCTCATTAACCCATAAATAATAATTAAAATAGTTAACAAGAGTGTAACCGTTGATACTACTAGGGTTAAAGCTTCTTTCTGTTGATTTCAGTTACATTATTTTGGTTAATAAACTTCTCATTTTCTTCTTGTTCGTTAACCCCTTCGTTAACCCAAGATTCATTTTTTAGTCTTGATAATCCGATCCCACTAAAAAACACTCTGTTCTTTGCTCCGTTGAATTTTTTGAATCCTCTGGTTTCTATCGCTCTGTAAAAAGCTCTATTTTTCAGTGGAAAACCTTCATCATTTTCAAAACACCATTTTTTATATTCTTCGAATAATATTTTCGCTTCAATCCTAGCCATTGGGTTTATAATGCAATGTTCGTTCATAAATGGCCCTAAGATATCCATATCCTGTCGGTAACTATCCGTTGCCCTGCGTACAGAAGACGGCTCTCCTAACCCCTCCTGCTTCCACTTCAAGCACCCTTCAACCGCCCAACGAAAAATCCCAGGCATTTCTTTTTCAAGTTTATTCGGAAGGTCCTTATCAACTTTTTCTTTAGGGATCGTCACAGTAAAAGGGACTAATCGAATTCTTCTCCATATCCCTTCATCATTATTTTTGATAATCGGAATGTGGTTAGTGGTAAAAAACACTTTAAATTCTGGTGTAAATTCGAAAAATTCTTGTCTAAGGAAACGAGCGGAAATCTTTTCTCCACCAGTGATTTGTTTCACCAACGACTCCGACAACTGTTGCCCTTCTTCACTTTCCACAGCGCTAACAAAGCGTGCTCCGTCTAATCGTGCGATATCATTGTTAACCGCGTTATCGTTCTTCTTCTTGATAAAAGTATCACTGTTGGTTTGCCTTCCGTAGGCGCCTAGTAGTGTCTGGATCGTGTTAATAAACGTTGATTTTCCGTTTCTACCAGTACCATATAAGAAAAACATGACCTGCTCCGAAATATCCCCGGTCAACGTATAACCAACAGCTTTTTGAAGAAATTTGATAATTTCATGATTAGTTGTTCCATCGTCATTTTTGAAAATGCTTTCTAAAAAAATCTTCCAGTTTGGGCAATCAGCGTTCTTGTCATAATGAACATTTGATGTTTTGGTAAAGAGGTAGTCTCTATCATGTGGGAGAAGCTCTCCTGTTTTTAGGTCGATTACTCCGTTTCCACAGTTAAACAAATATTTATGAGAATCAAAATCGGTTTTCTTGACCGATACCATTGGTCTAGCATCTAAAATACTGTTCATTCTAACTGAGCGGCTTTCACATCTCTTCGCCCATTTTTGCAGTGGCTCATCTTCACTTTCATAAAGTGTTCTGAATGTTTTCGCTGCTAAAGATTCGATTTCTCTATTGCTATCATGCTCCCAATACTTCCCATTCCAAATTAACCATTCATACTCGTTGCAATATTTTAAATTCTTACCATGGTGATATACTAAACGTTCTGCATTCCCAAGCTCTGATAATCTAAATTTCTTTTCATTTTTAAAATCATCATCATTGGAATTCTTAATGGTAACGGAATAATCAGATTGCCCCGATCCATCTGTAATTGATTCAGCCGTCCCAGCGATCGCCATTGAAATGGTTCGCTCTCCATATGTTTCACCGCTTGAGTGGTGGACCTTATCCCATTTATCACGCATGAGGGATGTTTCGCGAAACATGCTGTCCATCTTATTAGCGCTTTTACCAGTCCAGAAAGCTAAGTGATTACAAAGAGCCATGTCGGTAGCTGAATGGTCGTTATTGATTAAGTTTCCATCATATAGGGATCTAATGGATGCTCCACTAGCGCTATTAAACATCTTCTCCCACAGCTCATCATTAGAAAGATCAATTTCCTTTGAATCAGAGTGAGATGGAGAACTATCGGTTATTCTCTCACCTAAATATTTGTTAAATAACTCTTCTAATTCATCATTACGCTCATATATTCCATTTTCGTTTTCTCGATGACCGGTGAAAGTAAAGTATCTTCCGAAACGATATACTTCTAAATCTAGCTCTGTATTCTTTTTTCCTGTGCCGGCAACATAATCAGGCAACTTCCCCTCGACAATGATGTGGACGCCATTTCCACTCGGGGAAAATTCCGTGTAACTGTCCATCATGTCGATAATTTCAGATGCAAAATTATTAGGGACCCCATCTGCTACACATTTATCAATATCAATCCCTATATATGGATCTTGCCTGGAGAAAACAAAGCCAATCCCGTCATAATCACCTATTTGATAGGCTTTTACTGCCGTTGGAAAAGTAGACCACGTTCGGCGGTTATTAGACTGTGCTTCCTCACCGTTGACTTGATAAGGGACTTTTGTAAACTTATCTTTTCTTTTTTCGGTCTTCCACACGATCCATTGGGCAAGTCGCTTTAAATCGTTTGGTATGTCGTTAAAATTATAATTTTTCTTATCCAATTGCTGCCCTCCCTACAAACGAGGGAGGGATTACCTCCCCCTCACTTTAGATGTGTTTTGATATGTTAAAATGGTATGTCTGAGTCATCTATCACAACTGGCGCTGGAGCATCAACTTCTGACTCCTTAAATGCCTTTACTTCTGGATATTTTTTTCCGTTATATTCTCTTTCACCTACAGACAAGCGAATGTGCTTATTTAAAAATGTATCAGCCCATTCTTTGAATGAATCAAATTCAACGCCATCTGGGAACTTTGCCGCCCTTGAAGCTTGGTGAAATCTCCACATTGCATTATCAGTGACAGTAAAGTTATCGTATAGAATCTTTTGACCTTGGCATGGTTGCTCCACGTCAGAACGAATTTCATAATCCACAATAATGCGGTTATTCCCTGATTCTGCTTTCTTCAATTCATAATTTACAACTGTTACCTCATACTCACCTGGTTTAATTGGTTCAAATGCTTCACCTTTAGTGTGATCAACTTTAAAAATAGACATAATTATTTTCCTCCTTGTAGGACTTCAAGAGCCCTTTCTAGTAGTTTGATATTGAAATTTTCGACTTTCTTATTTGCTTTAAATTCGAGTTTTTCCACTTCCGCTTTTACTTCGTCAGAATCATCCATCATCGATTGAATTGTGTGGACAATAGAAATACGTCTATCCTCTTCCTTGGCTTTTCTTGCTGCCTCTTCTGCCTTTACATCAACACCAAGCTCAAGCCATTTATACAGCTTTCTACCTGCATCCTCAGTTATCTGGAAAACTTGTCCTTCAAACAGCCGGGTATTATCCTTGGATGTTTCAGCAGTATGATCCATATTGACAATGAAATTTATCATGAATTCATATTCAAGCTCGTCTTTCTGGACTGGCTTGGTACCAATCTTTTTTGGGGCCATCTTCCCTTTTTCATTTTCTTCAAGGGCATACTCTGTTTTTGTCCGCAATGTACAAAGAATATGGACATCATTTCTAGTTAAAGTTTTTATAAGATCGGTAGTTTCAGATGAAAGTTTTCCCCAGTTTTGAAAACTGTTGCCCGACATATGGCTATGCGTTTCAATGATTCCTCCCTCCCCTTGCCAATTATGGGAAAGAGAGTCAATCACGATCACTTCACAACCTGCTGCTTTTAAAGATTTCACAGCACCGTTATAACGCTCTGTTGTATATGGTGCATCGAAGTCAATGTGGACAAAATCACCTATTCGCATATCGTCAAATTGCTCATTCCAGTACAATAAAGATCGACTATGTTCAGTATCTGCAAGACCAATTTTCGCCCACAATTCTTCTTCACTTGCATCTGGATAGGCTTCATTCATCATTCCATAAGCTGTTCTTAACGCCGATACGGTCTTACCGGAACCAGACGGACCGATAAAGCCGATGATTGCTTTTTGTTTTTCTCTTCTCGCTTTTTTGGGAGTAAACACCTAATCACCCCTTATCTAATCCTTAAACTCTCCCCTTGCTTAATTTGCACACCTGGAATTTCCTTGCCAGACCTTAACTCTTGTATAATTGTTTTCCTATCTAGCTTTGGATCCTGTGGGATGAGAAAATCTTCTGGTATTTGTTTATCATCTAAAACCTCCAATCCAGGTGGATGTTTTTGGATGTTGAAGGAAAACAATTCAGTTTTAATTTTCCTTAGATTATTGTTAATCATGGATGCTTCCAAGAAATCTTTTAATCTCTTGATATTTCTTTCTAGATGTTTCCGACGATCGGCAAGACGCTTTTCTTCCTCCATGATTGTATTAGCCTGTCCCTCAAGATTACGGATAACCTTGGCATACCCAACAGCTTTTTCTTCAATGGCATCGTTTATGGATTCTAGAGTATCCTCAAGCCCCTCTTGCCCATCCTCGATCATGGATTGGATTTGTTGATATGAATTGCTTAATTCGTATAGATTCATGTTTACACGCTCCCCTTTGATTAAAATATTCGGTTAATAACTTCAAATAAATATGCATTATCAAGTTTGAATTCAGGATTCTCTTCCTGTTTATTCCTAACGTAGCTAATGACTTGGTGGAAATAAGCTGAGTCAACACCGGTCAATTGCTCCTCTAAAACATCCACATCCAACAGATCCATTTGATTAAGTTGGAGGGCCATTTTTAAATACTGCCCCGCATTTATTTGCCATCCACGATTGATAAATTTTCTTGCACGTATTATGCTCGCAAGTGGATATTTTGAACCTGAATAAACCAGTTCCTTAGTGATAATAGCTTCTAGTGCTTCTCGTGGGAGCGATAAATGGCCGTCTTCTGATCTCCAATAGCAAGTTGCATGGACAAAGTCATAATTTGAATGAATTTCAGCTGCATCCCCATAAAACCTCATCACTAACTGAACTTTCCCCAAAAGGCTGATAGCATTTGTGGAAAGGAAGACAGGCTTATAGTTCTCGATTTCTTGTTCCTTTTCCATCTCATCACTTTCAGGTAAATCTAAGTTTTCACATTCATCAGTTTCGTGACCTTCTGGATCTCCGGCAACTCCTGAACTTTCTATGAAGATTTCCACCCTGCCATTCTTTTCTCTAATTTTGGCATCAAAATCTTTCTCTCTGTTAAACTCTCTAACATAATAATCTGCTACTTTTAAAACTGTTTCTTTATCGGTAAAATAGTAATCAAAATCGTTTACTGGCTCATTTAAAAGCATGGATACAATGGAGCCGCCAGTGATAATTGAATTCTTTTCTACTAATTTACGAACCTCTTCATCTTTGATTGATACAACGAAATTATTATGTTTTTTTCTTAAAATAGATTTAATTGTTTTTGCTTTCATCTATTTTCCTCCTTCGTAAAATACAGTTACTTCAATTTTCTTTGAAACAACTCTTAACCATTGAATATTGTTGTAAGAACCTTTTCTTATATTTCCAAGGTTTCTAAATGGAGCAATTTTTTTATAGGCATCACGTAAACTTCTTTCGCCATGGAAGCGTAGTTCTATAGTTGCGCCCTTATCGATCAATTCTGAAATGGATAGATCGTTCATTCCCTTACCTCCCGCTGTGTGATACAATGGCTTTGATTAGTTTTTGTATAGGTCACTTTGCAGAGTGGCCTTTTTACATTACTTGGAAACATTCAACTTGCTGTCTTTCCAAAAGATAAACCCTTAAGTTAAGATCATTGACAATCACTCCATTGAAAACCCAATAAGTGTCCCCAGGGAGAATTTCCGATCCAAAAACATCCTCTATTGGATGATCCTCCACATGTTTTACTTGTGGCATTTATTTCCCCTCCTTTCGAATTTTCCAAGTCAGAAACGATTTAGTTCTTTGTATCTTTAAAAACATGTGCTTTTCATCAGCGCTTAATTTGCACCATGTACCAGCTGTGATCATTTGCTTTTTACCTTCCTTTATTTATTTTTTAATTTTGCCCCCAAGCCCTTACGAAGAAATTGCTCGTGTCCTTCTTTAATTTCCTTCGGCCAAAAGAAATAATAGCTAAAATTTCCAATTTCTTTTTGTAAAGCTTTTTTGGCTTTGGTTTTACTAGGTTCTTGGATTCCAAAGATGAATCGTTGGGATTTCTTACTCCACATCCCATACATGCCAGTTTTTGCAGTCGTCACTATGTATCACCTCCTAGAAATATTCCACATATTTACCAACATTTTCCGCAACAAGGTTAAAAAAGAGAGCCGGTTAAGGCTGTGGTTGTTCAAAATCATTCGCACAATCCATATTGACTAGAGCAAACTGGAACATCTTCAAAACCAATCAACTTTTCGAGATCATATTGTCTGCCGCCAAAACTAGTTTTTGACCATTCCACATATTCAAAGATTCCTTTTCCTGCAATATCATCGTGTGGAAAAAAGCTTGCTCCTCCTCGTTTCGATGCTTTAGCAACGATCTTTTCCCATTCGGCTACTCGCTCAATTTCTTCTGGATAACGTCTTGCTATCTCAAAAATTTCTGCTTTGCCTGAATTTATGCAGGGCATACAACCTACTCTACTCATGCCCTCTTTATAAAGTGGATTAGGTTTTATTCCGTGTTTATCATGCATTGCAAACACATCGTCAGCTGTCCATCTTATTAATGGTCTATAAATTTCAAATCCTTCTGGTGTTTCTTCTCGTTCCGGCAATTTAGCCCTTGTAATACTCTCTTGTGCTCTTACTCCTTGCCAGCTTACGACATGTTCACCCTGTTCAAACAACGGCATATATATTTGTTCCATAATCGGCATTACTTTTAATTCTTGAGTGCAAAATCTCGCTCGAGTGGATGGGAATCTCCCTTTCCAAATTGCTAAATCTAGCATTGGGATTCCAGTTGGGTGTAAAACTTCCAAAGCATCCCGGATGATCTTTTCAGATATCCCCTCTTCACGCCATTTCGTTTGAACATAATTGCGTTTATTTTCTATTCGTTCTGAAAAATCGGGTTTAACAATTGTGATTTCTCCTAACTCTTCTTGGAGATAATCTATATATTCGTATGTTTTAGGATGCTCATGGCCTGTATCCGCAAAAATAGGAGTAAGATTTTCAATGTGTTTTTCAAGAGCATATAACCATAGCGCTGTGCTGTCCTTCCCGCCTGATATTGACAATATATTGACTACTTCAGGCATTCTTTGACTCATTTAGGTTGCACCTCCTTTTCCTTATCCCTCTTTGCTAGAATCCTTGGTACGCTTGTTTCAAGAAAGAACAGCAGGATTTTTTCTTTAATATGTTCGGGAACATTATCTGGTTGCATAAGTAAACCACTCACTTTCTATCGTTTTTAGAGTCATCCTCCTTTACGCCGTTTTTGATTTCCGAAAAAACTCGGATTGAGGACCAAAAAAAATATTTTCAACTGGAATTCTATAAAACTGTTCGATCTTTATAAAAAAAGATCTAGGAACATTCGTTGAGTCCTTTTCATATTTGGAAAGCGTATCTTTATTTATTCCAAATAACTCCGCCGCTTCAACTAATTTTAAACCAGCATTTACACGGGCGGCTTTAAGCGTGATTTTCATCCTCTTCACCTCCAAAATTTGTGATTGGTTATAGATTATCCGAATTTATTCGGATTGTCAACCGGTTTTTCTCGGATTTTAAGTTTTTTTATTTTGATAATATTAATTCGAATTTATTCGGAATAATTATTTACAATCCGTATTTTTTCGGATATAATTAAATTAACAAATAAGAATAGAGGTGACAAAATGGACAGAGATTTACCACTAAAAAGAGAAATTGCAGATAATATAAAAAGGATAATGCAAGAAAAAGGGATTTCATCTCAAATTAGACTAAGTGAAGTTTCTGGAATATCTAAAAGTACTCTTTCTGATTACCTAAATTGTAAAACTTTAATCAATCCTGGTAATGTTGAAAAACTTGCTGAGGCTTTAGGGGTACACAAATATGATATTGATCCAAGTTTCTACACAACCTCCAGACCAAACAGCTTAGTTGTAAGAGAAGCTCAAAGCTCCTATGGAAATACAACTACATATGAAGAGATTGACAATAGGCAAGAAAACATTTCTTACATTCCAGTAGTTGGTTCTATTGCTGCCGGTTTACCGTTATTAGCAGAACAAAACATAGAGGGTTATATGCCCACGCTAACTTCTTTTTTAAGCCCCTATAAGAAATATTTTTATTTAAAAATTAATGGGGACAGTATGAATCTTGAATTTAATGACGGCTCTTTCGTATTGGTAGAAAAAACATGTGAGGTAGAAAACGGTCAGATAGCTGCTGTTCGTATAAATGGGAATGAAGCAACAGTAAAAAAGATTTCTCGATCTGAAAACATTATTACACTTATCCCACTCAGCAGTAATCCAGAACACCAGCCTCAAACCTTTGATTTAACTAAAATTGATTTAGTTATAGAAGGTAGAATTATACAAGCAGTAAAAATGTATTAATAATCTGGCCAGGTTATTAATTAGGGCAGTTTAATAGCTGCCCTTTTTCAATAGGAGGAGTGCTAATAATGGATAAAACATTAGATTTAAAAAAAGTTGCAATATACATTAGAGTATCCACTGAAGAACAAGCAAAAGAAGGTTACTCGATTTCAGCCCAAAAGAAAAAATTGATGGCTTTTTGTGTTTCACAAGGATGGGAAGTAGCAGGCATTTATCCAGACGAGGGAATATCTGCCAAAGATATGAATCGTCCGAAACTGCAGGAGATGTTGCAGGACATAGAGGATGGTGATGTCGATTGTGTCTTAGTATACCGTTTAGATCGACTCACTCGATCTGTTTTGGACCTTTATAGAATGTTAGAGATTTTTGAAAAGTACGATTGTAAATTTAAATCTGCTACAGAAGTATACGATACTACCACCGCTATGGGAAGAATGTTCATTACCATAGTTGCGGCACTGGCCCAATGGGAAAGAGAAAATATGGGCGAGAGAATTAGTATGGGCTATACTGAAAAAGCGAGACAAGGCAAATACCCTTTAAACTTTCGTCCATATGGCTATAATCTCGACAAGAAAATAAGTAAATTAATCATTAAAGAGGACGAAGCAAAGATTGTAAGGTTAATGTTCGATTTGTATATAAAAGGTATGGGCGGTAATAGGCTATGTAAATTTCTGAATGAACAAGGGTATACAACAAGAGACGGAAACCCTTGGCAAGACAGTTCGCTTATGAAAGTTATCAAAAATCCTATTTATATCGGTTCGTTTTTGTGGAATGACGAAATTATTGAAAACACACACGACCCAATTGTATCAAAAGAAAAATATGATCAAGCTCAAAAAGTAAGAGAAGAAAGACGATATACAGAACCTTGGAGAATTGCAGGAGATTATATATTTTCTGGTAAGTTAAAATGTGCTAATTGTGGACGAACATTGACGGGTTTTAAAACATTTTACACCCTTGCAAACGGAATACAAGTAACCTATAAAAATTACAGATGTTTAAGAAAAAAGAATGGTACTTGTACTGGAATGAAAAACATTACTGAATTAAGGATAGAAGAAGCCTTTTTAGATTTTATTGGCAAAGTTGATTTTATAGACGTTTTATCTTCAGTATCAACAATTGCTGAAAAGGAATTAAATAAACTACAAATCCCAGAAGTGGATCTTGATAGCTTACAAAATGAACTTGAGAAAATAGAAAGAAGAAAGAAAAAATGGCAATACGCATGGTCAGACGAAGCAATGTCATATGAAGATTTTAAAGAAAGAATGAATGAAGCTAAAAAAGAGGAAGAAGAAATAAAACTCATTATCGAAGAACATATGGTTGAGGAGCCTAAAAAACAAATCGGATTTGGAGAGATTCAGGATATTTTGAAGAACGTTAAGGAAAACTGGGACTCACTTGAAGCAATGGAGAAAAAATACTTGATTAACGACATCATTAATGAAGTGCATTACGAACAAAAAGGAAGAAAGATATACGTTACCAGTATTGAATTTAAATAGGTATTCCCTCATTTAGTACTACCATATCCTTTGAACCTTCGTAATCGCAACCATAGTAGCCACAATTTCTTTTGACAATGCTAAGTGGCGACTCCGCCGAATAATAAATCTCTTCAAATTCAATGATTTCCGTTATGCTTTTGCCTTCTTTTACGATCCGGCGGATCATTAGGGTAAATGGATTAATTAAGTATTCCTCAATTAGTTCTTTACTCATTCATACAACTCCTTTATATAGTTCTAAACTCACATATAAGTATAAATCATAAACTAAATAATGTCAAAATAATCCAAAAGTACCGTGAATAAAAACCCATAAGAAAATTCCAATTATTCAATTGATTTTTTCTCGTTTATTCGTTATAATTAAAAAAAGTGTCAGAGGTGATCAGCAATGGAAAAAAGAAAATCTTACCAAGAGCTGCTAAAAGAATATACAATGACACAAAACAAAAATGATACTCAAGAAATGCAATGGTATGTTGAATTTATTTTAAATGACCTTCTACAGCAAAGAAAAGAACGGGAACTTCGCGCAGCTATTGACCATGCACTTGATCAAAATGATCGAAATACTTTTAACAAATTATCAAAAGAATTAAAAGATCTTATTGGCTATTAAGTCCCCTGAAAAGGGGATTTTTATTTTGCTTTATCCCTTGTATAGCATGATTTCAAATCCAAAAACAGGTAGAAGAAAAAAGTTGATTCTTCTACCTGCAAAATCGAAATATTCCTCAATGATTAATGTCATATTCCTCAATCTTTTTTATTCGTTCCAGCATTGTTGGGTGTCCATACCGGAATAGTTTCACTAACAATGGAGGATTGACCTGACTAAGTCCTGCTTTTGTTAGACTTTGAAACGATTCGATCCCTGCCGCTTTATCTTGGGTCATTTCAACCGCATATGTGTCCGCTCTCGATTCCTGATATCGAGAAACCATGTTCGTTAGTGGACTGGCAGCAAACAATAGAACAGATGTTATCAAAAGGAAAACAGGCAATGAACTTAGGTTGCTCATCTTCTCTACTTTCCAAGCTTTTCCACGTCTTGCTAACCAGTGCTCCATTAATTTAGCTGTTAGCCAGAGTCCTACAAATGATAAGACGATATAACCGGCCATCCCAATGTAAATATGCTTCTCAACGTAGTGCCCCATCTCATGCGCCATAATAAACAAAATCTCTTCATCGCTCAACCGTTCAAGTGTGGTATCCCAGAGCACAATCCGGGAATTGGAACCTATTCCAGTCACATAGGCATTTAACGAGTTTGTTTTCGTGGACATATCGACTTCATAAACATGTTCAGCTGGAATATTTGCTTGATCAGCCATATCCAGAATTTTTGCTTCAAGTTTTTTATCCTCTAAAGGATAGAAATCATTATATAGCGGGTCGATCACAACCGGCTGAACGAACATCATAAATATGGTGAAGGGAATCATCAGTCCCCAAGCTGCAAGCCACCAGCGTTTTGGAAACTTTTTTATTAAAAAATACAAAACGGTAATCACCACGAACGTCGTTCCATAACTTACCCAAAAATCAATTAACTTATCCTTCATCCAACTTGAAAAAGTCTGTGTAGATATCTGATACGATTTCGATATACTAAAGGATAGATAACTTAAAGGGAACATAACAATAAAAGAAGCGAGAGATAACCAAAATAAATAAATGGCTGATCGAATGACATAGAACTTAGATGTATGGTTTGCCCATTTCTCAAATGCAGCAGATACTCCAAAAATCAAAATTAGGAAATAAAACAACCATTCATAAGGCGTTGCTAAGAAGAAAAGTAAATTGCGAATTCTTGAATAATCTTCACTTAGCATTAATTCTCGATCATTTAGAAAAGTCGCTGGATCAACCGCTGTTCCAAGCAACGCTTCTGGAATCGTGGTATTCGCAAGGAAAAACAAATAAGCATATATTGCTATTCCGAATAAAAGATACAACACAATGGCGCGAAAAGCCCATTTCCGAATCATAATCTCCCCCCTTGTCCATCTCTTATTATATGTAGAATTTTTTTCTTCATTTAGAACTAGTCCATCTATTTAATTTTAACCGGAGATTAGGAAGGTTTGGAATATCAAAAAGAAGGACTCCCAAATTGAGTTTTGGAGTCCTTCTTTATACAAAAACGAATTAATAAATTAACTCAATAATTTCTTCCTTAGCGACATTACCAAAATAATGTGGGATGTCCAAATGCTCTAATGTGCGGGCAATTTCAGAACGTTCATAGCGAATATTCGTTAAGGCTTTTTCAACCTCTTCTACATCCCCAACACCAAAGAAGTCCCCAAAAATTTTACAGTCTGTAATTTGGCCTTTTTGCACATTTAAGCGAAACTCAATAAGTCCCACAGGAAAACGATGCGAGAATTGCAAATTAAATTTTGGTGATTTTCCATAATTCCAATCCCAGTTTTGGTATCGCTCTTTTGAGATTTGGTGGATGATTTCCCAATCTTGTTCAGTCAATTTATATTCCGGTATAGGGGAAATATCTTCAAAAATATAGCGCAGTAATATTTCTCTAAATTCTTTGGTCGATATCTTTTCACCCATAAACTCTGAAATATTGGCAACCCTACTGCGAATCGATTTAATCCCTTTTGATTCAATTTTATCTTTTCTTACCTTAAGGGCTGACACGACATTTTCAATTTCCGAGTCAAACATTAACGTGCCATGACTAAACATTCTTCCGCGAGTCGAGAATTGGGCATTCCCTGAAATTTTTCGTTCTCCCACAACCAGATCATTTCTGCCTTTCATCTCGGCTTGTACTCCTAATTTATTCAATGCTTTTACAACAGGCTCTGTGAACTTTTTAAAATTTAGAAAGCTGTCCCCTTCATCTTTTCTAATAAAGCTAAAGTTTAAATTGCCCAAATCATGATAAACCGCTCCACCTCCAGATAAACGGCGAACAACATGAATACCATTTTTCTCTACATAATCGGTATTAATCTCCTCAATAGTATTCTGATTTTTTCCGATGATAATGGATGGCTCGTTAACATAAAACAATAAATAATCTTGGTTAATATCTAAATGCTTTAATGCATATTCTTCAATCGCTAAGTTTACCCGTGGATCTGTAATCCCTTGATTATCAATAAATAGCATATGAAAACCTCCTAATTAGATTGTTAAGATTAATCCTGATGAAGCTAGAATTGTATCCCCTGAATATTTTTCTTTTGCTTCAGACATTAATTGCTCATAATCACCGAAATGTGGTAAATGTGTAAGTACCAATTGCTTTACATTCGCCAATTGAGCTAATTGCCCTGCCTGATCACTTGTCATATGATTGAAAGCTGATTTCTTCATATCCTTGTAATAATTCGATTCACATAATAATAAATCTCCATCTTGCGAGAAATCTACTAATTCGGGAAAGTACGCTGTATCTGCCGTATAGATCAACGTTTTCGATCCAGCTTTTATGCGCATCGCATAACAAGGTACCGGATGAATCGTCTTGATAAACTCAATCTGGAATGGACCAATATGTAGAGGTTCATCGCCCATATAGGCTACACCCGTTGTTATACTTTTATACGTTAACGCTGTAAATCCAGCTTGATCTTCTTGATGCCCGTAAATCGGTATATTTCCAGAAAATCCATCCGTGTATTTGCCAATTAATAAAGCATGTTGGAACACGCCAATATCAGCAACATGGTCGGGATGGTAATGCGAAACAATAACCGCATCTAAATCTGTTGGTTTTAAATAATATTGCAACTGTGATAATACAGCACTTCCACAGTCAACTAAAAGCTTGAAACCATTATGTTCTAATAAGTATCCAGAGCTGGCTTCTCCCACTTTTGGATAGCCTCCCCAATGGCCAATCACCGTTAACTTCATGTCTCACACTCCTTATTACATAGCTTGCCCATCAAATTAACTATACTTTATTCTCATGTTTTTTTCATGTTTTAAAGGTTTTTATTGACACTCTCATTCTGTTATAATACAATTTAACTAAATAAATACAGTATCATAACAAAAAAATAGAAAGGAAGATTGGAATAATGATTGCTAGCATCGTAGAATTTTTCAAAGAGTTACCCCCTAAAAAATGTTCACAATGCGGTGAAAAGATTGATGAACAACATGAGTGTTATGGGAATCTGTGCGACCAATGTAACTCAATCTAATCATATATAGCAAGATAAAAGGAGCTGTTGCACAATCAGGTAACTGATCGTGCAACAGTTTTTTTGTGCACAAAAAAAACAGACCACAAAGGGTCTGCTCTCGTGTATTATTAATTTATGACAAGTAAAAAAATAACACAACCC
>NZ_BORE01000017.1:0-125748 GCF_018333015.1 Bacillus sp. J14TS2 | reverse complement strand
GACTACCATACCCTAATTATAAGGTTTTTTTATGGACTTTTATAGTGATAATTGCCATTATTCATAATTTTGGCATAGTTATTTCCTCTTGACTTTTGGCTGGAAATTTAATGCAACGCTAGTGATAATCCTTAGCATTCACTCCCCAAGGACTAGCAAGAAAGTGATAAGGTGGATCTAATAGGTGTTAGTTCTGCTAGTTTTTTCGAATTGTTGCCAAAGTTCGCGAGCATTATTTTTAGCAAAAAACTCTAGTGAATGGCCGCTGCCACAACCTACTTCTAGTATTACATTATTGCGAATGTCGCCTAGTAATTTCAATTGGGATTCAGTTTCCTTCATCCCCCACTGATTGTTAGTTGAACAAATCGGGCTTTTACTGGCTGTTGATCCCCACTTACAATTCTAGATTATTTCAAGAATTCTTGAAGTTGGTGTCTTACAGCCAGTTAATGCGGGATAAATTTTATTGAATCCTCAATGGAGGATATTCCAGGTTTACCCAACGACTATTTTGATAAAGTTGTCTCCATTTATGCACTTGGTTGGACTGTTGACTTAAAAAAGACATTGAGTAACATTTTTCGAAGTTTAAAGCCAGGGGGTGAGTTTATATTTAGTTGGGAGCATCCAATCCATACGAAACTAGCTTATGAAAACGGTCAATTTATTCTAAATGGATCATTCTTAAAAGAAGGTCCTGAAACTGTGATTTGGCGTGATGTTCCTGTTGTTATGTATAGACGAAAGGTTAGTACCTTTGTGAATGAGTTGATAAATGCTGGGTTTGTTATAGAGCAAATAATCGAAGAATCAAATATTCCCCAAAATGATAAAAGTAATCCAGCACGTTGGTATTCTGGTGATAGAGCTAAAATAACCCCATCTACATTAATTGTTAAGTCTCGTAAAATATAGATGAGGAGCTAACGAAAGTGAAATCTACAAATCTCGCTTTTGTTAGCTCGTTGAATAGTGGTTAACCACTGAGACTAACAGCAAGGGAGAGTACTCCGTATAGTGCCAGAATACTGTCGTATACAAGAAAATACTCCCGTATAGAGATAGAATACTGTCGTATACAAGAAAATACTCCCGTATAGAGATAGAATACTGTCGTATGCAAAATAATACTCCCGCATAGAAGCAAAATAACCTTGAGTCAATAAAACACAAGGCTGATCCAGTCATATTTCGTTCCATCAAAGTAATCCTTGAAGTGAAATAAACTGCATCTCAAATTCCATGTTAGAATAGGAATAAAACGATAAAATCCCCAAAACGATCCAAAATAGTTGAATGATACACCCAACAATATTGCATACAAATCCTGCAATTGCAAGTCCTTTGCCATTCTCATTTGTTCTCTCAATTTCTTTTACAGCTATTGCTGAAAAGATCATCCCGATAATACCGAGTACCAGGCCGATCGCAGGTAGTACAATGGAAAGAATTCCGAGCGTTAATGAAACGACAGACTTGTTATTTGTTCGAAGCTTTTCACTCATACCCCACACCCCATGGAAAATTTTCAGTATTTTCTTTCTTATACTGTAGCATATATTTGAAAAGATGAAGACTACATTATCACTTCTGTCATTTTCATTTATATTCTAGTGTAAGCTGGTCTATGTTTATTAGTGCCTTTATTTCCTGCAATAAATCAAATCCATAGTTCATTGCTCCAAATTCTAACGGAAAATTTACTACTTCCTTTTCTCCAATTTTTATAGAATCAATCTTTTTTGAATAGACAAATTCCGATCCGCCAACACCACTTATACGATATATCGTATCGTTTTCTTCGGCAATGATTCCTATTGATTCAGCCATATCAGTAGAAACTATTGTACTCCCTGAACCCGTATCAACTTAAACACGATCTAGCAATAACGACTGTTCCCTAAAAGTTAATATCATATCAGTAAGTAATAACCCTTCTTCAATAATTAACTTTTTCATTATCGTCTAACCCCTACCCATTTTTTCTCAATAATATTTGGTTTATCTCGACTTGTATGAAGGACATAAAATTCGCGGGTAGGATTTTCACGATGAAGTTCTTGATATACTTTCATTGCCTCTGGGGAATTAGAGAACTTTTTTAAAGGGACGATATCGACTAAAATACGTTCACTTTCTTCATTCGTAAATGCTTCTATCGCCTCAATTAAAACCCACTTTTCGGGAAACGCTTGACGTACATCTTCCCATTTCATTTTAGTCACCTCCATGTTACTTTATCTATAGTTTATCATTAGATGCAGATCCCCTACTACAAAAGAGTATAGTTTTTATTTTGAAATTGAGCCCGTTTCTGAAATTAAATAACTCATCGAGATTTACTTTATCTCTGATTGCTAGTGTTGACGATATCCTTAGCGGGTCTTTAACATTATCCTCATCACTTCGGCGCCCGAAACCCCGCTTCCACCGCTTCCTCTTCCGTACAAAACATTACCTCAGGCTTAGTTTGTTCATACCAAGGCGAGTCTGGTGTGTGATAAATTTTTCCGGAAGAACCAATATTGCCTTTGATTTGGCAATCCTCGTCGGCGCTCGTTTGCGATTCTGATTCTGCAGAATCTGCATGAAACCCATCGTCTCTCGCATAATTTTCCAGTGACCAAATGCCAGCCTCTTTCTTTTGGGCTTTTTTCTGTGCTTTTTCAAACGGTGTTAGATACCTAGTATTCGGTGGGTAGACATAAGCAACCCGCGCTAAGCCTTCTTCTAGAAGCTTTTCTTGAACACTTTCTCCATCGACATAGATATAAGCAAGAAGTCGACTATATTTATCAAATCTTTCCCCAACATCAAATTCAATCGTTAATTTTCCATTCTCAATCAGTTCTGCATTCCTTTTCTTTGCTTCCTCGCCAAACGGTTGTTTTCCTAGTCTAGGGTGACTAGTCTCTGGCGTATCAATCAATAGATAACGGACATTTTGCTCTTGTCCTTGGTAGATAATTTTAATCGTATCGCCGTCAATCACTTTCACCAATTCAACTGGAATTTGCTCGGTTGTTCCAGAGGTTCCAATTCCAGGGAAAATACCGCTTTTATCCACAAGGAAAAAACCACTGCCAATCAACAAGAAAAAGGATAGGAATAAGGATCCCATCCGTTTCCAGGTGAACCCCTTTTTCCTAACCACTCGTGCCAAACTCCATAAAATAAAACCACATACAACAAACATTACAGCCAATATCATATTCATTTCTAGTCTCCTGATTCACTTAATCTACAGTGACAGATAATTCCTTTACAAGTATGGACGGGGCCCCGGTTCCTCCTGGACTTATATAAAGGTCTGATCCCACCTCTTTAATCTCTTTCAAAAGTTCAAAAAAGTTACCGGCGATCGTCATTTGTTTCACTGGTGCCACGATTTTACCGTCTTTGATATAAAATCCATTGGCTGCAACCGAAAAATCACCAGAAATGGCATTTGCTCCAGAATGTAAACCTGATAATTTCGTAATCAGTACAGCTTCCCGTTGCTCGGCTACAATAGCATCCTGTGTTCTTTCTCCCACAGCAACAATAAAGTTGGATGGCGCAATCACAACAGTCCCTTTATAAGATGGCTTATATGCGTGCCCTGTCGTTTCCACGCCTGCTTTTTTTGCAGTCTTACGATTATGCAATAAAGTCTGCAGTTTTCCATTTTCAATCACCGTACAGGTCTTCGAGGCAACTCCTTCCCCGTCAAAATTCCGATTCGCAGGACCTCCTTCATAGAAAGGATCATCAATAATCGTTAGGTGTTTGGACGCAATAGTTTCTCCAACCTGATCTTTTAAGCGAGATTGACCTTTCTGAGCTACCTCAGCCGAAAAAGATGAAAGGAAAGTACCAAGTAATTGAACAGCCGCATCTTTTCTAAAAATAATCGGGTATTTTTTATTGGCAATCGATTGTTCTCCTAGATAGGAAAGGGCTTCTTCTGCCGCCTCTTTCGCGATTTCATCCGCAACTAAAGTATCGAATTCCTTCGTCATTTTTACGGTAAAGCCACTTTTCGTTTCATCCCCATCTTTTACGACCACGGAGAACATAATTGCGAAGAAATTTTTTCGATCATGTAAAACTAGACCTTTACTATTGGCTAGTAGACGTTCATTTGATTGCTCGATCATCCGACATGTATTGACCGAGTAAATCTTACTGTTGTTGCGAAGGATCTTTTCCTCAACCGCTTTTAAAAAGGCCATTTTATCCGCTGTCGAAATGGTATCCATGGCATCTGAATAGTGATCGATTTCCTCATATTCACCACTTCCCGCATAGATTTCTTCCGGCTCTTCTTCTTCGGCTAATTCAGCATTTGCTTTGGCTTTTTCTAGCAAATAATCAATCGAATCCTCTTCGATTTTTTCTGTAAAGGCGTAGCCTGTTTTTCCATCGTAGATTCCGCGGAAGGAAAGTCCACCTGTCCGTGATGTTTCATAGCGGTCGACTTCCCCTTGATAGATATCGCAGGAGAGCCCGTCTGCCTGCTCATAATAAATTTCCATATCTTCAAAGCCAGCCAGCAAACCACTTACCATTACCTTTTCTTGGAATTTTTCAATTTTCATCGACTTACTCCCCCTTCGTCCCACCGACTGTGATTTCACTGACACGAATCATTGGTTGCCCTACATTCACTGGCAGACTTCCGCTGAGGGAACCGCACATTCCCGCACCATGAGCAAGATTATTACCGACCATATCGACACGTTGCAGGGTTTTCGGACCATTTCCAATCAAGGTCGCACCTTTTACAGGCTGAGCAATCTTTCCATCCTTCACGATATATGCTTCATGTGTGGCGAAATTATAATCCCCTGTTGCAGGATTCACTTGCCCGCCACCCATATATTTGGCATAAATCCCAAACTCGGTATTGGCAATGATTTCCTCTGGGGTCGACTTTCCTGGCGCAATATACGTATTCGTCATTCTTGAAGTAGGACTGAAACGATACGATTCTCTACGACTAGAGCCTGTTGGATTCATGCCCATTCGGCGGCCGTTTAGTTTATCAATCAAATATCCTTTTAAAATGCCATTTTCAATTAGGACATTTTTTCTCGTTTTTTCACCCTCATCATCCATATTTAGGGAGCCCCATTCATTTGGGAGCGTACCATCATCAATATAGGTGACAATGTCAGGGGCCACCTTTTCACCAATTCGATTAGCAAAAACAGAATTATTTTTCGCGACAGCAGTTGCCTCCAAGCCATGACCACAAGCCTCATGAAAAATGACGCCACCAAATTCATTATCTATAATGACGGGGAACTTACCGCTTGGACACTCTTCCGCATTCAACATTGTCACAGCGATTCTCGCGGCTTCCGTCGCATAATGTTCGAGATTCAAGTTTTCAATAAACTCAAAACCTTGATGTGCCCCAGGTCCATAAAATCCCGGTTCCATTTGGATACCATCTGAAGCGATCGCCTGAATCGCTAATCGCCCTCTTACTCGCTTATCCTCTACAAACTTTCCTTCCGAATTGGCAATCAACACATTTTGTTCGTGATCTATGTATTGAATCGTCGCCTGAGCAATACTAGAATGGTAATTTTTCGCCAGATCATACGCTTGTTTCATCACTTCTACTTTGCGCTTCCCGTCTACTCCATCAGGCATCTGCTCAATTTTATGAAGAGGGGGATGAATTTGTCTATGAAGGACTGGGGCTTGCTGATAGAAATCACCTTGCAAGGCTTGAGCTGCCTCTTTCGCCGTTTTTAACAAACCGGCTTTGGAAAAATCAGTCGTGTATGCATACGCACTTTGTAGGCCATGAAATACTCGAATCCCCACACCTGCTTCTCTTCCTGATAAGCTGCGGTCAATCTTTCCATCATGAAGCCTTAAGTTATTAGAATACCGATCCTCCGCAAACACCTCGGCAAAATCGCCACCTGTTAATAAAGCAGCAGCTAAAACCTCTTCTAGTATGGATTGTTGGATCATAACATGCTTTCCTCCTTTAGGAACCCGAAAATCTTTCTATGTACCTAGTGTACTATCAATCTTATCATTGTACTACTATTCAAAGATATAAAGTGAACCTTCAATCAGTGGGGGTTTTCTTTCATCCCCCACTGATTGTTAGTTGAACCAATCGGGCTTTTACGGGCAGTGTATCCCCCACCTATGCTTCTCCGTATTCTCTATTGCCTTGAGGTGGGGGTATTACTGCCCGTTAATGCGGGATAAAATAAGAAGCCAAGCACCTAGCGCTTGGCACTTTTATTAAAAAGATAGATGACTCATCATTCCAAATGACGTTGAATTTCCAAAATCTCGCCTTCTGGAAGACCCGTAGTTTCGATCACAAAGGCTATATCCAAGCCTTTCTCTAAAAGGCGCCGAGCCATATTCCGCTTTTCTTTCTCTAATTCTCTTTTCCCTTGTTCTGCCTGTCGTCTCTCTTGCTCTACCTGTTGTTTCTCTTGTTCTGCCTGTTGTTTCTCCTGCTCTACCCGCTGTTTCTCTTGTGTCATCTGCTGTTTCCTTTGTTTCAGTTCTTGTTGCACTTGTTCCAGCTCTTGTCGCCTTTGTTCAATCTCTCGTTGCCTTTGTTCAATCTCTCGTTTCTTTTGTTTAATCTCACGTTGTCCTTGCTCAACCTCCTGTTGTCCTTGTTCAAGCTCACGTTGCCCTTGCTCAAGTTCACTTTGTCCTTGCTCAAGGTTCCGCTGCCCTTGTTCAACCTTCCGTTGTAATGATTCCATACTGCTTTTGAAGGCTTCCTCATCCATTACCCGCTTTAAACGCGATTCATAAGCTAGTCGCTGCTTTTGGTTGAGGCTTAATGCCGTCCAGCTTTCGAAAGCCGAGTATAGAAGCTCATCCTTCATCGCGATCTCCTCCAATTCCTTATAGATTTTATTATAAACCTTGTTCTGCCTGCGATCGACCATCCCCAGCATCAGTAGCCACCTAGCTAGCACATCATTCCAAGGGTCGAGCTTATCACCTTGCCAATCCTTTATAAGTTTTGTCATTTCAATAAAGTGGAATTCCATTACATTCGTTAACTTGAATCGTTTTTCATCTTCATATAAATGGAACGAAGTATGAAAGTGATCTGTCTGCTCAAAGAGGTCAAAATTCAGAATATTGATGGTGATCACAGGTTGTAAAGTATGATAATCCATCCCTTTTTCAAGGGGATTTCGGTATACACCGGCCCAGTAATAGATAGAACGTTTGATCATATCATATTTATTTGTGAATTGGATTTCAACATGTATCTGTTCATCTATATCTGTCACAACTAATAAATCTAGTCTCGACTGCTTATCATCGACATATTCACCACCCGCTTCCGTATTCGTAAATAGGATATCTTTGATTATACCCCTGCCTGTTTTTTGTAGAATCGAGTTCAAAAAGACAACCGTGATCTCCTTATTTTTTTCATTGCCAAAAAGTTGCTTAAAAGCAAAATCGACTTTTAAATCCATGAGTTTCTTGAGTGATATTTTTTTGAGAAATCTTGTTTGTGGGTTTTCTTTTGCATAATCATTAGGCTTTTCTCGCAGTTGAATATATGTGGGGGGATAAGTAGATTGTTCATAGCTTAAGGCTGGTTCTACCATAAGAACACGTCCTTTATATTTGATGAGGACTGACGGGGAGTATATCTAAATATAGTATAGCAGATCCCCAAGACACAAACAAGCGTTCTTTCGTTAACTTTTCGTTGTTGCATGCGGTAGCTTCCACCAAATTTATGTAATCTCCTATTCACCCTCTGTTCACAATCGTTCCTTATGCTTAAGTTAAGGAGGAGATAGTATGTTTAAGTTTTGGTTATTTTTACATTTTACAGGTCTTTCCATTTGGGTTGGGTCTTTGCTGGCAATTATCTTTATTTTAGTGATGATGAAAAAGCATCTAGGGTCGAAGGAACTTTCCACAATCGTGAAAAAGATTACAAGGATTGGCAATATACTGGTTCATCCAAGTGCTTCTTTTGTATTATTGAGTGGTGTTTTTATGATCATTTCAATGAATCTCAGTTCCAAGCCATTTTACCTTGCCTTTATGGAGCGAATTGGCGGCGTCACTGTGTTGCTTACCATCATAGGTGTAAGCCTCTTTGGACGCAAACTTGCCAAAAAATTAACCCAGCTTGAAGTGGACGGAGGAGTGTTAAAACATACGCGAAGTATCAATAGTTATATCATGATGATGCTTCTATCTGTTTTACTTGTTTTCGCAGTGATTTTTGTTGTTAGCTTTCGTTTTTAATTTTATATAAGCAGGAGGGAAAAGTTTTCCTCACCTGCTTTCTCTACTTTTCAAAAAAATTATCCACAGACTTATACACATAATCAACATAATTATAAAGGTACATGTTTAATTTTTACACATTATCCACAAGGTTTAGAATACTTATCCACAAACTTGTGTATTTCCTGATATTAATGGAGTCTTTGACCCTTCTGCAGGAATTATTCACAATTTTATCCACATATTTTGTTGGAAATGAAAGCCCTTTTTCATAACGATCATACTAATAGAACATAGCTAGCTTTACTTTCCTATTCCCATGGTATGCGGATTATAAACTTCGTCCCTTCTTCATGCTTACTCTTCACCTCTATCTTGCCTTCATGGAGATCGATGATTTTCTTTACAACAGATAATCCTAAACCGCTGCCCGATTGGGTCCGATTTCGCGATTTGTCCGCCATATAAAAGCGGTCAAAAATATGGAGAAGTTCCTCTTCTGTCATCCCTTTTCCTGTATCTCGCAGCATGACAACAATTTGATCATCAATAACTGCAGAGATGGAAATCACCCCAGCTTCTCCTGTGAATTTAATGCTATTGGTAAGAAGATTGGTCCAAACTTGTTGGAATAACTGTCGATCTGCTTTTATAACCATCTCAGGAAGATCCAATTCCAGCTTGAGCTTTTTCTTGTTCCACTCCCACTCGGTCAGCAGTACGACCTCGCGGATTTGCTCATCCAATCGGAATGGCTCTTTATGGATGGCTTTCGCCTCTTTATCAAGTGAAGATAATAATAATAGTTGTTTACTCAGTGAAGACAATCGCCCGCTTTCCTTTTCAATGATTTCCAGGTACTGGTCTGCCTGTTCAGCGGATATCGACTTCGTGCGGATTGCCTTTGTAAAACCGCGAATGGATGTTAAAGGCGACTGAATTTCATGAGACACATTGGAAACAAACTCCTGACGCATGTCGTCTAACTTTTTCAAAGACACGGCCATTCGTTGAAAGTCGTACGCAAGATCACCAATTTCATCTTTTCGGTTGTGATCAAGCTGAATATCATAATGTCCGCCAGCGATTCTTCTAGTAGCCTTCGTTAATTTTTTTATGGGCCGGACGAGAAAACCAGCAAAAATAGCAATCAATGCTAAACTAATCAAAAAGGTAAGACCTAACAGAATACTAAAAACAATTCGCATTTCCCCGAATTGCTTTTCCACATTAGGGCGCATGAACAAAGCCTGAATTTCACCATCAACCTCCATGGGTACACCGATACTATTTTTTATATCATCTTTGAAAAATCCCGTCACAAATAGACTGCTTTGAAATTCGGAAATCCCGTGATAAGTCTCGCCGTTTAATACGGATTGAATGACTTCTTCTTCTATATCATAGTTACGAAATTCATCTCCAAATTGAACGCCTTCCATTTCTTGATTCACCAAATATAATTGGAAATTCATATTGGCGACTCTTTTTAAATACTTATCCACAGGCATGTTATCGTCTGCATGCTCATATAAAAAGCTAATCTCTTCTGCCACTGCTAAAATTTTCTCCTCGTTAAAATCCTTCAACTTGATTTGATAGTAAAGATTTGAAAATAAAAAGGCAATTACGCCACTGATTAGGGCAATGAGAGCAAAAGTAAGAACAATTCGAACGTATAAAGTCTTCATTTTTCCGTAGCCTCCAACTTATAACCGAGTCCACGGACAGTAACAATTTTAAAATCATTTGTTAGATCACGAAATCGTTCTCGCAGACGTTTGATATGGACATCAATTGTCCGGTTATCGCCATCGAATTCTTGTCCCCAGACTAGGTCCAAAAGTTGTTCTCGCGTATATGTGCGATCAGCCTGACTTGCAAGCTGGGCTAGAAGTTGAAATTCCTTTAAAGGTAATACCAAGCGTTCTTCCCCTACTCTGACTTCATACTTATTCCGATCGATCACTGTCTCATGTAAGGTAATAATATTATCTGAAACCATTTGGTAACGCCTGAGCAGAGCGCGGATTCGAAATAATAATTCTTCCGGTTCAAACGGCTTCACAACATAATCATCTGTACCTGATAAAAAGCCTTTCGCTTTATCTTCCATTTCTCCTCTAGCTGTTAATAAAATAACGGGAATATCGTAAAATTGGCGAATCTCTTCACATAATTCCCAACCATTTTTTCTGGGCATCATCACATCCACAACGGCTAGGTGAACTTGTTGTTCTTCGAGTAAGAGAGAAGCTGCCTCCCCATCCCCAGCTGCCAATACTTCAAAGCGCTCTCTCTGTAAATAAAAGCGCAATAGCTCGCGAATATGGGGATCATCATCTACAACTAAAATTCGCGTTTGCATCATTTCACTCCTTTTTCTTTAACTTTAGCGTATCTTTGTTAGGAAGCAAACCGATGACTATTTTTCTGAAAAGCTTGAGAGAAATTGGACTTTTGCCAGAGAAACAGACAGAGCGTTTCCAACAACACTCTGTCTGTATAATCAATCACTTGTTTTTGCCATGAGTTAGAATCAAAATAGATGGTAGGAAAATGCCTCTTATTAAGAAGGTATCTAAGAGAATTCCTAATGCCATTGTAAATCCGAATAAGAACAATTCTTGTAAAGGCTGTGTCATAAGTACAGCAAACGTGGCGGCAAGAATCAAACCTGCAGATGAGATGACGCCTCCAGTTACTGAAACACCTTTCGCCACCGCATCCTTCCAAGGCAGTTTTAACGCTTCTTCACGAATCCGAGAAACGAGCATAATATTATAATCGATCCCAAGGGCAACCATGAAGATAAAGGTATACACCGGCAATCGATAACTAATCGCGTCATATCCCAGCCCATGTTTGAAAATCCACCAACTGAAACCTAGGGAAGCAAAGTAGGATAATAGAATCGTTCCCATCATTAGAATCGGCATCAGAACAGATTTCGTTTGAAAGCCAAGAATGATGATTAGTAATATGGTTACGAGTGAAAATAATACAATCATATCGCGTTGATTCATTGTGCGCACATCTAATTGCTGTGCCGTCTGTCCCGCGTAGTGTAGCTCCACATCAGAAGATGAAAAACCACTCTCTTTTAACATCTTTTCACTTGAATCAAGTAAATCCTGAACCGTATCCAAAGCCTCCACACTATATGGATTCTCCGCTAAGACCACTTGCAACTTTAGGGCTTGCTGCGAATCGGCCAGAAAATTCCGTGGTAAACGCTCAGGGTCTTTAGTCATTTCTGTCGATAGACTCGGCGAAACAGAGTCTATCCCCTTATGTTTCTTCAATAGATTTTCAAATTGATTCACTTGCTCGACCAACTCTTCATTTACTTTGATTTCTTTCGATGATTTTAAAATTATAGTGGCAGGTGCTAGCTGCCCCGCAGGATAATTGTCTTCTAATAATTCAAATCCTTGCCGAGAAGGCATGTCCTCTGGAAAGGATTTTAGCAAGTTAAACGAGAACTTCATCGAGGTAACATTGCAGATACCTACTAGCAAAACAATAAGTAGTAAGCCTCCCATAACAGCTGGGTGCTTTTTGACGAGCTGACTAATTTTATGCCAAATCCCCCTTTCTTTCTTCTCCTTGTTTTCCACTTTTGGAATAAATGGCCAGAAAGCTTTTCGCCCCATTAGGGCAAAAATACTTGGGATCAAAGTTAAGCCTGCCACTAAAATCAAGACCACTGCAACCGAAAAAACAGGCGCAAAATGATTGTACGGTTGGAAGATGGTCGTAAATAGGGTAAGCATCGCTAAAAATACGGTTCCACCACTAAACACAATCGGTTCTGAGACATGATAAATTGCCTTCCCCATCGCATCGTACTTCGATTCTTGCTTGCTTAATTCCTCACGATATCTTGAAAATACAAACAAACTATAATCGGTAAGAACCGCAAATAACAAGACAAGCATAATAGAATTTGCTGAACTATCCACGGTAAACCAGCCATTTTTTCCAGCGAGACCCAAAATACGATCGACTGCGCCATAGACAATTCCCGCGATTACTAATGGTGTTAGCGCCAATAACGGGGAGCGGTAAATCAAGATTAAAATAATAAAAATCAAGACCACCGTTGCTAACATTAAAACGAAATCCGCATTTCGAAATAGAGAGATCGTATCCGCGGAAATGCCTGCTGGACCCGTAATTTCAAATTGTAATTCATCTAGTCCAATTTCCTTTACCTTATCACGAATTTGATCCAGTGCGACTAATGTTTGATCAGAATCCAAGCCAGGCTTCATAGAAAGATTAAATAAAAGTGTTGAACCATCTTCAGAAAACATTTGATCCTGGATTCCTTTTGGAAATTGATGGTACGGTAATGCACTTGACACATCCTGAGGTCGATCATTAGATGCTAACCATTCACTTAATTTTGTCAGTTTTTCTCGATCTTGATCTGTAATTCTGCCATCTCGATGAAACACAAGTAATGCTGGTAATCCATCATCTGACGGGAATTGTTCCTCCATGATTTGCTCGGCGATCTCTGAAGGTTGATTCTCCTTCACGCTCATTTCCTTACTACTTCCTGCATACTCCTTGGCTCCTGGTGCGATAATACTCAAACAGGCCACAACAACAAGCCAAGCAAGCAGAGTGATTTTTGCCCCTTTAGAGCTACTTGCAAATTGAACAATCTTTCGAAACAGGCGAAGCATTTCAACTCATCTCCCACTATTTTCTCTCTAGCTTGATTGTAAAAACCCAATATGAACGGAGTATGAATGACAGATTACGAGGGAGCATCACCTATTTTCAGGCTTACGGGTGATCTATTAGCCATCGCAATCAGTCTATTAGTCCTTATGATGTTCCTATTAGTCATTAAGTCATTTCTATTAGCTGTCACGACAAGCCCATTAGCCGTCGCCCCCCTTTTATTAGCCATTGCCTCAGTTTATTACCGATGCCTATTTTTAAAAATACCTTGACATTGTTTTAATATCGTTATATGGTTAATTACATAAGTAACTAACCAACATGGTGGTGAAGTTGTGAAACAGTTAATGGACGATGGGCGGCCTATTTTTCTGCAAATAGCTGAACGGATCGAAGATGACATTATGGAAGGCGCACTTTTAGAAGAGCATCAAGTGCCTTCCACGAATCAAATTGCTGCATTTTACAAAATTAATCCTGCAACAGCCGCAAAAGGCGTTAACTTATTGGTGGAGGAAGGGATTTTATACAAAAAGCGAGGGATTGGCATGTTCGTTGCAGAAGGAGCACATGCAAAAGTGATTGAAAAGCGAAAAGAACAATTTTACGAGCAGTATGTTGTAACCATGATTCAGGAAGCCAAAAAGTTAGGGATGACGATTGAACAGCTAACCGAGATGGTACAAAGAGGGGAGGAGTAAGCATGACAACGATTATTGACATCCAACACCTAATAAAAAATTATGAAGATAGCAAGGTTGTTGATGATATCAATCTTTCAATAGAGGAAAATAAAATTTATGGATTATTAGGAAGAAATGGGGCAGGAAAAACAACCTTAATGAAGCTGATTACAGCTCAGATCTTTTCTACTGATGGAGACTTGCGCGTATTTGGTGAACAGCCTTATGAAAACCAAAAGGTCCTGGAGAAAATCTGTTTTATTAAGGAAAGTCAAAAGTATCCGGATAATTTTCGGGTCCGCGATGTAATAGAGGTTTCCGCCTCCCTTTTTCAAAATTGGGATCAGGCATATGCTATGGAGCTTATAAAGGAATTTAATCTGCCGCTCAAGAAAAGAGTCAAGAAATTATCACGCGGTATGCATTCAGCAGTTGGCATCATAATTGGGCTTGCAAGCCGGGCGCCACTCACCATTTTTGATGAGCCATATCTAGGCCTTGATGCCGTTGCAAGAAAGATATTTTACGATCAATTAATTGAGGATTTCGGAAACCATCCTCGTACTATTATTCTATCTACCCATTTAATTGATGAGGTCAGTAACTTACTCGAACATGTGATTGTCATTGACCAAGGGAAAATTCTCATTGATCGTGACTCTGAGGAGTTACGTGGACTCGCATATGCGGTGACAGGCTTATCCGCTCAAGTTGAATCATTTATAAAAGGAAAAGACGTGATCCAGGAAGATAGAATGGGTGGGACGATGACGGCGACCTTAATCGGAGATGGAAAATCCCAAGCCATGCAGCGGGGACTTGAAATTTCACCTATTTCCTTACAACAGCTTATTGTTTATTTAACGAAATCGAGACCTGAAGGGAGGATGTCTTTATGAGTATTCAACGGGCTTTAAAAATACACAGTCAAGATAAGGTATGGCTCTATACTGCGTTCATCATTTTGGGTGTAAGCTTTCTATTCGGTTTGACAATTGGAGTCTTGATTCCAGGGAATGAAACAATATTGATCACAGGCTTTAGTTACATTCTCGTCTATATGTTTGTGTTGGGAGTGGCCGGGTTTAATCAAACCTTTGCCTATGCAATGGGGATGTCCGTACGGAGAACCGATTATTTTATTAGCTTTAGCTTAACAGGACTTCGCTCAAGCTTGCTATTTGCTATCCTCTATATTGTGCTTGCAATGGTCGAACATGTTACACAGAGTTGGGGAAACACTCTAATCTTTTTCAAATTCCCCTACCTCAATGATGGAAATATCCTTGAACAATTGGTCGTCTACTTTCTTGTTTTTGTAAATTTCTTTTTCTTAGGTCTCTTCATTGCCATTTTTTCAAAACGATATGCTCTTAAAGGGTTGTTAATTCTTGGTCTTGCGCTCTTTTTTTCAATCACGCTCGCTGTACTATTGATTACTTATTATCAGGCATGGCTGGATCTATTGCAGTGGTTCGCGCAACATACAGCTTTTCAATTGAGTATATGGCTTATCCCATTATCACTTTTGTATGCGATCATTTCCTTTCTGATCATCCGGAGAACAGCGGTCTAGACTTAGACTGGACCATTGAATAGCAAAAACTCCATCCAGTGGTTCTCCCATTCATGTTAAACTTGTTGTACAGAATAAATAATGCGCACCAAGTTAAAAAATGAAAGGAGATGCTAACATGGGAATACTTATGGCAATTGCGCCCGTTGTAATTGTTGGCGGAATCGCAGTGTTTGTCATTAAAAGGCTCCAATACAAATACAATCAAGGTACCCTTGGAAAGAAAGAGACAAAAGGTGCTCAGAATTTATTGAATAGTTTAATACCAATGGGTATGATTTTTGGTGCTGCTATTGGTGTAGTCTTTGGCATATTTTCCTCAATCTCTTTGCCTACTACAATTAGTTTAGGGGCTGGAATTGGCTTCCTATTTGGATATTTCGCCTATGAATATTATAGTAAGGAAGAAAACAATTATTCATAATCGCTAGCTATTTCTTATCATAGAGTGTGCCCATATCCGACGTATGGGCACACTCTATCTTTATTTTGAGACGGGAATTTCCACTTTTTCTTGATATTCCTTCATATAGTGCATCCCTTTAATGATTAAATGTTCCGGGGGATCTTCCGTTTTAAATACCAGGGTCCGTTCTTTCAAAATATCTCCATTTGCTTGTTTGCTTTCCTTTTGGTTAACCGTTGTTTGCAACGGGGTCACCTCTCCGCCACTTTCGAGCGACACCCCCTCAAGCATGACATCTTCAGCAGTAGTGATTGTCACTTTTATTTGATCCTTTTCTCGATGAATGTTTTGTATATCCAACGTTTTCCCGCCCATCTCAATGGGTCTATTTCCAATCTCAGCAAGCGAAATTTTTTCGTTCAGTGGTTGATAGCCAACAAACTCCTTCATAACAAGCTGTAAAGACTCAAGTTGATCAGGAAGGGCATCATAACGCAATTCAAACTCGCTCCCCCTAAGGCTAGTAGTAATGCCACTGCCAAGTTGTTCAAGTGGCTGACCATTGGCGATTAGGTCAATCCCTTCTAAGGCTAGCGGAACCCTATCAAAGTTCTCAACCTTTAATCTTCCTTTAATCATCGTAATTGTTGGGGAAGCTATAATCGATTGAAATCTGACCTCTCCCTTATCTACCTTGACTGTCTTTTTCAATGACTGCTTAAATTCTGCTCGGAAAGCTTTGTTTGGATTGTAAGTAAAGGTAATGTTTCTCTCAATCTGCTTTTCATTATCAAGAATCTCCGAAAAGTGTAAAGTTAACTTTTTAGAAAAGGCATTGACAGGGTAAAAGGTTTGCATTCCTTTTATTTCTGTCTTACTGTCATTCAGCCAAGCCGTTCCACTAACAGTATAAGAATTTGTTAAAAAGCCGGTTATGCTACGTAAATGTAGAAGGTTTTCATTATCAACCCCATCAGGATTTTTGATTGTATAATATAAAACCAATTGATTTTCATCGGCCATTACGCCATCTATATACAGCCGGCTCCCCTCTGTTAAATCAGTTGATTCGTCAATGATTTGCCCCATCCCTTGTTCATTTAAGTCTTGTAGTGTCCCTGTCATGACCTCCTCAAACCCAATTAATTTTTTTCCATAAAAGGCGAATGTATTATAATGATAGCCAATGAACAGGGTAAAAAATGCAAGCGCGGCAGCCACAAGCCAAACCCGTGACTTTCGCCTCCTATCAGGGGTATGATCGAGCGCCTTACTTAATCGATCCTCTAGCTCTTTAGGAGCGGTCACAGCTCTCAACTGAGCTTTTCCTTTTTTTAATTGTTTTTCAATCTTACTCATGCTCACCACCTCCATAATGCTCTCTTAACTTCTTCAAACCATTAAAAACGCGTGATTTGACCGTTCCGACCGACACATTGGTTATCTCAGCAATGGTTTGGTAATCAAGGTCATGAAAATACTTTAATTGAATGGCCTCTCTTTGATGTTCATTAATATGATCTAGTAATTTCTCTATCACCATATATTGCTCCGACTGTTCATATGGATCCTTTGTTGAAGCCTGATCCTCCGCGACCATTGATAGATCATCCGTTAACACAAGTCGTTTTTGTTTTCGAATCAGTGCTTTACAGGTATTCACTAAAATCGTTTTACTCCAACTAAAAAAAGCTTCATTCCTTTTTAATTGACCAATATTCTCATATACTTTCACGATCATTTCATCCATGGCCTCTAAGGCATCATGCTGATTTCCTGTATAGGTCAGGGCTAAACGATAATATATATCTTTTTCAGTCATAATCAGTTCAACTAACGCATTCTTGTTTCCTCTCTTTGCTTTCTTCACTAGCCGGCTTACATTCATCTCTTCACCTCACTATTTATAAGAGTCTTTAGGGAGTAAATAAGTTCATTTTTTTAGAAGAATCGATTCTTTGGGGAATGGTATTTGTGGATTTAGACTTTATGTAAGAAATGTGAATGAACAAGAAAAGCGCAAGCGCCTTGATCAGCCCCGACAAGCAAATGTTCTGAAGACAAAGAAAGGCGTTCTTTGCCTTTCAGTGGCTCAGGTTATTTCGTGGAACATCGGCTAAGGTCACCACGTCCGCATGTCTTCGCCGATGGACTCACATCCTGTGAGCTTCGCGGGCTAGACGCTGGAGCTGGATGTCAACCGCGACATAAGCAGTTATCCACAAGCGACAATTTTATAATCTTCTTAACCATAAAAAACGACTTACGGAGTGTAAGTCGTTTTTTTGTCCATTCAATTAAGCCTGGGCCTTTTCATATTCAGTTATTTTATCTTCTAATTGCAAAGTTAAAGCAATTTCGTCCCAACCATTTAAAAGCATTTCCCGTCGATAAGGATCAGTGGTAAAGGAATAGACAGCGCCATCTGCTGTTGTAATTGTTTCATCCTCTAAGGAAACAGTTACGGTTAATGACTTTTCTTTTCCAGCTGCTAGAAGTTCTTCAATCTGTTCAGCTGGCAGTTGGACTGCTAAGATGCCGTTTTTTAGACAATTATTATAAAAGATATCTGCAAAGCTTGTGGCGATCACAACCCGAAATCCATAATCCCCCAGGGCCCATGGGGCATGCTCACGAGATGAGCCACAGCCAAAGTTTTCACGGGCAACAAGGATTTCTGTTCCCTTGTATGCTGGTTTATTTAAAATAAATTCAGGCTTTTCCGTTCCATCATCGTTGAAGCGCCAGTGATAAAATAGATATTTCCCAAAACCAGTTCGCTCAATCCGTTTTAAAAATTGCTTCGGAATAATTTGGTCTGTATCAACATTTGAACGTTCAAGTGGTGCTAAAACACTTGTTACTTCTTTAATCGGCTTCATGCTGTCGCCCCCTCTTTTGTGAAGTTACGTACATCAACAAAATGGCCGGCAATCGCTGCAGCAGCTGCCATCGCTGGGCTGACAAGATGTGTACGAGAGCCATTTCCTTGACGTCCTTCAAAGTTACGGTTAGAAGTGGAAGCACAGCGTTTCCCTGCTGGAACTTGGTCCGCATTCATCGCTAGACACATGCTACAACCAGTTTCACGCCATTCAAAACCTGCATCAAGGAAAATTTGATCCAATCCTTCCTGCTCTGCCTGCAGCTTCACTGTTCTCGAACCAGGAACAACAATCGCATTGACGCTTTCCTTCACCTTTTTGCCAGCAACAACCTTGGAAGCCGCTCGCAAATCTTCAAGTCTTGAGTTCGTACAAGAACCGATAAATACATATTGGATCTCGATATCTTCTATTTTTGTACCGCCTTGAAGACCCATATATTCCAACGCCTGTTCAATTTCTGCTTTTTCTGAATCACTTTTGGCATCTTCTGGTTTCGGCACTTGATTGGAGACCCCAACCCCCATGGAAGGATTTGTGCCCCAAGTAACAAATGGTTCGATTTCAGATGCATCAATTTCGATTACTGCATCATACGCAGCATCATCATCTGTTGCCAAATCGCGCCATTCGCGCTTTAATTCTTCGAACTTTTCACCACTTGGAACCTGCTCGCGTCCCTCTAGATAGGTAAAGGTTGTTTCATCTGGGCTGATCAAACCAGCCTTCGCGCCGGCCTCAATCGACATATTACAAACCGTCATCCTTTGTTCCATTGTTAAATTTCGAATGGCTTCTCCTGTATATTCAAAAATATGGCCAGTTCCAACATTTACGCCGTATTTAGCTATAATTGCTAAGATCAAATCCTTGGATGTTACGCCAGTACCAAGTTCTCCATTCACTTTGACTTGCATTGTTTTTGGCTTTTGTTGCCATAGTGTTTGTGTGGAAAGTACATGTTCCACTTCACTTGTGCCAATTCCAAACGCCAGAGCACCAAAGGCACCATGGGTCGAAGTATGACTGTCCCCACAGACAATTGTTTTTCCCGGTTGTGTTAAACCAAGCTGAGGACCAATTACATGAACGATTCCTTGATCTGGATGCCCCATTCCGGCTAATGGAACACCGAAATCTGCACAGTTTCTTTCAAGAGTTGTCATTTGTTTTTTTGAAATAGGATCTGACACCACTTCATTTAAACGAGTGGGTACATTATGGTCCATGGTCGCATAAGTCAAATCAGGTCTTCTTACTTTACGTCCATTCAAGCGAAGGCCTTCAAAGGCTTGTGGAGAAGTAACTTCATGCACAAGATGAAGATCGATATATAGTAAATCAGGCTTCCCCTCTTCTCGATCAACAATATGTTTTTCCCAAATTTTCTCAATAATGGTCTTGCCCAATTTCCTCACCTCACCCTTCAAGTTCATTCACAATCTTTTCCGTCATAGCCGTTGTCGACAATACTTCTCTACCAATATTCTTAAATTCACTTGTACAATAACCCGCTTCTAAAGTCTTCTGCACAGCTGCTTCAATCGCATCGGCTTCTTCTAACAAACCAAAGGAACTTCTGAGCAACATTGCAGCTGATAAAATCGCTCCTACTGGATTGGCAATATTTTGACCAGCGATATCAGGAGCTGATCCATGTACAGGTTCATACAGGCCAAAACCATCAACCCGCAAGCTCGCTGATGGTAACATCCCAAGTGAACCTGTGATAACAGATGCTTCATCACTTAAAATATCACCAAACATATTCTCTGTTACAATTACATCAAAGGTAGATGGGTACGTAATCAGTTTCATTGCAGCGGCATCCACGATCGTATGCTCATACTCTACTTCTGGATATCTCTTTGCCACTTCTTCTACTACTTTTCTCCATAGCTTACTTGATTCAAGAACATTGGCTTTATCTACAGAGTTTAGCTTGCCACGTCGCTGCTTCGCTAATTCAAAAGCATGCACAACGACACGCTCGATTTCTTCGCGGCTATATTGAAGTGTATCTACTGCTTTTTCGTCATCATGATGACTCGGTTCACCGAAATAAAGACCACCCGTAAGTTCTCGAACAATCACCATATCCACATCTTTTGCAACATCTTCCTTCAAAGGAGAAACTGCAAGTAAACTTTGATAAGCCTTAACAGGACGGAGATTAACGCTTAATTCAAAATGCTTGCGAATTTGTAGAAGTCCCTTTTCCGGTCGTAAATGGGACGGATTTTGATCCCATTTTGGACCACCGACTGCTCCTAGTAGAATGGCATCACTTTCTTCACAAAGTTGAATCGTCTCATCAGGTAAAGGTTGCCCTGCCTCATCAATTGCGCTCCCGCCAATAAGACCCTGCTTCCATTCAAATTGGTGATCAAAGCGACGTCCAATTGTCTCCAAGACAGCAATCGCTGCATCTGTTACTTCTTTTCCTATTCCGTCGCCGCGTAATACCGCTATTTGTTTCTTCAAACCTCATAACCCCCAAACGTAATTACAATAAGGTAATACTTTATTTTGGCACAATTTATATACCTGGATGCATCCCCACCGGACGTTCAATGACTAAAGGCACGGTAGTCTGCTAAATTTTTTTCGGGACGTGCCAGGCACCTCCCGAAATTAAAGTTTATACTGACTTCATTAATTCTTTCATATGGGTTGATAGTAGACTGCGATTGACTGCATTTAGATATGCTTTTGCGGAGGCTTCGAGTACATCTTGAACAGAATCTCTACCCGTCAATTCTTCACCCCGGAAAGAGAGATTTACCACAGCTTCTGCTAAGGCGTCTCTTCCTTCTCCGATCGAAGTAACTCGATAATCTAATACATGGACTTCTTCTCCGACGACCTTTTCAAGTGCATTGAAAATCGCCTCAACACTACCAGAGCCACTTGTTGTTTCCTCTGCCACAGATTTATCGGGCTTTTTCACAATCACTGTTGCAGATGGGTCTTTTGCTGACTCATACTGCACACCCACTCTTTCAAGGTCAAATACAGAAGTATCAGATTCTTTCAATTGTTCATTTGTTAGGAGCGTCCACAGATCGTCATTGGTTATTTCCTTTTTACGATCCGCTAAATGCTTGAATTCTTTAAAAGCACTGTCCAAGCTATCTTGATCTAACTCAAATCCAAGTAATTTAGCGCGATCTTGAAACGCATGACGGCCAGAATGCTTGCCCATTACTAGATTGTTTGATGTCTCTCCAATTAATTCAGGGGTAATAATTTCGTAGGTTGTTGGCTCTTTCAACACGCCATCCTGATGGATGCCTGATTCATGAGCAAAAGCGTTTTTCCCTACAACAGCTTTATTCGCTTGTATGTGCATACCAGTCAATTTACTGACAAGCTGACTAGTGCGTTTAATCTCATTCAGTGTTAAATCTGCTTTAATATCTTCATAGAAATCTTGCCTTGTATAGAGAGCAACCGCTACCTCTTCTAAAGAAACATTCCCTGCTCTTTCACCAATACCGTTAATCGTTCCTTCTACTTGGTCAGCTCCGTTTTCAATCGCAGCTAATGTATTGGCAACAGCCATCCCTAAATCATTATGACAATGAGCTGACAACTTGGCCTGCTCAATATTTGGAACATTTTCTTTTAAAAATTTAAACAAAGCCCCATATTCCTGGGGCGTAGCATAGCCTACTGTGTCAGGAATATTGACAACGGAAGCACCCGCTCTGATCGCTTGCTCTACAATATGAGCTAAGAATTCACGATCTGAACGAAAGGCATCTTCTGCAGACCATTGCACACGCGGGAAAAATTGCTTTGCGTATTGAATGCTTTCTACAGCTGTAGCTACAACCTGTTCGGGTGTTTTCTTTAGCTTGTATGTCATATGAATCGGTGAAGTGGCAATGAAGATATGCACCCTGGGATTTTCAGCTACCTGTAAAGCTTCCCATGCTGCATCAATGTCTGACTTTACGGTTCTAGCTAGACCTGTCACTGTCGAATTCTTGACTGTTGATGCAATTTGTCTAACCGATTCTAGATCCCCTGGGGAAGCGGCGGGAAACCCCGCCTCAATAATATCTACCCCAAGTCTTTCTAGTTGTTTTGCAATCTCAAGCTTTTCAATAGAATTCAGATTGACACCTGGAGATTGCTCTCCATCACGCAAAGTAGTATCATAGATGTCAATTTTTCGCACTTGATGCCACTTCCTTGGCTTTCTTTTTACCTGCTTTCACAAATGGCATCATTTCGCGGAGTTCTTGACCTACTTTCTCAATCAAATGTTCATTTTCGCGGCGATTAATGGCATTGAACTCTGGACGGTTCAATTGGTTTTCTAGGATCCAGCCTTTTGCAAACTTACCTGTTTGGATGTCATCCAAGATGTCTTTCATACGTTCTTTTGTATCTGCATCGACAACACGCGGTCCAGATACAAAGTCTCCCCATTGTGCTGTATCAGAGATGGAGTAACGCATACCAGCAATACCATCTTCGTACATAAGATCAACAATCAATTTCAATTCGTGCAAGCACTCAAAGTATGCAAGTTCTGGTTGATAACCAGCTTCTACAAGTGTTTCAAATCCAGCTTTGACAAGTGCAGTCGCTCCACCACAAAGCACGGCTTGCTCTCCGAAAAGGTCTGTTTCTGTTTCTTCTTTAAATGTTGTTTCAAGCACACCAGCTCGAGCAGCTCCAATTCCTTTTGTATAAGCTAAAGCAATATCTCTTGCTTTTCCAGTTGCATCTTGGTATACCGCAAATAGTGCAGGTACTCCTGCTCCTTGTTCAAATGTACGACGAACAAGATGCCCAGGTCCCTTTGGTGCTGCAAGGAATACATCCACATTAGTTGGAGGCACGATTTGATTAAAATGAATATTAAAACCATGAGCAAAGACTAAGGATTTTCCTTCCGTAAGTTCAGGTTTTACTTCATTTTCATAAACAGCGACTTGACGCTCATCAGGAAGAAGGATCATAATGATTTCCGCTTGAGCAGAAGCTTCACGAACTGAATATACTTCATGACCATCTTCAACCGCTTGGTCAAATGATTTACCTGGTCTAACACCAACTACAACATTAAAGCCACTTTCCTTCAAATTAGTTGCATGCGCATGACCCTGTGATCCATACCCTAGTACTGCGATCTTCTTGCCTATTAGAATTTGTTCATCGATTTCGTTATTGTAATATACTTTTGCCATTTTTAATTCATCTCCTAGTTTTTATAATTGTAAAATAGATAGGTGTGTTGATTCTTGCTTTTGATATTCGCGTACAAAGGCAGTAACCCCTGTTCTAGATATATCTTTAATGCCATATGGCTTTAGCAACTCAATGAATGCTTCCACTTTATTAGGTTCTCCCGTTACTTGGACGGTGATATTATTTTTCCCCATATCAATCACCGTCGCCCTGAAAGGTTCAATAATACTATACACTTCACTTCTGACAGGTGGTGGGCACTGTACTTTAATTAAAGCTAATTCTCTTGTCACGATGGATTTATCGGTAATATCGGAAACCTTCAATACATCAATTTGCTTCTGTAATTGTTTCACTAACTGTTCCATTTTTGCCGGGTCATCAATTGGCACAATGAACGTGATCTTTGAAACAGTTGGATTTTCAGTAGGTCCCACCGTAATACTTTCAATGTTGAATTGTCTTTTTGCAAATAATCCCGTGACCCGATTCAATACCCCACTATTATTATTGACTGTTACGGTAAGAACTCGTTTGGTCAGTTTCATTCTCCCACCCCAATCATTTCATGAAGTCCTTTTCCAGTTGGAACCATTGGATAAACCAATTCTTCCTGAACCACACGACAATCAATTAATGCAGGTCCCGGAATATGAAGTGCTTCTTCCAAAACCTTTTTAGCTTCTTCAGCATTTGAACAACTATAGCCTTTTATCCCATATGCCTCAGCCAATTTGACAAAGTCAGGCTGTTCAGGGATTAAAGAATGCGAATAACGTTTTCCATGAAACTTTTCTTGCCACTGACGAACCATTCCCAAACAAGCATTGTTGATAATGACAATCTTCACTGGCAAATTTAGTTCTTTTATAACGGCCAATTCCTGTAACGTCATTTGGAATCCGCCATCCCCCGATATAGCTACAACTGTTTTATCGGGCGCTGCTAATTGTGCTCCAATTGCAGCGGGGAAACCAAAGCCCATTGTCCCGAGCCCTCCAGATGTTACCCATTTATTGGGATCATTGAAGACATAATATTGGGCTGCCCACATTTGATGCTGTCCAACATCGGTCGTGACGATTGCCTCTCCATCCGTCAATTCATGAACCATTTCGATCACATGTGGTGATGAAAGATTGCCTTCAGGTGAACTAGGCTTTTTATATGGATACTTTTCCTTATTTTCCTGTAATTGCTTCATCCAATTCGAAATATCAGGAAGATTGAATTCCATTTCCAAAAGTTCCTTCAGCACAACCTTTGCATCTCCAACAATCGGAACAGTTGTCGGGACATTTTTGCCTATTTCAGCTGGATCAATATCAATGTGAGCAATTGTTGCATTCGGAGCAAAATAGTTAAGATTTCCAGTTAAGCGATCATCAAATCGTGCCCCAATATTAATCAGCAAGTCGCAATCGGTAATCGCCATATTCGCCGTATACGTTCCATGCATGCCACCCATCCCTAAAAATTGTTCATGGGTGCCAGGAATTGTGCCTAAGCCTAGTAGAGTATTAACAACAGGATAGCCTGTTTTTTCAACAAATGTTTGAAACTCTTTGTTTGCTTTTGCAAATAAGATCCCGGCTCCAGCTAAGATTAATGGCTTTTTCGCATTATTCATAAGAGTCGCAAGTTTTTGCAATTGTAAATAATTTGGTTTTGTTGTTGGTTGATATCCTGGCAGTTGTATACTTGCTTCCGGATATTCACCGGCTAACTGGGTGGCAATATCCTTCGGAATATCAATTAAAACAGGTCCCGGACGACCAGTTGAAGCAATATGGAATGCTTCTTTCACAATCCGTCCAATGTCCTTTAGATCTTTAACTTGGTAGCTATGCTTGGTAATCGGCATTGTAATCCCAACAATGTCTGATTCTTGGAAAGCATCGGTACCGAGTAAGGAGGTTGCAGTTTGGCCTGTGATCACTACAAGAGGCAATGAATCCATCATAGCATCTGCGATCCCTGTCACTAAATTAGTTGCTCCAGGACCAGATGTGGCGATGACTACTCCAGGTTTTCCAGTTACTCGCGCATATCCCTCTGCCGCGTGAATAGCTCCTTGTTCATGTCTTGTCAACACATGATTCATAGGATTTTTATGCAGGGCATCGTAGATTGGGAGTACGGCCCCTCCTGGATAACCAAAAATCACTTCAACATTCTCTTTTTGTAATGTCTCAATAAACAAATCTGCTCCGCTCTTCGTCTTTCCGTTGGCTTCAGTGGCTGTATTTTGGTTATTTGCTTCCATTTGGATTCCCATACTCACTGCAAGCTTCATCCTTTCAAATTATCATTTTTTTAAACATATCATAAATCCGACCATTCATGCATAAAATTCACCGATTTGCGAAAAAATTCTAGCCATTTTAAGAAAATGCAATTGCTTGGCTCTTCCTCTGCACTCTTACATCCTGTAGTCGTAACACTAATGAATTCATAGGCTTCTTCTAATTGCTATAAATAAAAAAAGTTTTCTCAGCCCACACAAAAGGAGAACCTTTTATGCAGGGATGAAAAAACTTCATGGTACCACCCTACTTTTCAGTGAAATTCACTGACTTAGGAGCGACGAATGCCACTCATTGATAACGAGAACTTGAAAATCCCCGTGTACCCATAATCACAAATGTTTTCAGGGTACCTGCTCCAAGGCGATGTCACAAATGGCTGCATCGTCGGTTTCCAGCAGTTCCGACTCTCTGGTAATGCAGTGGATCCATTCATTTTTACCTTTTCATTGCTTTTCGTTGTTGTACAAAAAGGAGAAAAGCCTCCTTTTTGTACACGCACTATATTTAAAATGTAGTCTATACTCTTTCGCTTGTATTATTCTATATTTTCATGACTCCACCAGTACTAGCTGAAGTGACTAATTTAGAATATCTAGCCAAATATCCCCTTTTAATCTTTGGTTCAAATGGCTTTAAGTTTGCTTGACGTTCTGCCAATATCTCTTCTGCGACATTCAATTGAATGGAGCGATTGGTGAGATCAATGACAATTTCATCTCCATCTTCCACTAAAGCAATCGGACCGCCTTCAGCTGCCTCTGGAGAAATATGACCTATGGAAATCCCTCTTGATGCTCCGGAAAATCTTCCGTCTGTAAGTAAGGCAACATCCTTATCAAGTCCTCTACCAGCTATTGCTGATGTTGGTGAGAGCATTTCCGGCATTCCTGGTCCGCCTTTAGGACCTTCATAGCGGATGACGACTACATCTCCAGCTTTCACAGTACCATTGTTGATGCCTTCTTGAGCATCATCCTGCGACTCATACACAACAGCTTTTCCTGTAAAAGTTTTAATCGATGGATCGACAGCTCCTACTTTTATAACACCGCCATTTGGGGCGATATTTCCATATAAAATAGATAAGCCTCCTACAGGACTATATGGATTATCTTTCGGTCTTATGACTGCAGGATTCTTAATTTCATGGTCTTTCACATTTTCATAAACTGTTTTTCCTGTTACAGTCATTCGCTCTCTCTCGATAGCACCAATTTCACATAGCTCGCGAATAATTGCACTTATTCCACCAGCATCATGGACATCCTGCATCGTATAATCAGAAGCTGGAGCAATTTTTGCTAAGTATGGAACTCGCTCAGCCACTTTATTAATTCTGGATAAGTCATAATCTAGACCTGCCTCATGAGCGATGGCCAATGTATGAAGAACCGTATTCGTTGAGCCCCCCATTGCCATATCAAGTGCAAAACAATCATCAATCGTTTGATCTGTGACCAGGTCACGCGGCTTCACATCTTCTTTCACCATCCGAATCAGATTCTTTGCCGCTTCTTTAATTAATTTGTGGCGTTCATTAGAGGTCGCTACAATTGTACCATTTCCCGGTACGGTTACACCAAGCATTTCCATCAAAGAATTCATGGAGTTGGCTGTAAACATTCCTGAACAAGATCCACAAGTTGGACACGCATTTTGTTCAATATCGAGAAGTTTGTCTTCTGACATTTTCCCTGCATGGAAGGCCCCTACACCTTCAAAAACAGAAGTCAATGTGAGTGGTTTCCCATCTGATGACATACCACCTTCCATTGGTCCACCTGATACAAAGATAGATGGAACGTTGGTTCTAAATGCAGCCATCAACATGCCTGGAGTAATCTTATCACAGTTTGGAATATAAAAAACACCGTCAAACCAGTGAGCATTAATGACTGTTTCTGCCGCGTCCGCGATAATTTCTCGGCTTGGCAGGGAATAACGCATACCTATATGTCCCATCGCAATCCCATCGTCTACGCCAATCGTATTAAATTCAAATGGGACACCACCTGCTTCCCAAATCGCTTCTTTTACGACTTCTGCAAAAACATTTAAATGCTTGTGTCCTGGAATAATATCAATATATGAATTACAAACACCTATAAAAGGTTTCTCTAAATCTTTTGTTTTAAGACCTGTAGCATATAATAAACTCCTATGCGGGGCACGGTCAATCCCCTTTTTGATCATATCACTTCTCAATTATTACATCTCCTGTTATGACAGTTTCTGAACAAAAGCACAAGCATCTTGATGGACGTTAACAATGAACTTCAACTTAATTATTAACAAGTTGAAAATCTTATAAAATTGTCTTAGCCAACATTTAACGACTCGTCATGAATTTTGACACCATCTGTTACAGTTGATTCGCGAAAACTTTCTGACAAATCTCTAGTGACTGGTCCTGGCTTTCCATCTCCCACAATGCGACCATCTACTTTTGTGACAGGAATGACTTCTGCAGCAGTCCCGGTTAAAAATACTTCATCAGCTGTGTACACTTCATGTCTTGTAAAAATGCCTTCGATCATTTCGTAACCCTTTGCTTGGGCTAATTCCATTATAGCATTTCTTGTAATTCCGACTAGTGCTCCCACATAGCCAGGCGGTGTTTTTAACTTTCCGTCTTTCACTATGAATATATTATCAGCCGATCCCTCTGCAACATAACCTTGGTCGTTCAACATCAGAGCTTCGGAAACACCGGCTAATGAGGCTTCAATTTTAACTAATACATTATTTAAGTAGTTCAGTGATTTCACCATCGGACTTAAAGCATCAGATCGATTACGCCTTGTTGCAACTGTAATAATCTCAAGTCCTGTTTCATATAGTTCTTTAGGATAAATGCGTAATGGTTCAGCAATAACCAATACGGTTGGTTTCTCACATGTATAAGGATTTAAACCAAGATCTCCTACACCACGAGATACTACGAGGCGAATATAGCCATCATTGAGCTCATTTTGGCGGAGTGTTTTTACAACAATGTTAGTCATTTCCTCTTTTGAATACGGAATGGTTAACATGATGGACTTCGCCGAGTCATACAAACGTGTCAAATGTTCATCTAAGCGGAAGATATTTCCTGAATATGCACGAATTCCTTCAAAAATTCCATCTCCATAAAGGAATCCATGATCATATACAGACACAACGGCGGCTTCTTTTTTTACGAATTCTCCGTTGAGGAAGATCAATTGTTCACTCAAGTTATTCGCCCCTCTCTTCAGATATTTATTTTTCAGTTAGTTTTGATTTATTAAATTGTTCCTATAATACCGCGGTATTAGTGAAAGGTCAAGGGATTTTCAGAATGTTTTCCCTTTTAAAAGCCGTCTACTTCCTGCTGAATCCGTTTTCAATGCGATTGCATCAACCACCAAAAAAAACGAGAAAAAAGAAAGATTTTTCGACATTTTTTCTGAAATTTGTCTGCATAAGAAAAATAGAGCTACACCTTAAGTGCTATTCACTTCGGTGTAGCTCAGTTAGCTTTATTTTGGAAATATTCGGTAAGGTTTCAGAGGTCATTTATTATGTGGTAGGATTCTATCCCATTACTAAAGTCTTTTGCATGCGGCGGATATCCTTCTTATTTCCCAAGGTTTCTTCTTGAAGCAATTCAACACTTAATTCTATTTCACCAATTTGCTCTTTTAGTTCACCAAATCCCTTAGCATTTTGCAGACGCAGTTCGCTCATTTCAGCTTGTAAGCTTTCCTGTCCATGTCTTAGTGCATCTAGTATTTGCTTGTTTTCAGCAAATTTCTGATCATGTTCTGCAAATTTTTGCGAATGTGCTTGTAAAATGCTGGTGTGCTCGTTTAAGGTTGTACTATGTTCATTTAAGGTCCCTTTGATTTCGTGAAGCATGTCTAAAATTTGATCTTCCTTCTCCAATTATCTTCGCCTCCTTTCGTCATTATGTTCATTTTAATACGACGCTACAGAGAAAGCAACGGCAAAAATGGGCCCCGTCATGAAGAGTACTGAAAATCTTATGTTGTTCAATCGAACCTTAATTTAAAATACAAAAAGACGACTCAATTTTACCTTTTAAAATTTAGAGTCGTCTGTTCTATTGACTTATTTGGCCAAATATTAATATGTGGTACTTTTGGGCTTCCATTCCTGTTCCCAACGCTTTTCAATTTGCTTACGCCATTGTTCCGCATCATGCATTAGTTTCGCTGTCACATCTGGGTATTCTGTCTGTAAGTTGGTTTTTTCTCCGATATCTTCCTCTAGATCTGACAAATGGACGTTATCTGTAGTTGGCGGTTCAAATTCTTCTAGTTGCCCATTAAGGACCAGCTTCCATTTACCACTTCTCACAGCCGTCTGTGCGCCCATTTCCCAATAGATATTACGCTCAGGCTTTGCTCTCTCTGTAAGAACAGGCATAATGTCATTTCCGTCAATCTCAAGCTCTTCTAGTGATCCCCCTGCAGCTTTAATCATAGTTGGGAATACATCAATAGCACAGCAAGGCTCACTTATTACTTGCCCTCTTGGGATTTTTGCAGACCAGTTCCAGATACCAGGAACGCGGATTCCTCCATCATAAAGACTAAATTTATGTCCTTTTAATTTCCCAGCTGAACCGCCATAGTATAAATCCTCTGTACCATCAAGCCAGTTACGCGATTCCCTGGAAGGCCCATTGTCACTTTGATAAAAAATACAAGTGTTATCTAGAATGTCTTGCCGCTCTATTTCCGCAACAATATCACCTACACCATCATCCACAGCACTAAGCATCGCCGCCATCATTCTTCGATCCCATGGTAAATCAGCGAAACGTTCCGTATATTTTTCTGGAGCGTGCATGGGATAATGTGGGGCATTGTACGCTACATACAGGAAGAAGGGCTCCTCTTCTCCGGCATTTCGGCGAATAAAATCAACGGCATGATCTGTAACTAAATTAGTAAAATAGCGCCCATCCTTATGAATCTCTTTCCCATTCTCCCACAGATCGTGAATCGGATTATCCGGCTGTCCCCAATAATAAATATGAGAATAATAGTCGATACAGCCTGCCATAAAGCCCATCCACTCATCAAACCCTTGGCTATGCGGGCGGCAATCTTCTCGAAGCCCTAGATGCCACTTACCATATAATCCGGTTCGGTATCCAAGGGCCTTTAATTCTGAGGAAAGCGTAGGCACTTCCGGCAATAAACCACTAGTTTTTCTTTTTCCTCCCAGGATCGAACGAACGCCAGCATTACCAGGATAACGTCCGGTTAAAAGAGCGGCTCTTGATGGCGAGCATACAGGACTTGCTGCATACCAATCTGTAAATCGAGCACCTGTATTCGCTAAACGATCAATATGAGGGGTTCGAATATCATTCGAACCCATACAAGATAAATCACCATACCCCTGATCATCGGTCATAAATATAATAAAATTCGGTCTCTTTTTACTCATACCAGCTTAGATTCCTCCTTGATTGTTGACTTTACTCATTATTTAATTTAGAGAAACGCTCAAAGGCTTGATTATACACATCCATATAATCATCCAAGCCCATCTTGTTTAACGTATCCACATATTTATTCCACTCAGTGAATGGGGTCTCACCGGTAATGAATTTTACTTTCATTTCATCGACATACGTTGTTAGATCGTTTCCAGTAGAGGCCAACAGATCGGATTCTTCCTGGGTATAAGTAAATTGCGGCCAAATTTCATTCGGAAAGTAATCGCTCACCTTGGAGGTTGCATCTATTGCAGAAGGATAACTTGCTCCGCCTTTGGAAAACTTCTCTGTTTGTACAGTTGGCTGACCTGCCCCCGGCCATGCCAAATACTTTCCTACGGCTTCATCTAATGTCAAGCCTTGTGGATTAGAAACAATATCATCAACATATTGGTACTCATCTTCTCCAACCTTTGTAAAAGTTTCTCCCTCTTTTCCCATGAAGAATAGCTTCATTCCTTCTTCAGAGTACCAGTAGTCCACCCATTCCATTGTTTCCTCTGGATATTTATTTACATTGGTAATGACAAATGCTCCTGAATTGCGCAAAACTGGATTGAGGGATGATATTAATTGATCACCATGTGGTCCTTTTAATGCTTGCAAGCCAATATAATCATCTTTTGTTTTTTGACCTATAGGTACAGGATTTGCAAAAATGAAGGCACCTACTGTATCATCTTCACCTTTGGCTGTTAGCTTGGAAGTATCCATTGTAAATATTTCCTTGTCAATTAATCCTTCGTTATAGAGCTTGGCGAGATATTCCAGCACTTCCTTGTATTGATCTGCAGTAGGTATGAATCGCAAATCATTTGTACTCTCATCTATATCGACCATTGGGTGGGCGCCCCCTCGATTACCTAGTCCCCAAAATCCTTTCAATGCATTTTCAATTGATGCAATCTCAGTCCCTGTTATAGGTATTTCATCATTTTGTCCATTCCCATTGGCGTCTTGTTCTTTAAAATCCTTAAGCAGTTGATACAACTCGTCTGTTGTAGTAGGTTCATCTGCTCCAATCCTATCCATCCACTTCTTATTCAAGAATAGTTTTGCGCCATAATTTGCAGATTGAAAATCACTGACGAAAGGTAATGAATATATATTCCCATCAGCTTGGGTGATACCAGCCTTCACTTCAGGGTATTTCTCAAATAGCTTCACCAAATTTGGAGCATGCTCCTCAATCAAATCATTTAAGCTGATAAAGATGCCATCGCTTCCACGTGCTGCAATATCAGAATTATTTAGTTGGGCACGATAAATGGCATCAGGGTAATCGCCGCTAGCAAGCAATATGTTTCGCTTTTCAACAAAATTCGTATCAGGCACTAACTCCCACTCGATATGAACACCAGATATTTTTTCGTATTCCTTCCATACGAGCATATCGCTATAATCAGCATGTACAGGTGATCTAGAAACTAGCATCTTCAATGAAACATTTTCTCCCTCTGTTTGGACTTCTTTTTTAGAAGTATCTCCTTCTTTTCCAGAACCCGCTGGGGTATCTGAGCTACATGCGGACATTATCCCCACTAGAACTATCCCTATCACAATAAACAACCATACTTGTCTCTTCATTTTCTTACTCCCCCAATCAACAATATTGGTCTATCCTTTAATTGCGCCAATCATAATTCCTTTTACGAAATATCGCTGCAACAAAGGGTACAACAATAGCACAGGTAGACTTGTCACCATAATCAGTGCATATTTGATCCCTTCTGCCATTAAAAGTTGAGATGCTGCAGAATCACTCTCCATATCCATCATTTCTTGCATCTGACTTTGAATCAAAATTTCTCTGATAAATAATTGTAGTGGATACTTGTCTCGATCGGATAAATAGATTAATCCATTAAAAAACGCATTCCAATGAGCAACGCCATAAAACAGCACCATGACCGCAAGTACCGGGACAGATAATGGTAAGACGATCCGAACAAGAATTTGCAAGGTTTTCGCCCCATCAATCGTGGCTGCCTCATGGAGTTCTTCGGGTATATTCTCAAAGAATGTCCGCATCACGATAAGATTATAAACAGACACCGCCCCAGGAAGCACCATTGCCCAATACGTATTAATAAGATGTAGATTCTTAATAACTAAGTAAGTTGGAATTAATCCGCCGCTGAAGTACATGGTGAATAGTAAAAAAAGCATAATAATCTTACGTCCTGGCAGCGTCTTACGGGACAATGGATACGCTCCCAAAACGGTTAATATTAAATTGATCATCGTCCCTGTAATGGCATATAACAACGTATTCGTAAAACCCGTCCAGACATCTTTGTGCTGAAAGACCTGTTCATACGCTTGAAATGTGATCTGCTTGGGGAATAGAAATACTTCTCCGCGAATCACAAATATGGGATTACTAATCGAGGCACTCGCCACAAATAAAAGCGGATACAAAACTATCATTAAAATACATGTCAATATTGCTCCATTGATCAGTCCAAATATCCGATCATCTGTACTCTTGATTGACATCTTCTAACCTCCTCAACTACCACAAGCTATTACCGCTCATTCGACGCGTAGCAAAATTGACGCTATAAAGTAAAATTAAATTAATTAAAGAATTGAATAATCCTACAGCAGAGGCAAAGCTGTATTGCGCACCAAGTATCCCACTACGATACACATAAGTTGAAAATACATCAGAGGCCTCCATATTTAGATCGTTTTGCATTAAAAATACTTTCTCAAAGCCAACGCCCATCATTGACCCGATATTTAGGATAAAAAGAATAGTTATTGTCGGCATAAGGGCAGGGATATTAATATGCCAGATTCTCTGTAGACGAGAGGCGCCATCCATCATTGCTGCTTCATGCATCTGTGGGTCAATATTGGCCAGTGCCGCAATATAGATGATCGCTCCCCATCCGGCATTCTGCCAAACGTTTGAACCCACATACAGTGTTTTAAACCATGAAGGTTCTGTCATAAAGGAAATCGATTCAACACCAAACCATGATAAAAAATGATTTACGATACCTGCTGTTGGCGATAAAAAAGTAACAAGCATCCCAACAAGAACAACTGTAGACAAGAAATGTGGTGCATAGGTAACGGTCTGTACCGTTCTTTTAAATTTACTGCTTCGAACTTCATTCAGCATAAGCGCTAGTATGATAGGTATTGGAAAACCAACCGCTAGTTCGTAAAGGCTAATACCTAATGTGTTAAAAAATAATCTTGAGAAAAAATAGGAATCAAAAAAACGTTCAAAGTGAAGAAGACCAACCCAATCACTTCCTGTAATCCCCTTGACTGGCGAAAAGTTCTTGAAAGCAATTTGCACCCCGTACATTGGCCAATAATGAAAAATAACAAAATATGCCACTACCGGTAAGAGTAGAAGGTATAGTGCTCGATGCTGCACTATTCTATTGATCAAATTTTTCTTGACTGCTTTTCCGTCTATTACTTGTTTATTGACTACTTTTCTGTTCTGTACCACTCCTTTTTCCATTGGTTAAATCCCTCCTTCCAACTGAGAATCGCTGTTTCGGGATTCAGTATAGACTGTGCGCTTATCATTCGTACACAGGCAATTCTGTCATCAAAATGCTTTTTTTTACATCGACAAAAAAACGAGCTATTCATAGCTTGCATAACTGTCTTTATCGAGCTTTTCTTTACATTACTAAGTGTAAAAGTCAAAAAAGCTGCCAAAGATCATCCATTCTTGGCAGCTTTTATATTATTCTTTTATACTACTAAGTTTCCGATATTGTACAGGTGTCATGCCTTCCTTTTTACGGAACTTTCTACGAAAATTAGACCCATCCACATATCCCGTCTGGTCAATAATATCGGCAATTTTCATATTGGTTGTTCGCAAAAGTTTTTTCGCTTCCTCCATCCGAAGCATATCGATATATTGTATAAGTGAATAACCCGTTTGGTCTTTAAAATACCGTGTGACATAGGAAGGGGAAAGCGAAACTTCAGTTGCAATTGTATCAAGGGAGATAGTATTTTCCCTATAGCGTTGCTTCACTAATTCTATTAACTGATTGAGCAAGGCGGTATTCTTGCTTTCGCGTTGATTCTCGAGAAAGTGACACAGCTTATTATAAAAATCGATCAAGCGTAGCTCCACCTCGTTCAACTGTTCTATGTCATCTTCAAAAAGTTGGCGCAAATCTCCTTGGCAAAACTCCATTAAATCCTCATTCATTTCATATAAGCTATTCATCACAGTTGTCGTAATATTCACCCATACCTCGTTCGCCTTTTCAGGCGTTACCGATTGCTCCAACAGGCTAGCAGCAATCTCACGGACGCCCTGTTCCATTTCTGATCTATTTGCTTGTTTTAACGATAGGATAAGCCTATCCCCTATATCTTTTCTATAAATATATTGTCTACTTACCTTATCCTTCACACTAGCGTACGTGATAACACGTCCTCCACCTAAATAATAGCGGTATTGCGCTGCTTGGTCTGCTTCCCTCAGGGTTAAACCCACCCTCTCAAGACTATCATATAAAGATCCGATCCCAGCCGTTAATGATTGGTTATAATATTGTTCGTAGACTTCGATCGCTTTACGAGCTTGATAAGGAAGAACTTCCTTCATATCCTCGCTATCGTTTATATTAATGACAGCCGCAACACTTCTTAGATTTGGAAGCTCAATACAGTGGCCTGTACCAATCTCTCCAATTATCTCTTCAACAATATTTATTAATCCAAATATTAGCAACTCTCGATGAGATCGAGTTTTCATTTCATATAATCGGTATTCATCCACTTTAAATATCACCACCACATAGTAAGGATTTACAGTTAAAAAAGATGGAGAATCAAGTAAATGTTCAATTTCTTTCATCCTTGTTATTTCCCCTTGCAATAAGTGGTGAATATACTTTTCTTTAAGCAACCGACTTCTCGTTTTCATATGTGAATTGAGGATGCTATTTTCATGTGCCAAAAAGTCAAATGCCTTGGTAACGAGTGAATACTCATCAGCTCGTATACTTTTTTGCATGCCTTCATTAGGTTTAATCGCGCTAGCTAGTTTTCTCCATGGTCTATATTGAATTCTAGCGAATGAATACGAAAGAAAAAGGCCAAAGGCAAAGATGCCGAAAACCGTTAGCATGAACATCCTCTTTAGTTCCTTAGCTTCCTGTAAAAATTGATTTTGAGGCATTGCTAGTATATACGTCCATCCATTATTTTCAGAAGTTACACGTACAAGTGACAATGATTGGTTGTCCCAAATAATCGATAATGCTTCAGGAGACTGATGGATGATTTCGTCCAACAAGTCTTCACTGTTTCCATTTAAGCTGCCTAGATTGGTCGAGGCTAGAAGCGTTTGATCTTGATCTAACAAAAAAGAATAGCCTTCATATCCGTTAAAGACTCGCTTAACCATACCAACAAACTGTTGATCTCTAATAAGAAACAACACTAATCGCGGTGCTTTACTACTTGAACCAGGAAGCGGATAAACATAAATAGAGGATTTTTCATTTGTTTTATCCGAAGGAGCTAGAGGTGTCATCGGAAACATGGTTGGAACTTGTGATGATATTACTTGCTGTTGCAAAATATCAGAGCCCTGCATCCGAGATGGATACTGCCTTTGCAGAAAGTCGGTAAGACTATAACTTCCGCGCGAATTAAGAATTTGCACCTCCTCATTGTAACTATAGGCCAGTGCAATATCATATACGAATGAATTGCCAGCAGCATATGAACGAATATTTCGAACCATTTGGTAACTGTCGTAGCCTCCATTAGCTAGTAAATAAGGGGTAAACTTTGTATTATGCGGAATTTCCAGCGCAATCCGATCCATTTCCTTAATCCTGTTCTCGGTCATATTTCGTACTTCCGAGAGAATGGAAGTACTTACCTCTTCGACATTGTCACTAAGCATGTCTTGAAGCTTTCCGTATAGTAAACTCCCTAGAATAAGCAGGATGATCATCATCAAAATTGTATAGGAAATAAAATATTTATAAAAACGAATCGAAAGTCTTTCCTTTATAGCCAAAGACATAGCTACACCCCTAGTTAGAATTTTATATGTAGATCATCGTTTAATTTCTTCAATGGTTGCACGTTTCAATGTTTTACTAGAGGAAATGATCTAAGATCGTAAAACGAGTATTTAATTCTAAAGAAAACCTTATAATTAAGATTGGAATCCTGACGAAATTCAAATTATAAGGAGATTATGTATGGGCAAAACCCAACAAAGCTTGTTAATTTAACCGCTTTCATTATAGCAGAAATAGAAATACTTGTTTCAATATTTTTCAAAATATACTAGTCTTGATAGGAAGGAGGCCGTGTATTCTTCCCATTATAAAGGAGAAGAAGAGAAAAAGATGTTCGTTTTCTCTCCTCTTCAAGCTCTCCTTATTTTCGATGCATTTTAAATTCTAAATATAGGTCATTATAATAAGCCAACATCCTTTTACCTAAGTTATCGTATACCTCTAGCCTTTCAGTTAACTCAGGTTCTGGATAAAAGCGTTGGTCGTTCACGACCTCTTCATCTAGGTAATCCAGTGCTTTTTGGTTAGGTGTAGAGTAGCCAACATAGTCTGCATTCTGGGCGGCGTTTTCGGGATCGAGCATAAAATTAATGAATTTGTATGCTCCTTCTACATTCTGGGCTGATTTGGGAACCACCATATTATCAAACCACAAATTGGAGCCTTCTTCAGGTACGACATAGTCGACATTTTCATTTTCCCACATGACATCAGCCGCTTCCCCAGACCAAGTCACCCCGATGGCAGCTTCTTCGTTCGCCAGTAAAAGCTTGATTTCATCACCAATAATTGCCTTCACATTAGGTGTAAGCTGATCCAGCTTTTGCTTGGCTTCCAATAGATGTTCTTTATTCGTATCGTTCAAAGAATAACCAAGGCTATTTAAGCCCAGTCCAATTACCTCCCTTGCTCCATCAACAAGGAAGATCTGGTTTTTAAAATCAGGATTCCATAAATCATCCCAGCTTGTTAAGGTCCGCCCATCTAACATGTTCGGATTATAAATAATCCCAAAGGTACCCCAAAAATAAGGGATGGAATACTCATTTTCCAGATCAAACGATAAATCCAAGAAGCGAGGATCAATATATTTTAAATTAGGGATTTTTTCATGATCAAGTGGAAGCAGCAGACCCTCTTCCTTCATCTTGCTGATCGCGTATTCCGACGGAACCGTGACATCATACGCTGTCCCTCCTTGGGAAATTTTCGTCATCATTGCTTCATTCGAATCAAATGTTTGATAAATGACCTTCATTCCTGTTTCTTCTTCAAATTTATCAATTAAATCTGGATCGATATAATCTCCCCAATTATAGACATTTAACGTATTGCCTCCTGTAAAGCCTTGAGCTGAATTCAAGTGTGAGGCAAGATACATCAGCCCAAATGCAATGATGATCACAGGCACAAAAATACGTACAATTTGCTTCATGATTTCCTCACCCCTTGAGCAGATGGCTTAGCATTGCGCTGGTTCACGTAGTAATATCCTAAAACGAGCACAAGCGTAATGAAGAATATTAGGGTCGACAAAGCATTGATCTCTAAAGAAATACCTTGACGTGCCCGCGAGTAAATTTCTACAGAAAGCGTAGAAAAGCCATTTCCCGTAACAAAGAAGGTCACAGCAAAATCATCCAATGAATAGGTTAATGCCATAAAAAATCCCGCAAATACTCCTGGAGTGATATAAGGTAAAATCACCTTCGATAGAACATCCCAATTGGTCGCCCCTAAATCTTTCGCTGCATCAATCAATGTGGAGCTCATCTCTTGTAATTTTGGCAATACCATAATCACGACAATCGGCACACTGAAAGCGATATGGGAGAGCAAGACAGATGTAAACCCGAGCTTTATTCCAACCATTGTAAACATAATCAAAAAGGATGCACCGATGATCACATCTGGACTGACAATCAACACATTATTCAAGGTTTGCAAGGTCTGTTTTGTCTGCATTTTTCTTACATACATAATCGCAAGCGCACCAAAAATACCAAGAATGGTAGAAATCGCAGCCGAAAGCAGAGCAATCACCAATGTATTCAATGCGATAATAATCAAACGCGTATCTTTAAAAACATTGAGATAATACTCCCAAGTAAATCCTTCAAAACTCCGCATCGATCCGCCACTATTAAAGGAGTAATACATAAGATAGACAATCGGTGCATAAAGCACAAAAAAGACGAACACTAAATAAAGATTAGCTATTTTTGCTTTGCCCTTCATGCCAAGTCACCCCGCTTTCGCTGACCCGTTAGAATCATAATAACTGCCATCGCAATAATTAAAAAGACAGCGATTGTTGAGCCCATTCCCCAATCCTGTGTGATAAGAAAATGCTGTTCAATTGCAGTTCCCAATGTGATCACACGGTTTCCTGCAATTAATCTTGTAATCATAAATAAAGAGAGAGACGGAATAAAAACAGCCTGACAACCTGATTTCACTCCTTTTAATGTCAAAGGAAAAATGACTCGTCTAAATGTCATCCATGCACTCGCTCCAAGATCACTCGCTGCATAAATATAGGATGGATTAAGCTTTTCTAATGCATTATAAATCGGCAAAATCATAAAAGGGATAAAGATATAAACAGAAACAAAGATAAAGCTGAAATCCGTAAAGAGAATTTGCCGTGAGCCAATGCCAATGACATCTAATAGCTGATTTGCCGGGCCATAAGCTCCGAATAAACCTAAAAAGGCGTAGGCTTTTAATAATAAATTAATCCATGATGGCAGAATGATCAGCAAAAGCCATAATTGACTATGCTTTGCTTTTGTTAATAGATAAGCAGTTGGATAAGAAATCAGTAAACAAAATACTGTAATCAAAAAGGCATACCAAAAAGAACTAAGCGTCATTTTCAAGTAGACAGGTGTAAAGAATTTTTGGTAATTACCGAACGTGAGATTTCCTTCAATATCAAAAAAGGAGTAATACACCACTAATAAAATAGGGGTGACAACGAATAGAACAATCCAAAGCACATATGGGATTAAATAAATATTGCGCATTTTCTTACTCTGCATGGCGCACCTCGTCATAGGCATCTAAACGCTTATCAAATTCTTCTTCTGTTTCCCCTAAACGCATAACATGGATGGACTCAGGATCAAAGTAAAGGCCGATTTTGTCTCCTGGCTTCGCTTTTTTCGTCGAGTGAACCAACCAACTATTCCCTTCTTGGTCATGACAAACTATTTCATAATGAACGCCTCGAAATAAAAGAGTGTCAACAGTGACATGAAATTTACCTCGTTCCAAAGTCGTAATTTCTAAATCCTCTGGTCTGATGACAATGTCCACTGGTTCATTCGCATGAAATCCTTGGTCTACACACTCATATTGTTTTCCGGTAAATTCGACCAAGAAATCTTCAATCATCTTTCCAGAAACAATATTTGATTCCCCGATAAAATCGGCAACAAAGCGATTGATCGGCTCATCATAAATATCAATTGGGGTTCCACTTTGCTGAATCTTCCCTTCATTTAACACAAAGATCTCGTCTGACATTGCCAGTGCTTCTTCCTGATCATGGGTCACGAAAATAAAGGTAATTCCCAAACGTTGCTGTAATTCACGCAGTTCATATTGCATCTCTGTGCGCAGTTTTAAATCTAAAGCTGACAATGGCTCATCTAATAAAATCACTTCAGGTTCATTGACAATGGCTCGGGCAATCGCGACACGCTGCCTTTGCCCGCCAGACATTTCAGTGATTTCTCTCTTTTCATAACCCGATAAATTAACAAATTTTAAGGCCTGTTTTACCTTTTCCTCAATCACATTGTTTTTCAACTTTTTAATCCGCAAACCAAAAGCGACATTTTCAAACACATTTAAATGAGGAAACAGCGCATAGTCTTGAAATACAGTATTGACCTGACGTTTATTAGCAGGAATTCGATTGATTTTCTTTCCATTAAAGAAAATATTTCCTTTCGTTGGTTCAATAAACCCAGCGATTAAGCGTAATATCGTCGTCTTCCCACATCCCGATGGCCCTAATAGTGTATAAAATTTCCCTCGCTCCATTTCAAAAGACACATCATCTAATATCAGATCATCGTCAAAGTATTTTGATACATGTTCAAAACGTATGATTGCTTGTTCTGTCACGTTTGTTCCCTCCGTCTCTCCCAGTTTGGCCGTTTCACAAATAAGAATCTGTTGCGACCAAGATTAATTCACTTAAACCTTTATATACATTGCTAATTTGGTGTGTATCAGAGGCTTGGAAGTAGATCGATTCCCCTGCTTTTGCAAAATAAGTCCTCTTTCCAAGTGTGATCATGACCTCTCCTTTCAATACATAAGCAAAGGTCTCAGATAAAGAGGGTTCGAATTCCTTAAACTCCCCTTCTTCGCTTAATGTTAACCAAATCGGCTCCATTTCCATTTCATTGGATTCGGGAACAAGCCATGTCATTTCATAGCCTTTTTCCTCATCCTTATAATCTGTTTGCACTTCTTCCTCATACACAACCCGCTGCTCTCGTTCTTCTTCATCAAAAAATTGTTTCGGTGTACAGCCTAACACTTCTAAAATCGCAAAAAAGGTCTCCATCGAAGGAGAACTTAAGTCTCGTTCAAGCTGAGAAAGATACCCTTTACTTAAATCCGTTCTTTCTCCTAATTCCTCTTGCGTCAACCCTTTTTTCAATCGCAATGTTTTAATTTTCTTCCCGATCTGCATGTTAAAAAACCTCATTTTAGTTTAATAATAGTAAACTTCATGTCAATAAAGTTTACTTATACACAACTTAAAGTTTACCACCAGATTATTATACATAAATTTAAAAATTGAGCAATAGATTTTTTCTATTTTTTATTCAAAAATAACGAATTAGATTAATAGAGATTGTCCCGAAAGTAGAAAATCTCCAAAAAGGCTCCCTTGCTGCGGGCGAGTGGCAAGCCTTCTCAGACTTCCGTGGTCTTGCCAAACTCTCACTTCCCGCAAGAGTCTTCGCATATTTCCTCCGCTAGGGCAATGCATTACTTGTCCTTAATTATGGTCGACCAGCCCTTCCTACGCTTTCATTCGTCTCGATTTTCTTTCTCAATATTGCATTGCATTCAGTAATATACTATGGTTGTATTCAATATAATGGTTCATTAACTTAAACGATTCAACGGATTACGGAGGTATTTCATCGAATGAATAAAGAGGATCAACTAAATAGGATCAAAGAAGATTTTATTGATTGCCAAAAGGTATTATTAGCAATTGGGGATGAAACAAGGCAATCGATCTTGTTAGTTTTAATAGGGACGGATTGTCAAACGGGATTACGTGTCGGTGAAATCACTGAACAAACACATCTTTCTCGACCTGCTGTATCACATCACCTGAAGATTTTACGAGAAGCCGGTATTATTTTAATGCGTAAAGAAGGGACAAAAAACTTTTATTCCATTGATGTACGTACAAAATTAGGCGTATTAAAAACGCTTGTTGCGGATATTGAAGAGTTAATATTTGGAGGTATAGATGATGAAAGCAATGGTAATTGACCGATATGGAAAAATCCCAATGCGTATGACAGAAATGCCAACCCCTGAGATCGCTGAAGATGAGGTTCTTGCAGAAATCCATGCAGCAAGTATTAATCCGATTGATTTTAAGATACGCGATGGAAAAATGAAATTATTACTTACCTATCAGATGCCTCTGATCCTAGGTAATGACTTTTCTGGTGTCGTGGCAAAGGTTGGAGCAAAGGTAACTCACTTTAAAGTTGGTGATGAAATATATGCTCGCCCACGTAAGAGTAATATCGGTACTTTTGCAGAATATATTTCAATACACGAAAACGACATTGCCTTAAAGCCTAAGAATTTGAGCTTTGAGGAAGCAGCCTCAATCCCACTTGTTGGGTTAACCTCATATCAAGCCTTAACAGACATTTTAAACTTACAAGCAGGACAAAAGATTTTGATTCAAGCTGGGGCTGGTGGTGTCGGCACATTCGCTATTCAACTGGCAAAATTAATGGGTGCCACTGTTGCAACGACTGCAAGTGAAGCTGGTGCGAGTTTAGTAAAATCTCTTGGTGCAGATGAAATTATTAATTACAAAACGGAGAAATTTGAAGAGATACTGGAAAATTATGATGCGGTATTTGATACACTTGGGGGCAAGATACTCGAAAAATCATTTGCTATTATAAAAGACGGAGGGAAAATTGTTTCCGTTTCAGGAATGCCGAATGCTCGGTTTGCTAAAGAATACGGCTCAGGAATGTTTAAAACGTTATTGTTTTCAGCAGCAAGCTATAAACTGACCGCACTTGAAAAAAAGCATAATGTTGACTATACATTTTTGTTTATGAAGCCAAGTGGTGATCAATTACAGAATATCGCAAACTTTATTGAGTCAGGCAAAATTAAACCTGTAATTGACAGAACCTTTTCTTTTCAAGATGCGCAAAAGGCGATGGAATATGCAGAGTCGGGGAGAGCTAAAGGAAAAATAATAGTAAAAATCAGATAGTTTTCAAAAAACTTGTCATCACTTTCAGAATGCTAGAGTAAATTGACAAGGAGGTTGATTACAATGACAGGAAACTTTGCACCTATGGATATCGAGATCAAAACAGAACGACTCTTATTAAATATGTGGGAGGAATCCGATACATCATGGTATAGGGAACTTGTAAGTGAACGAGGTGCGGGAATGCCGACCCTTGACACTGTACGTAACAACATCATTCGTTTGCGCGACAAAGCCCAAGAAAATGGGATTAGCCTCCTCACGATTCGGCGCCAGCATGAAGGTGACTTCATTGGCTATTGTGGGTTGATTATTGGCCGTTCCACATTAGAAGAGCCCGAAATCGCCTATGAGTTGTTTCAGCGGGTTCATGGTAACGGATATGCGACTGAAGCCGCATCTGCTGTTTTAGGAGCCGCCATCGCCACTGAACGAAGCAGACTCTGGGCTACTGTACGATCATGGAATATTCCCTCCTTCCGAGTGCTGGAAAAATTAGGCTTTGAGCGACACCACAGCACATGGGACGATCGCGGTGAAATCGTTTGGAGCGTGCGTGAGCTTTAGATATTTTAGGATATGCTTGTCCTGAAAGGAGAGAGATTAAAATGGATGGAATTTCAACCTTCTCTTTCGTAACAGCTGGCTTAGCTTTATTCATAACGATTGTTTCATTTTTGCTTTTCAAAAAAAAAGGAGTACTCGTCCCAATCATAATATTATTAATAAGCTTAGTATTATTTGCTTTAAGTTTTGTAGTAGGTGGCTGGGAAGGTATGGGGCTAGGTGTCATCAGCTTGTCATTACTTATTGCCTCTTTTATATCTTTAATAGTATTGATGCTTTATGAAATCTATAAAGTGAAGCTTCAATGAATGGAGATTCCTACCCGTTAATGCAAGATAAAATGATGAAAAACATGCATTTTTTCAAAAAAACATATTATTTTGCTTATCCTTCTTTGTTCTATTGACTAAGCAAGTTGATTTGACTAAAATGATTTTAAATTATGAAAATGGAATATTCAGCGCTGAAGAGAAGAGTAATTTTGATCCATTATTTACAGAGAGCTCCTGTTGGTGGAATGGAGTAATAATGAACTTAATGAAAAAAGCCTCGGAGCTTCGCACGGATCTAAGATGAATTATTCTTAGTGATACTGCGACGGGATCTCCCGATAAAGAGATAGGGTATAATCAATTTTATTGACGTACCTAAAGAGGTTAGTATGGTGACATATTAACAAACTGAGGTGGTACCACGAAGCTAAACTCTCGTCCTCAAGATGAACAATCTTGGGGGTGAGAGTTTTTTTGTTGAGCAAATAACAGGAGGTAAAGAGAATGGATAACGAACAAAGAGCAAGACGAATAGAAAAAATAGCAACGCTAAGGTCTCAGGGAATATCAACCTATCCCGAAAAATTCTCAGTAAACTATCAACTCGACAAAGCTGCTCAACTTGAGGACGGTACATCTGGAGTAAGTGTTGCTGGACGAATAATGAGCATTAGAAATTTTAGAAAACTGAGTTTTATTACGCTCTCAAACATTCATGGAAGTCTACAGCTGCTTTTAAAAAGAGAAGAAGTTGGTGATGGACCATTTGAACAATTTTTTGAACTTGTCGAGATTGGCGATTTTATCGGGGCTAAAGGGCGAATGTATTCGACTAAAACAGCTGAGAAAACATTGCGGATTGAAAGCCTTGAATTTCTTGGAAAGGCATTACGAACTCTCCCTGAGAAATGGCACGGATTAAGCAATGTTGAACTTCGATATAGACAACGTTACTTAGATTTAATGATGACAAAAGATACGCAAAATCGATTGTTAGCCAGAACTAAGATGGTTCGAGCCATTCGAAGATTTTTTGAGGATAAGGAGTTTTTGGAAGTTGAAACCCCGGTATTACAACATACATCTTCGGGCGCAATAGCTGAACCTTTTACAACGTTTCATAACGCTTTAGACACGAAATTGAATTTAAGAATAGCTCCAGAAACCTATTTGAAGAGACTCATTGTTGCTGGTTTTACCAAAGTATTCGAATTTGCAAAATGTTTTAGAAATGAAGGAATCAGCCCGCAACACCTCCAAGAGTTTACAATGGTTGAAGACTATGCAGCATATTGGAATTATCAGGATACGATGAAATTGATGCGAGAAATGCTTCTCAATGTTCTTGAACAAACATTTCATACAACGACTATCACGATTCAGGGTCAAGCAATTGATTTTTTATTAGAATGGGAAGTTGTCTCTTTTCGAGATTTAATTTTAAAAGACACAGGGATTGATATTGAACTTTATCCTGATGCTAAGGATTTATATCAAGAAACGCAGAGGAGAAATCTTCAATTAGATCATCCTGATATTGAATCTTTAGGGAGAGGCAATTTCATTGATCTTCTTTACAAGAAAATGTGCAGACCGCAACTGATCAAGCCAACTTTTCTAATTCAGCATCCAATTGATTTATCTCCATTGGCTCGGGCAAATGATCATCACCCTTCTATGACAGATCGATTTCAGCTGGTCGTGAACGGAGCTGAAATTATCAATGCCTATTCTGAATTGGTTGATCCACTTGAACAAAGGAAAAGGCTGGAGGAACAGGCTCTTCTTAAAAATAACGGGGATGTAGAAGCAATGGAGATGGACGAGGATTATTTAATTGCTATGGAATATGGGATGCCGCCAATTTCAGGTTGGGGCTTTGGCATTGAACGTTTGTTAATGGTGTTAACAGATAGTGACACGATTAAAGATTGTGTTTTGTTCCCCTTAACTAAAAAATGATAATGAACAAATGATTAGATATTTTATACACTTATCAAAGAAACCCCATTGACTTTTACATCAACGAGGTTTCTTTGATAATAATAGCGATTAGCGCTAAAACAGATGAAATTGTCCTTACATGATTCCATAGCGTCCATTGCCCTAAATAATGACTCCAGTATTCCATATTTTTATTTATATCTAAACGACGATTCATTGGCACATTAAAAAATATTGTCACAAGAAATGAACCTATAAAGTAAGTTGTGAAACTTATAATGATCCATCTATCCAAAAGGGATGGATGAAAAAGAATACTCACAATAATGATGATCAAAGGGCTTAAAAATATTGTTAAGAATAATGGGTTTTGTATCTCTTTATTAATACGTACCATTACTTCTCTTCCTTCATGTATTTTATAGCTCTTTAATACTTTCATGATCGTATTTGAAAATATAAAGAACAAACCAGTTTGAATGGCTAGACTAACTGTATAAATAATGAATAGCCAATCCATTATTGCCAGATGCCTTGTGTAATAGACTGTTTAATAAACGCATCAAAAGTAGTCGGTTTATAATCCAGCATTTTTTCTAAATCATTTGTGGTCGTTTCATTTCTGCCATCAAATACTTCCTGAAATAGAGTCATTAGCATATTCACAAAAACGGGCGGAACACCTTCTTTTTCTAAAATGGAACGGTATTCCTTTAAACCGACGGAAGTAAAATGCACCTTTTTATTTAATTTCACTGAGAATTTTTCCGCTAGATCATGAAATGAAAGAAGCTCTGGACCAGTTAATTCAAATAACTTATTTTCATATTTTGGATCTAATAAAACTTTCACAGCGACTTCTGCTATATCATTGATATCAATAAACGGTTCTTTCACATCGTTAACTGGCAGTACAATTTCTCCTGTGACAATACTATCATAAAGGAAATTCTCACTAAAATTTTGATTGAACCAACTGCATCTTAAAATATTCCATGTTAATCCAGATTGTATTAAAATATTCTCCGCTTGCTTAGCACCGCGCTCGCCACGACCTGATAGTAGAACAATGTGTTTTAAACCAACCTCTTTCGCAATATCACAAAACAGTTGAATATCCTGTGTTGATTGCTCGACAAGTAAATCCGGAAAATATGTGACAAATGCTTGTTTATATCCTTTTAACGTTTCTCTCCATGTTGTTGAATCACTCCAATTAAAATAAGGATAAACCTTTCTTGAAGCAACCACTGTTTTCCTATCAAGATCCATTAATTTATCATTTACACGCCTACCTACTTTACCCGTTCCACCTATAATAAGAATTGATTCGGCCATAATATCTCTCCCTTTATTTGTTTGTACAAGCAAATGTTAAACTAAAAAATATATCCCTAGTAAGATATACTTTTTTCAAATTTATCAGCGGTTTCTAGAATATCCTTTGATAAATGGTCTGCGAATTCTTTTCCTAATATGTCATTATAGTTTTCTCTAAGCTCATCCCATGTTTGATAAATACCATCGATCATTTTTTGTCCTCTATCAGTTAAATGTAAATGAGCTGAACGACCTTGCATTTCTTTTTCGATAAGATTTTTCTTAATTAATCCTTCAATAAGTCTCGTCACTGTAGATGGCTGCAGATGTAAAGACTCCCCCACCTCTTTTTGAGTTACGCCATCCTTTTCAGACAGTATCATCATAAAAAAAGCTGCATTCGGTGAAAGACCAATTTTAGAAAACGTATCTTCTGCCATCTTCGTTATTAGCCTGTTTAATCTGCTTGTTGTAAAATATAAACATTCATTTAAATAATTATCAATCATAATGAACCTCCACATTTGCTTGTGCAACTAAATGATAAATGAAATATATTTTTATGTCAAGATAATTCAGCAGAGAGATTTTTTACGATATACTATTTTTAAAAAGAGAGCTGCAGAAAAGGGCAATTTCATACCCCTTTTCCGACAGCTCCTTCTTATCTATGCCCCTTGCTTCCTGCCCTGCTGAAGCTGGTACATTTGATAATATTTACCTTTTCTCTTCATTAGTTCTTCGTGATTTCCACGCTCGACGATTGTTCCCCGGTCTAATACTAAAATTTGATCCGCTTTTTTAATTGTGGATAATCTGTGGGCGATCACAAAGGTTGTTCGGCCTTTTTTCAAGACATCCATTGCTTCTTGAATGATCGCTTCTGTTTCTGTATCAATATTCGAAGTCGCTTCATCCAAAATCAAGATGGCTGGGTCAAAAGCAAGCGCACGGGCGAAGGAAATTAATTGCCGCTGTCCAGAGGACAAGGTGCTTCCCTTTTCTGCCACTGGTTCGTCAAGACCCTTTTCTAGGTTTTTCAAAACACGATCGGCCCCGACCGCTTCAAGTGCTGCCTCTACCTGCTCCCTGGAAATACGCGGGTCATTTAAACTAATATTTGAAGCGATCGTTCCGGTAAATAAATACGGATCCTGGAGCACGATTCCCATATGTTCCCGCAATGCTTGCTTCGACATGGACTGAATATTTTTTCCGTCAATGCGGATCTCCCCGCGTTGGCAATCATAAAATCGGAAGAGAATATTCATGATCGAGCTTTTTCCTGAGCCTGTATGCCCGACAAGTGCCACCGTTTCGCCTTGTTTGGCCGCAAAGTCAATGTCCTTTAATACATAATCCCCTTCTTTATAGCCAAAGTAGACATGATCAAATCGCACATTGCCTGTAAAACGATCGACCTTCTCCTCGATCACTTCCTCGCCTTTTTCATCTAGCATTTCAAAAACACGATTACCGGCCACCAATGCCTGTTCTAGATTGGATAGTTGGTTGACCATATTATTCACAGGATTAAATAAGCGATTAATATAATCAACATACGCATATAAAACCCCGACGGTTAAAGCAGAATGGACACTAAGAAAGTCCTGTCCGAAATACCAAATAAATCCGACAAACACAAAATTCCGCAATACCCCAACAAGGTTATGAGAGGAAAGAGCATCCAACGTCAAAAGTTTATTTTGAAAGCGAAAATGAACATCATTCATTTCCTCAAATTCATTTCTCATCTTCCGCTCTCTACGGAAAGCTTGGATAATCGGCATACCTTGAATCGATTCATTCATCATTGCGTTGATCTCACTTACCTTAGAACGAATTGCGTGATTATACTTCGAAGCATATTTTCGATAAATCATCATCCATGCATATAAAACCGGCAGCAATAGTAAGCAAATAAGCGCCAATTTTGCATCTAAGATAAACATCGCGGTATAAATCCCGATCATATAAATAATACCAGTAAAGAAATTAGACAATACAGCCACATATAGTTCCCGAATTACTTCTGTATCATTTGTAATTCGAGATACTACCTTCCCAGCGGGCAAATCATCAAAATAACGAATGGGCAGGCGATGCATATGTGCAAATACATCATTCCTCATTTTTTGAATAATTCGGTTGGCGGCTTTTTGTAAGAGCAAAAATTGTCCATAAAATAATAAAGCAGCCACGATAAAGAGAATCATATAAACAACCAGTAATTGAATAATCATCGGAATTTCCGGTTTATAAAAGGCTAATGTTTCTTCCACTGAAAGCTTTTGCGCCTGGAATTCACGGATCTCGCTATTAAGATCGATCGTTAATTGATCCCCTTGAATGGAGCGGCTTCCATCCAAAGGAACATCTTCCTCTATCCAGTAAAAACTCCTTCCAACTTGTAAAAGTGTCGCCGTTTGGCCCGATGCATTCTGATCCTTCGTATATAGCTTTCCTCCAAAGGAAACAGCCGCTTCCTTCGCTGTCGTTTCTGTCCAATGTGCTTCAATACCTAAAATATGGTCATCAATCATTTTTTTCGCAACGAGCGGCCCTAATACTTCTGCCCCGACCGAAACCGTAAGCAACGCAAGGGCAGCAATAATTACCCATTTCACATGTAAAGCGTATTGATATAATCGTTTTCCTGTCATGGTGTCTGCACCCCCTCACCCAACGAATCCTCTAATTGCTGGCGATCATGCTGTTCCTTATACCAGCCATTTTTCGCGAGTAAATCTTGATGGCGTCCTTCTTCAACAATCTCGCCCTCATCTAAAACAATAATCCAATCCGCATGTTCGACTGAAGATAGACGATGGGTTGTAATTAATGTCGTTTTTCCTTGCCGTTCTCGGCGCATATTTTCAATAATTTTCGCCTCTGTTTTTCCGTCCACGGCTGAGAGGGAATCATCTAAAATTAAGATTTCAGGATTTTTAATAAACGCTCTGGCAATCGAGATCCGTTGTTTTTGTCCTCCTGACAAGGCAACCCCTTTTTCTCCTACTAGTGTTTCTAACCCAAGCGGGAGCATTTCTAAATCCTTTTCAAAATAAGCAAGTTCAATCGCCTGCTGAATCTCTTCTTCTGTTGCGTCTTCCTGGCCAAATAAAATATTCTCACGAATACTTCTGGAAAAGAGGATATGATCCTGAGGTACGTAGCCAAGCCAACCTCTGACCTGATCCTTCGATTGATCTTCCATATTCACATTTGAAATCGAGATCGTTCCATCCCCTAATGGGTACTCCCTTAAAAATTGTTTAATAAATGTTGTTTTTCCACTTCCTGTTTTCCCGACAATTCCAATCGTTGCACCACGAGGAATTGATAGATTAACAGCTTTCAAATTAGTGGTTGTAGCAGAAGGATATTGGAAAGTGACGTCTCCCCATTCGATTCCATCTGGTTTTTCCACTTCTTGCGGATGTTGCGGGTCTTTCACATCCTCTTGATATTGTAAGACCTCATCCACTCTGTCCAAGGACGCATTTCCTCTTTGCATAATGTTAATCAGTTCCCCAATCGCAAACATTGGCCAAATCAACATACCAAGATAAACATTAAAAGAAACAAGATGACCCAGAGAAATCTCTTGCTGAAAAACAAGATAGGTCCCATACGACAACCCAATTACATAACTAAGCCCTGTTAAAATTTGTGTGGCCGGGTGGAAAAAGGCCTCTATTTTCACAACACCCATATTTTTTTCATAGACATCATTGGTCATTGTTTGAAACTCATCCCTACTGGCCTTTTCCTGCACATAAGCTCTTGTCACTCGCACGCCTGCAACCGACTCAAGCACACGGTCATTCATATCGCCAAAGGCCTTTTGTGCCTTCATAAACCGCCCATGAATCCTTTTTCCTAATACGGTAATAATTAAAGCAAGTATCGGCAATGGCAAGATCGCAGCGAGCGTCAATTTCCACGACACAAGGAAGCCCATTGTCAGCAAGATTGTGAGCATATATAAAGTCGAATCCATAAGTGTCAACACACCAAAGCCTGCTGTCACAGAGATCGCTCTTAAATCATTCGTGCCTCTTGCCATTAAATCTCCCGTCCGATTTTTCTCAAAAAAAGGAGGAGCCATTTTTAGTAAATGATTCATTAAGCGGGAACGCAGATTTTTTTCCAAAATAAACGCGCCGCCAAAAAGCTGATATTGCCAAATATACGTAATCGCATAGTTGAGGAGCGAACCCCCAGCTAAAATAACAATATAAAGAATTAATAATTGCCAAGTTAATTGCGTTAAGATCATATGATCAATTGCTTCCCCCAAAATAAACGGCGGTACTACCTCAAACACATTGGCAAGTGTTAATAATACACCTGCGACTAGATACCTTTTCCAATGCTGTTTAAAAAACCATCCTAATTTCCCCAATACACTAAACATTCTTCTCACCTCAGTATTTTAGACACAATCAAAAGCACAAGCGCTTTGATCAACGTAAGCTAGTTCGCCACAAACTTAAATTTTTATAGCAAGCTAGACACAAAAAAGGCATAGCGCTTCTCAAGAATGAATGCACTATGCCTTTCATTTATAAGATACGGAATAACTATCTACTAGCCCCCGTATCGTTTCAATTTTATTTCGTTTGCTAATTTAACGTAAAAACGGGCAGACTAATTCATTATGAAGTTGATGGATGATCGAATTAAGGTTTTCCATTTGAATAGCCTCCCTTTTCGCAAATTTTTGAATGTTTTTATCCTACCACGGTCCAATGACTAGTGTCAACGCTTTTTTGAAAACTAGTTAGCGCAAATTTTTGGTAAATAAATGAAAGACTATATTTTATTTTTTTACTTATTATAAAATAGATATAATACAGTTATTTTACATGACTGTTAGAGGGTGTTATGATTTTAATATTTCATTCAAAGGGGACAAGGTACTATGACAACAAAGAATTCACATGAAGTCCTTGAGAGTGTCCCACAAAAAGGTTTTTTTGGACATCCTAAAGGATTGTTTACTTTATTTTTCACAGAGTTTTGGGAGAGATTCTCATACTATGGTATGAGAGCGATCCTCATTTATTACATGTATTACGCTGTTAAAGACGGCGGACTCGGTCTAGACAATACTACGGCCGCTTCTATCATGGCTGTGTATGGCTCGCTTGTTTATATGTCAGGGATTATCGGTGGTTGGATTGCTGACCGCTTATATGGCACCAAAAAAACGGTCTTTTTTGGTGGAATACTGATTATGGCAGGTCATATTGCACTATCCTTTCCTGGTGGGGTGACAGCCCTCTTTCTATCAATGGGTTTAATTGTCATTGGAACTGGATTATTAAAACCAAATGTATCCAATATAGTTGGTGATCTATATGGCAAAGAAGATTCGCGAATAGACGCCGGCTTTAGTATCTTCTACATGGGCATTAACCTTGGTGGGTTGCTAGCACCCTTTATTGTCGGAACACTCGGGCAAAAGTATAATTTTCATCTCGGGTTCGGAGTAGCGGCAATCGGCATGTTAGCTGGTCTCATTATTTTCCTCGCAACAAGAAAGAAAAATTTGGGCCTTGCTGGTTCATATGTGCCAAATCCACTTTCACCTGATGAAAAAAAATCCGTCTTTTTAAAGATTGGCATCAGTATTCTTGTGATTTTGATCGCAGGTGCTGTTCTTATTTCGAAGGGCATTTTAAATATTGATCGCTTTACGATGATAGTTAGTGTGTTAGGGATTATTATTCCTATTATTTACTTTATCGTCATGTATTTTAGCAAGAAAACAACAAATGAGGAACAAAAGAATTTACTTGCTTATATTCCTTTGTTTATTGCCGCTATGATGTTTTGGGCGATTCAAGAGCAAGGTTCGGTAATTTTGGCTCAATATGCAGATGAGCGAACAAGATTATCGTTTGCTGGTTTTTCCTTGGCATCATCTTGGTTTCAATCATTAAATCCACTATTTATCGTAATTTTAGCACCAATATTTGCTGGTTTATGGATGAAGCTTGGCAAACGTCAACCTTCGACACATCAAAAGTTTTCATTAGGCTTGGTCCTTGCGGGAGTATCCTTTTTAGTGATGATCATCCCTGCAATTTACGGTGGTCCCGATACGCTCGTCAGCCCATTATGGCTTGTGCTTAGTTTCTTCATAGTTGTACTTGGCGAATTATGCTTATCGCCAGTTGGTTTATCAGCAACAACCAGACTAGCACCTGCTGCATTCTCGGCGCAAACAATGAGTCTTTGGTTCCTATCCAATGCTTCGGCACAGGCGATTAATGCGCAAATTGTTAAATTGTACAAGCCTGAAACAGAAATTCTCTACTTTGGAATTATTGGAGCGATCGCCGTTTTGCTTGGTGTTCTTCTATTTCTCCTTTCATTCCTAGGCAAAAGAAAAGCGTAAGTCGACAACTACCTTTAAAAGGGATAAGGCTCCTTTTAAAGGTAGTTTTTTTATGAATTGGATAAATTTCCCACCTACTTTTTTACATAAATGCCGTCAAGAATTGAAGAATAAAAGAAAGATGGTTTGTCAGGAGCTGAGAAAAGTGAAAAAAAGTACCTTATTTGTTCTCATCATAAGCAGCTTTCTCCTTTTATTTGGCTGTCAGAATATAGGTAAGGATCATTCGGAGCAGGAAGAAACTGAGAATGAAGTTGTAGATGAATCGATTAATTTTCTAGTGCTTGGCATTGATTCTCGGGGCGAAGCAAACTCACGGACAGATACGATCATGTTGGTCAATTATCGCCCGGAGGATCGAACCTTAAAGCTTATTTCGATCATGCGTGATTCTTACGTGCAAATTCCCGGTCACAAATATAATTTTGATAAAATTAATAATGCCTATTTCTTGGGAGGCGAAGAACTCCTTAAGAAAACGATCCAGAATAACTTTGGTTTAGATGTGGATCATACTGTCACCGTAGATTTCCAGGGATTTGTCAGTGTGATGGATACACTTATTCCAGAAGGAATCAATGTTCATGTAGATCAAGCCGTGATCGATGATATGGATTTAAAGATGGCAGCAGGTGAAAATTCCTTACATGGTGAAGATTTATTAAAATATGTCCGCTTCCGGCACGATGAACGTAGTGACTTCGGCAGAGTCGAGCGACAACAAGAGATTTTATTAGATGTCATCGCCAAAGTGAATGAAAAGATGAACTCATTTACTGGGATGACAAAAATCCCGCAGCTTGTGCATGACACAATCAAAAATGTGGAAACCGATTTGGGTCCCCAAGAGATCATCACATTGAGTTCCATGGTCTTTTCACAACCGATTGAACAAATTGAAACAATGCGGATTCCTGTAAAAGATGGATTCACCAATCAAACCTATGGGCATGCAGGTGCCGTCCTAAAACTTGATTTCCTCAAAAATCAGGAAGCCATGCAAAAGTTCTTAAGTGAACCCACACCTGTAAATGATGAGCCTTAAGAACAAAAGCGCAAGCGCCCGTTTAGCGACGTATAAACTTTCATAGTAAGGATGAACAGCTAAAAACGCGCCGTCCTGGCGCAACGCTGTTCTGACCTACATCCTGTAGCCCTGAGATAAAGGATACATGAAATGCGAAAGACGGCTGATTAGGAGCGACAAGCAAATGTTCCTGAAACGAAGAAGGGTGAATTTCCCCTTCTGCGATTCAGGGTTATTTGACCTCGAGCTCTTGCCGTCTGTAGCTAGACAGCACGGCGAAGTATGAGCCGATGTTGACTTACGCAAGCAGAAGCTGAAAGTTTGCTAGTCGCTGGGCGTTGGAGCTAGACGACGAAACTCAAAATTACAGCTTATCCACAAGGGTCAATTTTATAGTTTCCTTAACAGGAACAAAAACGCAAGACGCCTTGATGTAAGAAGAAAAACTAAATCCGCGACGTCCTGTCGCTTCGTCTGCATTAGTACCTCCTATACGTCGCAACGCCGATGCCCCCGCATCCTATCGAGCTAAGAAAAATCCAATTTGATTTTTCTTAGCTCGAACTACTGATTGGGTGCGTTTCTTCGCATTTTAAGCACAGCGGAAGCTTGCGCTGTTACACTTTTACGGAGTTCGCCGCATTTTGGGCACGGCGGAGAGCCGCGCCGTTACACTTTTGCAGAGTTCACCGCATTTCCGGCACGGCGAAGGCCCACGCCGTTACACTTTTACGGAGATCACTGCATTTTGGGCACGGCGGAAGCTTGCGCCGTTACACTTTTGCAGAGTTCACCGCATTTTGGGCACGGCGAAGGGCCGCGCCGTTACACTTTTACGGAGCTCACTGCATTTCGGGCACGGCGGAGATCCGCGCCGTTACGCTTTTACGGAGCTCACTGCATTTTGGGCACGGCGGAGGCTCGCCCCGTTACACTTTTGCGGAGTTCACTGCAGATTGGTTCAGACTAACAGAATGTTGGTCGCAAAGGCGAAGCGTCTGGACATCGCGAACTTAGCCTTTGCTCTTCTCAAATCAGTGGGAGATAGAAAGGTACCCCACTGATTGAAGTTTCACTATATAAATTCCTGGTATCTGTTTTGCTTTATTAATAAGGTTTAGGGCTAAGAATGGCTTGTGCTTTATTAATTGTTTCTTTATATTCCTTAGCTGGATCAGAATCCGCGACAATACCTGCGCCTGCTTGTAGGTAGGCAATTTGATCTTTGATAACAAGGGAACGAATAGCAATGGCAAAGTCAACATCCCCATTCACATTTACGTAACCAATTGCCCCTGCGTAGACTCCGCGTTTTGTTTTTTCCAAATCATTAATAATCTGCATGGCTCTTGGTTTAGGATCGCCTGACACGGTGCCAGCTGGAAGACAAGAGATTAAGGCATCCATTCCTGAAGTATCTGCCTTCAATGTACCTTCGACTTCAGAGACGATATGCATGACATGACGATAATACTCCAGCTTCATATAATCCTTGACCGTAATTGTATCTTCCAAACAAATAGTAGATAATTCTTGGCGACTTAAGTCGACAAGCATGCGATGTTCGGATAATTCCTTTTCATCAGCTAATAGTTCCTGGGCCATGCGCTGGTCATCCTCTTCATTTCTCCCTCGTCGTCTTGTTCCAGCAATCGGATTGGTTGTCACTGTCCCTTTGTTTGTTTTAACGAAGCTTTCTGGAGAGGCGCCTAGAACAACATATTTTTCAAAGTCAACATAAAACATATACGGAGATGGGTTGGAATTACGTAAGACACGATAAAAGTGAAAAGGATCATCCTCTACTTTTCCCGTCATTCTTTGGGATAATACAATTTGCTGTACTTCACCTGAATGAATATACTGCTTCGCTTCTTCCACCTTACGCATAAACTCTTCTTTTTCCAGCTTAGGAGTAAATTGAATCTTACAATCTGAAAGCGACTCATCCGCTGCCTTCCTGGCAATTTGCGCTTCTAAATGCGTAAGACGTAGCTCTAATTCCTGCTCCGTCGTTTTACCATCATAATCAATCGATAATAAATAAATCGATTGCGCTAAATGATCGAAAACCACTACATCCTCATAAATCATAAAATGAATGTCCGGCATTTCGATTTCATCTTCTAAGATTGGCCCAATCGGGATATACTGGCGAATCGCATCATAGCCGACATAACCAATAGCTCCTCCATAAAATGGAAAAGGAACATCAATATCAATCTTTGGCAAAGCCTCTTGCAAAAATGCTAATGGTTGTCCTGATGACTCTTCCACTAGTTGTCCGTCACTAGCTAATAATTGTGCATGCCCCTCCTTCCCGATGAATTCTAAAATTGGGTTTGCTCCGATAAAGGAATATCGACCTTGCTCATTATGCTTTAAGGAACTTTCCAATAAAAACTTTTTCTCTCCTTTTAGTCTCAGAAAAATATTAATGGGTGTTAAGGTATCCCCGTTTAATTTTTTCAATTTAAATTGTGCTTGTTTGGTTTGCATTTTCCATTCTCCTCTCAAATTTTTGAATATAAAAAGCCCTCAAACCAACATCGACTTCATTTGTTGGTTTGAGGGCGATCTTCACCGCGGTGCCACCTCATTTGGAAAAGAATCTCTTTTCCATCTCTTTCAGGTACAGGAGTGTGCCTCCTAAACCCTATCCATATAACGACGGAATATCGTGTTTTCCTACTTCTCTATTTAAGAAGGTTCAAAGATTCTGGTAAAATGGCACTGCGAATTTCTTCGTTGGCTCATTTTATCCGTCTTTTTGAACTTATTTATCAAATAGACGTTCAAAAAACCACTTACAAGTCCATTCAGTAAAAGTTTCCATACCGGGATCACACCATTCCCCGACTCTCTTCAATGAAAAGCTTAAACCTACTTCTCTTGTTTCACGTTTTACTTTATTTAATTGATGCCACATGACTTGACGCTTTTAGCGTTTATCCGTAAAACGGGCGTTTTCGCTTTTATTAGACTAGCTACAATGCCCAGTGACTAACAAACTTTCGTTTTATTCTTACGATAAGTCCTCACCGTGTTTCCTTTATCTCGTCAGAACCCTATAAAGTTCCGACGTTTTCGTTTTTATAGACAAAAAGGCCCCTCATCCAAAGGACGAGGGACCGTGGTACCACCTTTATTAGCTGAAATCAGCTCACTTTTTTACATTCATCATGTTTGCCCATGTAACGATGGGGTTTCGCCAAAGCCTACTTTCCCATGGAGTTCGGTTTGGAAGCTCGGAAGTCCATTCACATGCGTTCGACACACTGGTTCGCACCCACCACCAGCTCTCTTTTGTGGTCCGCAAGCTACTACTCTTCTTCATCGCCAGAATTTTCATTGGATTGTTTTTGATTTTATTTGAAAATTCCCCAAATGTCAATAATTATTTTCGCCGAGTGAAAAATTATATGCCTTTATTTTTTGCTCAACCTGCTTACTGCACACTCAAACATAATTTTAGCAGCTATAGATGCTGTGATCTCGCGCACATCATATAATGGGTTAACTTCTGCAATATCAAATACATCTACTTTGTCATAAAGTTCTTCCAGCATAGAAAAAGCTTGTACGACTGTTAACCCGCCTGGCTCATTCGCACCTGTTCCGGGAGCAAGGCCAGGCTCTAATACATCCATATCAAATGTCAGATAAATATGATCCACATCTTTCAGTTTATCATTTAAAATCTCTGAAATGATTTTTTTAGGATCACTGGAATGAACTTCCCTTGCGGTATACTGAACCACACCTATTTCATTAAGATATTCAGCATACCAAGGATAGTTAAAGCTACGCACACCAATTTGCACAACATGTTCAGGACTTATTCTTTCAAGCTCAATCGCTCTTCTCATCTGGCTGCTTTGGGAATATTTTCCCTGTACAGGTGAATCATCAACCAAATCTAGATGTGCATCAAATTGAATGATGCCAATCTTACCTTCCGTGTTATCATGTAGAGCCTCTATAATCGGATAAGAAATCGAATGATCTCCTCCCAATACAAAAGGAAATACATCTTTCGTCAACATTTCAGTTGCTTTATTTTTTGCATTCTCAAATGTCTTCTCTGTACTATATGCGACGATATCAATATCCCCATAATCGACAATACTATTCTCACTCAATGTATAAAGCTTTCTTTTATCCACATCATATACTTGATTATTTTCAATCCTATTTTCAAACCATTTGTATGCATCTCTGATCCCTTGAGGAGCAAATCTTGCACCTGGTCTCCCAAGCGATGCTCCACCATCCCAAGGAAATCCTACTATTCCAAAAGTCTCTTTTCCCATTATTCGACAACTCCTTTAAATTCTTGTTCAAAAGTAAGGATACATTCGAAGTGTCATATTTTACCGAAGACCTGCAGGTTGCAGCGTACAGGATGTACGGGTATGGACAACAAGAACTTAGCTGTTCATCTGCTTGCTCCTTACCTTTTGAACATCCTCTTTAAATGCTATCTTATTTCTGCTATAGCCGCTATAAATGACGATACCGATGATCAACCAGACCAGGAATAATATATACTCAATTCCATGTAATGAAATTGGTGTCCCAGGAATAATCATCATCAAAGTTAAAATACTAGAAAAAAATGTTGCGATATAGCTCATTATGATCCCGCCGGGAGGGCGATAGGGTCTATGTAAATTTGGCTTTTTCTTATATAGCTTAACACTGCTCAAGGACATGAAGAACCAAGCAATAAGAAATGAAATCCCGCCCATCACGATAAAGGGTGATAAAATTCCCTGACCAAGAAATATACCAAAAACAGTAACTATCAACATAAATAGTAATGCGTTCTTTGGTGTTTTATTGTGCTGATCAACTTTAGAGAGTACCTTGGGCAGAAATCCCGCTTCTGAGAATGACTGAATCAAACGGCTGCCGGCAAATAAAAAGCCATTAAACGTAGTGATAACACCAAGCAGTACGCCAAAGACAATAATGATCGTTAAAAACTTGGAACCTGTCGCCGCTTCAAATGCTGAAATTAATGGCAGTTCTCCTAAGTTCACAAGTTCCTCTGCAGGCATGATAAAACTGGACGCCAACACGATGACCGAATATAGCAAACTCCCAGCAATAATAGTACCGACAATCGCCTTACCGAGATGGGCTCTATTTATATTGGAACCAACCTCATTTCGAGCTTTAGGAATCGTGTCAAAACCATTCATAAAAAATAAGATGGAAGCAATGGCCGTTGCCACACCACCTATTGTTCCTGATTCAGATGTTGCTTTCGAAATATTTTCGCTAGACCCTGCAACAAAGCCACCAATGATAAACACAAAGAATGTTGCAATCATCATCCAAGTTGCAACGTTTTGAAATTTACTTGATTGCTTTACACCTTTGTAATTTAAGTACACGATGATCGTAACCATGAGCAAACTCACAATTAAATGAGGAAGGTAGATGACCGAACCAAACAACGAGTACAGAGGTATAGCATTCATCGCCGGAAATAAATATGAAGTGAGTGCAGCAACTGACACTGCCACCCAGGGTAGAATAATTAAATACCCCAATATTAAAAACCATCCGCAAACAAAGGCAGAGAGCTTGCCGACAGCTAAATATGTATAGGCATATTCCCCACCTGAAACCTTTAAGCTAGACGTGAGTTCACCGTAAACAAAGCCAATTGGAATAATCATCAACATCGTCACTAAAATGGCAATGATCGCCCCAATACTGCCTGCGGCCGACATCCATGCAGGTATGGATATCACCCATCCAATCCCGATCATACTCCCAAACGCAAGGGCAAAGAAATCCTTACCCGACATTCCATCCTTCATTGGACCACCTCTATGTTATAATTATACCTTATTATAAATAAATATTCATACGAAGACAATCACAAAATTTGGTATTAAAAGAAGAAGAAGCTCGGATCTTTGTAAAAAAACTAGTTATTAGGCGAAATTTAAAGAATTTTAGGGGGCTATAAAAGTCGATTTACCCCTCCGATGTTTCGAAATGAAAAAAACAACCTAAAATCCAGTGGTTACATGGTTTCAAGGCTGCCTTTTCTTAACGATATCAAAGTTTTTTGTTGAGTTTAAAGAGAACAAAGCTCGGATTCAGGAGAAACCCAAAAAAGGGAAAGAAAACTGAGCGAGACCGTGACGAAAATATGGAGAAAACCCAAAAAGGCTAACGGCGTGCCCAAAATGCTGGGCACTGCGCAAAAACGGGCCGACACACTATGTTTATCTTTCCCTTTAATATGAATGTCCCACCCTCATCATTATTTCCCTAACATTAACCGATGATTGTGAAAAAGTTTACTCGCGATTGGGAACAAAATGGCAATACAAACAAGATAACTACCAATTGCGATTGCAAAGCCACTACCTGTAATCTGACCGTTAAAGGCATCTCGGACAAATAAGAATAAGTTCATTACTGGAATTGCATATAAACCAAGGTTTTGAGTGCTTCCCATGAAAAACATCAATAACATCGGGAAAACCATTATCCCGATAATCGGAGTAATATAGTAACCCGCTTCTTTTACTGAGTTGGCTAACATGCTTAAAATCATTTCTACACCTGCAATAAAGATCGCAAACATTGAAATTAAGAACGCGCCCATTAGAATAAAGAGAAATGGATTTTCAATCGCCACGAGTCCTTTTTTTAATTCGGTTGTGAAATTCATCAGCCCACTTAGCCAGCCAATACATAACACACCCGTAAAAATACCGAGGAGAGAAATGGTCATCCATTTGGCTAATAAAATTTTTACCGGCTTTACAGGAGTAATCAATAATGCTTCCATCGTTTTCTTCTCTTTTTCCCCTGCAAACAATTCAGTAGCGGATGGATAAGAGCCATTGGCAATCGCGATTGGAATTAATAATGGAATCAATAGAGCAAGCATGAAGGAAGCCATGGCATCATCTTCATTTTTTGTTGTTTGTGGCTCAACTTGGAAAACATTGAGGACATTGGGATCCATCTCACTAGCCACCATTCGCTCTTGTACAACATCATTTTGCCATTCCGAAAAAGCTGCTTGCACCAGACTCCACGCACCAGATGATTCTTGATTTCCTGGATCAAAATAAACGCGCACAGGCACTGGAGTTTGTGTTGCAATTACTTCTTCCCAATTCTTATCCATCTCGATTCCAGCCTGTACTTTGCCATCATTCATTGCTTTTTGCACATTCGCATACTTTTCAATCGTCACATCAGGCAAATAGGTTTGCAGTTTTTCAATAAAACCAGCATCAGCCGTTTCTTCCACCGCAAGTGTGAACTCTGTATCCTCGCTAGAGACTAATAGTTTATCATAAAAGAACGTCAAAGCTGCCATCATTACTATGGGTAGGATCACTAATAATGTAATACTTCTTTTATCTCGTAAAACATCTTTCATCTCTTTTAAAAAAATTGTTTTAAACATAAAGGTCACCCCTTACAATCTTGGATGTGAACAGATAATTAAGATCTCGGCTATTTTCTGTTTCATATAGTTCTTCTAAGTTCCCCTCATACACAATTTGACCTTTGTGCATCATAATAAGATCATCACATAGGTGCGCAATCTCATCCATAATATGAGTAGAGAAGATAATTGTCTTCCCTTCTCCTTTAAATTGATAGATAAATTCTCGAAAAATAGTAGCTGAAGTGATATCTAATCCAGTTGTTGGCTCATCAAATAAAACAATATCTGGATCATGAATCAATGTCCTGGCAATTGCCACCTTTTGTTTCATCCCTTTAGAAAAGCCTTCTACTCTTCGATCCAAATATTTTCTCATTCCGAATCGCTTCGCTAGCATCTCAATTTGATTTTTAATATCGTGAGCACTCATATCATAGAGACTGCCAAAGTATTCAAGATTCTCACGTGCGGTTAAGCGATTATAGAGCCCGGTTTCCGAGCCAAACAACACACCAAGGCGATGCCGTACCTTTTCTTTATGGGTATAAATATTTTCCCCGTCGATTGTGATCGTTCCTTCATCCGGTTCAATCAATGTACATAGCATCCGAAGTAATGTCGTTTTACCCGCCCCATTCTCTCCAATCAATCCGACCACATTTCCTTCTTTAATATTGAGTGAAATATAATCGACTGCCTTCACTAATTGCTTTTTATCTTTAAATTGCTTGGAAACTTGATCGATAACAAGCATATCGTTTCCCTCCCGCATTCTTATTGTCTCTATTGTACGGTGCAAATCGCATCTCGTCTCCCATCCTGTCGCGAAGAGGGACTTACCTGTCATGAAAAGTCCCGATTGCCGAATGGAATGCTCTCTTTTATAAAATAGATTATAATGTAGGAAGGCCGGCAGGTTGCAGGTCACAAAGGCGTTGCGGCAGGATGTCGCGAATTTAGCCTTTGATCCTTTTAAAGGAGTTTTAGCGATGAAAGTGGGTATTGTCGATGACCGTCAAATCGATTTAGATAAATTGGCCTTTATTTTACAAGAAGAAGAGGATGTAGAACTCGTCTTTGCCACAACAGATTCAGAAGACGCGTATCAGGAAATCCAGAAAAATAAGATTGAGTTATTGATAGCGGATATTGAAATGCCTGGTATTTCGGGGTATGAGCTTGCCGATATTATTCAAGCACATGGACTGTTGATTACCGTTATTTTTGTCACTGCCAAAAGTGGGTATGCGGTGCAAGCCTTTGAATTAAATGTGCATGATTATATATTAAAACCCTATACAAAAGAACGACTGCAACAGTCTTTGGCGCGCTTCCGTGAAAAACAACACGCGGGAAATTTAACAGGCCGGCTTGTCCTTAAGCAAAAAGGTCATATTGAAATGATCCCGAAGAAGGATATTATTTTTGCCGAACGGACGGGGAGATCCACAACAATTCATACAATCGATGATGAACATACGACCTATTTATCAATGAACGAATTAGAAGCAAGTCTTAGAGAGAATAACTTTATTCGGTCTCATCGTTCTTTTCTGATTAATTTGCACTTTGTGAAAAGTTTTTCGGTCTATACAAAAAAGTCATACAGTGTTACTTTTGATGGTACGAAAAAAATTGCCATGCTGACTAAAGACAAAATGGATTATTTGCAAAAGTATTATTTTTGAGGTGAAAAGATGGTAAAATCTCTCCAGTTCATCCCATGGCTTTTCGCACTTTGTTGGACTTTATTAGCGAACCACTATATTTTCACGCTGTTGATCTTGGCTGGTGCGATTTATCAACTATTTTTCATTAAAGGGGATGAACCACCGCGTTCATGGAAAGGAATAACAGTAATCCTGCAACTTTGCTGGTTTATGGCAAGCTTTGGGACCGCCACTCCCTTCCTGCTTTTAGGAATGGTACTGCAAACGATCGCCTTACAGTTTTATCAAATTACTTTTTTAAAAGAGCAAGGGAAAACAGAGGAAATCATAAAAAATTATAAGCAACAAACAACCCTTTTACATGAATTAAGAAGACAGCGCCACGATTTACAAAAACATGTCTCGGCGATTTTGCATGCCGATGGGAATTCACCTGATACAGAGAGTTACACACAAGAGGTAGCGTCACGTTTTACGGCGTTAGATAAGGTTTTACATAATGAATCCAATATTATTGCTGGATGTCTGTATGCCTGCAAAAAGCAAGCAGAGGAAAATGATGTTGTATTAGACTATCAGCTTCACCAAGCTTTATCAGGTCTACCTTTAGCAGAGTACGAATTAATAGCCTTGGTTGGCAATATTTTGGAAAACGCAATAGAGGCCGCGGCAGTGGTACCTGGTGGGAAAGTAGTACTAAGCTGCCGAAAACAGAGTGGGATTTTTATTATTGTTTGTCGAAATCATACCTTACCGATTGAAAATCGAATTCTTGAGCGAATCTATACAGCTAAAGCAGAATCAAGCAAACGAGGTAATCATGGGGGTTTCGGCACTCAGGAGATACAACGGATTGTGAAAAATCATCAGGGCAGCCTCGATTTTTCTTTTATTAAGGACCAGTTTACCTTAAAAATTAAATTACCCGATGTTCGGGCACAGAAAAGCTAGTGGGATGAATAACTTTGGGGGAGCATTAGGGGGACTTAGTTTATCCCAATTTTCACCTCAATGAAAGCGACGTGAAGGCTTTGAAGCCAGCAGAAGAAAAAAAACTAGTAGAAACCTGTCTTTTAGCAGGGAAAATATTAATGCAAAGTGGTGCTGAGACTTATCGAGTGGAAGATACGATGATGCGAATAGCAGCAGCATATGGATTCTCAGAAAGTCAAAGCTTTGTGACTCCAACCGGCATTATTTTTTCACTCGAAGGCTCTGATTCCTCCCAATTTGTTCGCATTAGCCAGCGGGGAACGGACCTTGAAAAGATTGCGCGCGTCAATCATCTTTCCAGGAAGATGGCAGGAGGCGAGCTAAGCTACGAAGAGGCTTTTCAAGCCCTTAAAAAATTAGCGAAAGAAAATCTCTCTTTTCCCATTTGGGTGCAAATCTTAGCCGCTACCATTTCAACTGGGAGTTTTTTGATTATGTTTAAAGGGGTATGGGCTGATTATCTCCCCGCCATGCTTGTCGGCGGGTTAGGCTTTACTGCAATGCTCCTCATTCACAATCAAACAAAGGTGAAATTCTTTGCTGAATTTATGGCAGCATTTGTCATTGCCTTGGTATCACTTTTATTTGTTAGGTTTGGCATCGGTCAACAACTGGATCTGATCGTGATCGCTTCTGTTATGCCGCTTGTCCCTGGCTTATTGATTACCAATGCCATCCGTGATTTGATGGCTGGTCACTTTGTCTCAGGATTATCGAAAGGAGCAGAAGCCTTTTTAACCGCTCTCGCAATTGGGGCTGGGGTTGCTGTTGCCTATTCCATATGGCTATGAAAGAGAGAGCTTCCCTTTATCCGGAATTAAATTAAACAGAGACTTATACGGGATTAAAATGTTCTTTATGCGATTAAACAGTGCTTATAAGGAATTAATGTGACCCACTACGGGTTTAAAAGGAAAGGAGAATTACCAATGTCCTATTACCTCGCACAAATTACGTTAAGTTTAATAGCTTCGATTGGTTTTGGGATTATTTTTAACGCTCCCCGAAAAGCTTTGCTTCATTGTGGACTTGTCGGCATGGGTGGATGGATGATGTATCTTGTAATGACAGATGCTGGAATTGATATTGTCCAAGCCGCTTTTTGTGGAGCCTTTGTCGTCGGCTTGATTGGTCATATACTAGCCAAATATTATAAAACTCCGATTATTACGTTTATCGTTGCAGGGATTATTCCACTAGTACCAGGGGGCACTGCTTATAACGCTATGCGTCACGTTGTGAGTAATGAGTATGCTGAGGCGATTCCCCTTGCCACCAAGGCCTTTATCGTAGCAAGTGCGATTGCGATGGGACTTGTCTTTGCAGAAGTATTGGTGCAGTTTTATTTAAAAATGATGAAAAATCGAAAACTAAAAAATAGCTAATGGGAGAGGGCATGCCGCTCCCCCTCACATATTAGCCTCTCGTTTGAAACCATTCTAGTGCTCGTTGTTCCAACTCCTGAACGAAATCCCTTTTTGCCTTACTGTAAAAACGAGTATCATCAAAACGCTGTGCGAGCTCTGCTTTTTTTAGTGAATAGCGTTCTGCCTCCTCGGGATGGGTTCTTAAATAATCCCTTACAATTAAGTGCCGGGAAATCTCCGGATGGTCAAACTGGTACACATGAATATGATGGGTCCGGTTCTCTCCACCTTTCCGAAATAATCTTCTCCCCTTGATTCCCCATTCGCCGGCAATATCATAGCCAAGCGATCGCATTTGTTCATTCCATAAATCTATTTTCTCTATATCTTTCACGAGACACATCATATCAATCACAGGCTTTGCCTTCATGCCTGGGACTGATGTACTGCCAAAATGCTCAAACCTGACAATTTCTCCTCCAAAAATTCTTGTTAAAAGGCAAGTCTCATCCTTATACATTTGGACCCAACTTTTATTGTATTCACTTAATCTAATTTTCAACCCATTCCTCCTTTCTCTTGATAATGTATAATTCAAGGAGAGAATCTCTTCTCCCTCTCTTCTATGATAACGCCAACATCCTTTCCAATGCCAGCATGGCAAAGGAAGATGTTTTTTCATCAACTTGAATGATGTTTCGATCTTCTCCTTGTTCAATTGAATCCAAGCACCAAGCAAGATGGGGCAAATCAATGCGATTCATCGTAAGACATGGACACATATGTGGATTCAGTGAAATAATGTGCTTATCAGGATGCTGCTGGATGATCCGTTTGACCAGATTCATCTCAGTACCAATGGCCCAAGCTGAACCAGGCTCTGAGTTTTCAATTGCTTGGATAATATAATTCGTCGAACCGGCTAGATCTGCAAGGGCAACGACTTCACGGCTACACTCAGGATGGACAATAACCTTCATATCGGGATGCTCCTCGCGCACCTGCTTCACATTAGCTACGGTAAAATTCTCATGCACCGAGCAATGTCCTTTCCAGAGAATGACCTTCACCTTCTCAAATGGTCCATCAAAGACCAATTCGTTCTGGATTGGATCCCAGACTGCCATTTCTTCCAAGCTAACACCTAAGTTATAAGCAGTATTCCGTCCCAAATGCTGGTCAGGTAAAAAGAGAATTCGTTCCTTTTGTTGAAAGGCCCATTGCACCATACTTTCAGCATTAGAAGAAGTAACGGTTGCCCCTCCATGCTCTCCAACGAATGCTTTAATAGCTGCCGTCGAATTTACATAAGTCAAAGGGAGAATAGTGTCGCCAAATTGAGCTTGGAGCTTCTCCCATGCCCGTTCTGTTTGATGAATATCCGCCATATCTGCCATCGAACATCCTGCCCGCATGTCTGGTAAAAAGACCTTTTGATGTTCTGTCGTCAGAATATCCGCAGTTTCAGCCATAAAGTGCACACCACAAAAGGCGATATACTCTGCTTCACGGTTTTCCTGAGATAACTGCGCGAGCTTTAGAGAATCTCCTGTAGCATCCGCAAATTGAAATACCTCATCTTTTTGATAGTGGTGGCAAGGAATAAATAACTTTTTTCCTAATTTCTCTTTCACCCTGCGCACTTTCTCCTCCAAATTCTCCGTGGACATCTTTCGATACTCCTCTGGCAATGCATTTGTTTGTAAAGTTTCTAATAGATTCATACCATTTCCTCCTGTTCGTGATAAAATCTCGCTATTCTTTTTATTTAGGGATCGTACCCGGCACAGCCACGGCGTCCGCCGTTACGCTTTTTGCTCCGCTCCTTCATTTCGGGCACAGCCACGGCGTCCGCCGTTACGCTTTTTGCTCCGCTCCTTCATTTCGGGCACGGCCATGGCTCTCGCCGTTACGCTTTTTACCCCGCTCCTTCATTTCGGGCACGGCCTTGGCTCTCGCCGTTACGCTTTTTGCTCCGCTCCTTCATTTCGGGCACGGCCATGGCATCCGCCGTTACGCTTTTTGCCTTTCTCCTCGATTTCGGGCACGGCCATGGCTTTCGCCGTTACGCTTTTTGCTCTGATCCTCGATTTCGGGCACGGCCACGGCATCCGCCGTTACGCTTTTTGCTCCGCTCCTTCATTTCGGGCACGGCCATGGCTCTCGCCGTTACGTTTTTTGCCCGGCTCCTTCATTTCGGGCACGGCCATGGCGTTCGCCCTTACGCTTTTTGCTCTGATCCTTCATTTCGGGCACAGCCATGGCTCTCGCCGTTACGCTTTTTGCTCCGCTCCTTCATTTCGGGCACGGCCTTGGCTCTCGCCGTTACGATTTTTGCTCTGCTCCTCGATTTCGGGCACGGCCATGACTCTCGCCGTTACGATTTTTACCCTGTTCCTTCATTTCCGGCACGGCCATGACTCTCGCCGTTACGATTTTTGCTCTGATCCTTCATTTCGGGCACAGCCATGGCTCTCGCCGTTACACTTTTTGCTCCGCTCCTTCATTTCGGGCACGGCGAACACCGACCCCCCTACACTTTTCCACTCTGCTCAACTTTCAGCACATATGATGAGCATCTTTGCGCACCTATCTTTAAAGTTTCGTCTTATGCAAACTCAACTTTTGCACTAATGTCTAGTGCTGAGACAGAGTGAGTAAGAAAGCCTAATGAGATGTAATCGACCCCTGTCTCGCCATAGGAGGCAAGATCTTCTAGTGTGATCCCACCAGATGCTTCGGTTACAATACCTTCTGGCACTTCTTTTATCCATGTCTTGATCTCATCGGGGGTGCGGTTATCAAACATAATGACATCGGCCTGTGCTTCAATTGCCTCTTGCATTTGCGCTTTTGACTCAATTTCTACCTCGATTTTTACCATGTGGCCAACATTTTTCCGAGCCGCTGCTACGGCCCCTGCAATCGAACCAGCAAACGCGATGTGGTTATCCTTCAACATGACTGCATCATACAGTCCAAATCGGTGATTCACGCCGCCCCCACATCGAACCGCATATTTTTCCAGCATCCGCAAACCTGGTGTCGTCTTTCTTGTATCACATATTTTCGTATGATCACTATTTAACAAAGTTACAGTCTCATGTGTTTTTGTCGCAATGCCGCTCATTCTCTGTACTAAATTTAGAACAACTCTTTCCGCTTGTAAAAGATCATTGACTGTTCCGCTAATTTCCGCAAGCAGTTGCCCTTTTTCAATCCATTCCCCATCACGAACCTTCATCTTGATATCCAACTGCTCCACAAGCAAAGAAAATCCCGTTCTCACCACTTCTTCTCCGCAAAAAATTCCCTCGGCTTTTGCAAGCAGAGATAGCTGCCCCATTTGTTCTCTGCTAAAAATGCTGCTGGATACATCTCTATCCCCGATATCTTCTAAAAAAAATTGTTTAAGTTGCTGCTGTAATTTGATCTTGTTCATACCCTATTCCTTCTTTCGCCTTCCAATTTTGAATCAATCGTTTTCGTCTCCAGTTGTGATCATCTTCACATGGAAAATCCATTCGGTAATGACCACCACGGCTCTCCGTTCTATGAAGTGCTGCCTTTGTCACCAGAGAAGCTGTCATGACCATAAAATAACGAGTGAGTTCGTTTTTGTCCATAAGATCGAGATTTCCAGTCCAGGCATGCTCTCCCATAAATGACTCTAACCATTGCAATTGCTTTGTTAATCCTTCCTCTGTTCGCACAATGCCCACATGATCCATCATCCTCTTCTGAATTTCCTCTAGGCTTGGTAACGGCTTCCCGATGTGCTGAGGCTGCTGCCAATAAAAAGCTTCACTCCGAATCCTTTTAGAAAAGGACTGACTGTTCAACCACTGAGCAAGATTTTCTCCCATAAACAGACCTTCCAGTAAGGAATTGCTAGCCAATCGATTGGCTCCATGAACGCCAGTACACGCGGCCTCTCCCAATGCATATAGCCCTTGAAGACTGCTTTTTCCTGTAAGATCCGTTTGAATCCCTCCCATTAAAAAATGACTTCCAGGAACAACTGGGATTCGCTTTTCCTCTAAATCCAGGCCATTTGCTTGGCAAAGACGTGAAATCGTCGGAAATCGCCTAGAGAAATCTTTAACTTGTGAGATATCTAAATAAATATCCTCTCCTTGTGAAAGATGTTCATAAATAGTTTGTGAAACAATATGTCTCGGTGCTAAATCTGCCAGTGGATGAACACTGCTCATAATTTCCTTTCCAGTCTCTGTCACCAGCCGTCCTCCCTCACCTCGAACGGCTTCTGATACAAGTCCTTTCGTCTTTCCATTTATATAAAGAAGAGTAGGATGAAATTGAATAAATTCCATATCCGAAATATTTGCGCCAGCAAGATACGCAAGCGCGATCCCATCACCGGTCACAGTTTCCGCATTAGAGCTATAGCGATACATTCGGCCACAGCCGCCCGTCGCGATTACAATATGATCGGCTAAAAAAATATTATTCTCATGATTTTCGTCTTTTGCCTTCACACCAACACAAGTATCCTTTTCCACTAAAAGCTCATATACAAAATGATTTTCCAGCACCTTAACATGATTCGGTATGCGGGGAAGCAAATAATCCATGATCGTTTTTCCAGTTGCATCACCACCACCATGAATAACTCTTTTTTCACTATGGGCACCTTCCATGCCGAGAAGAAGTTTGCCTCGTTCATCTTTATCCAAAGGACATCCTTGCTGTGTTAAAGATTGTATAAGGGATGGAGCCCTATCAGTTAAAGCTTCAACAGCTTTTGGATCATTATGAAATCGCCCTGCCTCAAGCGTGTCATAGTAATGCTTTTCCGAACGATCCTGATCCCCTATAGCTGCTGCAATCCCGCCCTGAGCCAGATAGGAGTTAGATTCTTGGATATGTGACTTTGTGATAATCATCACATTGATATCATGACGAAGCTTGCAGGCTAATTGGAGTGCCGCAATCCCACTTCCTATGATTAATACATCTGTCTGATTCATGAGCCCCTCCTTTACATTTTTACTCACAAATATTTTATATGTGTCTTGACACATATATTTACATATAATTAAACTTATGACAAGAGTTTTTTTAAAATAATACTAGATAAGGAGAGAAAACATCATAAAATATTTTGATTATGCGGCCACTTGTCCTCTTGATCAAGAGGCTGCTCAATTATATATTCAATCGGCAACCGAATTCTTTGGAAATACGAGTAGTCTTCATGATACCGGAAATCAAGCACAACAGCTTTTGGAAACGTGTCGAAAAGAACTTGCACAAATGCTTGGTGTCCAAACAGATGGAATATATTTTACCAGTGGAGGATCAGAAGGGAACTTTTTAGCGATTCAGGCCTTGCTATCATCTCCTTTTAAAAAAGGGAAGCATATCATTACAAGTACAGCGGAGCATGCTTCCATCCACAGCGCACTGGAAAAATGCAAGCAGGAGGGGTTCGAGATAACTGCCCTCCCTTATGATCCAGATGGACATATTGAGGTAGAGCAACTAAAAGCTGCCATTCGTGAGGAGACTGTCTTGATCGCCATTCAGCATGGGAATTCAGAAATTGGTACAGTCCAGCCAATTGTAGAAATAAGTAAACTATGTCGGGAGAGGGATATTCTCCTGCATAGTGATTGTGTGCAAACCTTTGGCAAGCTAGACATGCAAGAACTTGCTCAATCTGTTGATAGCTTGGCGATCTCAGGACATAAATTTTATGGACCAAAGGGAGTTGGGGCTGTATATCTAAATCCACGCCTGCATTGGGAGGCTTTTTATCCAAACACGTCCCATGAAAACGGCTTTCGCCCCGGAACTGTCAATGTGCCGGGGATCGCGGCGATGACCTTGGCTGCGCAACAATCACTTGCTAGCCTTGCAGAACAGCAGGAACATTTTATAAAACTTCGCGATATATTCTTAAACACCATCAAAGACAAAGAAGCGCAGATTAAAGTGTATCCCTCCGACCTCCCTTCGATTGTCGGTCTAAGAATCAAGGGAATGGAAGGACAACTTGTAATGCTGGAATGTAATCGCAATGGATACGCCATTTCAACTGGAAGCGCCTGTCAGGTCGGTAGTCAAGCTCCCGCTAAAACGATGACAGCTTTAGGTGTAACAGGCAAACAAGCAAAGGAGTTTATTCGAATCTCTTTTGGAAAGAATACAAAGCCTGAAGATGTGCGGACATTAGGGAAAACACTAATCAAAATCTTACATGCCTATGAAAAACAAAGCGAGAGGAATTAACAACAAAAGCACAAGCACCTGTTCGTCGGTTCTGTATATGAATTCGTCGTTATCGCTTTCAGGCTGTTGCTAATAAACTCGGCTATGCTTGAAACGCAAAGGGCATAGGCACCAATTGCTAGTACCATAAAATAAAGCGTGGATAAAGTTAGTAAACTTTATCCACGCTTTGATAGCTTAAATTTCAGATTTTCACGGCGATTTCTTCGTTTTTTCTCCAACCTGCGGATTTTCGAGGTTTCCTTTTAAATTGGCTCGATAGTTCCAATAATTAATCCCCAATCCAGCCACCATTCCAATAATAATCACCGCATACCCGGTATTAGTCCTTGTCGTTAATCCATACCATAAAACAGCAATATATAAAAACACAACCAAAATTCGGATGATAAAATACTTTTTCATGGATTCGAATGTCCCCTCTCGTAATCTATTCTTATTATAACAAAAAGGGACCTTAATGGGGACTCGATATCCTTTATGTTGGAGCAGGGGCTATAGTAAATAGAACGAATTACCCTATTTTGCGAATACTTTCCTTTATCGGCGAGCTCTCAAAATCCTTTAAGTGAATCGATATTTCAAAAGTACCTTTTTCAAAAAAATAGGGTAATCTTCTCCGAAACCAAGATTGCATTGGCAAGTCTGCAATTTCTTCTTTGGAAACCCATTTTAGTTCTCCTTCAGGCGGGTTCTCCAACAACTCCCCTGTAAACTCTGTTGCTACATAGTTGAACACAATATAACGATAATGATCATCTACTAATATATATTCATCCACGCCTTTATAGATAAGATCTTCGGGATTGACGAATAATCCCGTTTCTTCCCTTAATTCCCTCACTGCACCCTCGGCAAAGCTCTCGGTTAATTCAATTTTCCCTCCAGGTCCTAAATACCCTGGAAATCCCAATTTACTTGGACGGTTGACGAGTAAAATTTTATTCAGCGTCTGGTCATGGACGATCACCATTGATAAGAGTGTCGCTGCAATCTTTTGCATATTATGAACCCCATTTTTGCATCTATTATATCAAAGATTTACAGTCTACCAACCATTAATCCCTTATTTTTATTCGGTATTTTTGATTAACCTCTCAAGCCGTTTACGTAAAGTATTCAAGCTGTCTAATTCCCTTACTGGACAGATATTTTGTTCAATCACATCTCCACCGAAATCATGAATCAAGAGACCATTAAAACAAATTTCCGTTATTTCTTCGCTCGAATCATGGCCAAAATAGCCTTGTATATAGGCCTGATCAAATTGAAATAGCTCACAGACAACCAAGGCCTGTTCATAGACAAGAGGAGCCCGTACAGCATCAGCAAAATCAATGATATGTATGGTATGATCATCAGCCATCAAGAGATTGTCCCTGTTTAAGTCTCCGTGAACAAACACGTTTTCACCAAAGTCATGGGATTCGATATAATCCAGTCGCTCTTTTTTAAAATTCTCAGGGTATTTTTTCCATCGCTTTTGCCTTTCTCTATCATGGATCACGTCCACCTCGTTAAAAGGAACACATGGAGTATTCATCGCATCTGTGATGTTACGCAAGTGCTGCCCAATAGCCAATTTGTCTGCAACTGTTAAAGAATGATGCAGCTTATTCAATTCTGTCCCCTGGATAAAGTCCATAATCAAATAGGAAAAGTGGTATTTATCTTCTACAGCCCCACTTGCAACTAGTTTTGGTACAGACACACCAAGTCGTGTCGCTCTATGCATCGCAAATGATTCTGTTGTGAAATCTGTCGTACTATCAATCCCAGATTCCACTGGCGCAAATATTTTGATCACGTAATCGCCCACTTTAAAAACAGCATTTGTCCCAGGTGTACAATGCTCTATTTTCGAAAAGGTAAGCTTTTCTTTTGCAAAGATAGATTGGATTAGCGGTTCAAAGGATGGAATGGATTGAAATAATCGCCCCCATGATTCCCAACCGTTGATGACAGCCGTAAATTGATTCATCTATATTCTCCTCCGTGTTCTTTAGGCACCACAGTCCTATGCATCTTTAATCTTTGACTGAATAAACGCCTTCGTCTCTTCCACATTATGTAAATCCTTTTTTGGCAGGATATACGCGCTGACGGAGCTATTATACAGATAAATCGCCTGCTCATCCTCTTTCAAACTTTGAATACCCGACCAAGTGACCTTCGTTTCCTTGTTAGGAGTGGTATCAACGATCCCCTCTTCTGACAAAGTCATTCGATGTTCCCCTAATAACCCTTCATTTTTTCCTTCTCTGATCAGTTTCTTTGTATTCCGGATGACAAAGCGATAAAAATATTTTGGATAGAAAATCACCCACAATATACTTATCAATAGAAAAGGAATAAATAGCCAGAAGAGAGACATATCTGTCGTTTTTGAAAAAAAGTAAGAGCAAACAATAAAGAGGACTGGAATCAAAAATCGTTGGATATTTAAGGCTCTCTTTACGGAATTGGAATTTTTAACATGAAACAAATTAAACCTCAGGTACTCTTCTTCTGTTAAGTTATATGTTATCTCCATTTGGACTCCCCTTTATTTTACAGAAATAGCCAACTAATTAACTGGTAAACGGAAGATACAAAAAATCCAAGTCCATAGAGGATTATTAGGAACCTAAACAACCATGGCAATCTCCGTTCTAGAGTTGCTACAAAGCCTACTAACAAGAGTGCACTACCTATTACAAAACAAAATATGATTTCAAAAATCTTGATCACGCCTTTATTGACTTGTGTTCAAACTACCGCTCTCACAATATAATACACTTGAGTGACTGCTAGCCCCTTCTCGGTTGCCTCTTTCTCAAATATCTTAGTAATCTGCTCCAGGCTTGCAGCTTTTACTTGTTCCAATACTTCCGGCTTTTGACCAAAACATCGCCGCTCAATGATATCCAGAGGGGTATGGAGATATTCAGTACTTTTGACAATTTCAATCTCCGAATTCATAAAATGGTTTTCTATCGTTTGTTGAATAATTTCCAGGACAGGTGTCCCTGTCGCTACTGGAAACAAGTTGGGAAATAATTGCGGAAGCTCCTTCTGTGATCCATCACTGGGATGTAAGGCAAGCACCTCTCCTCCCTTTTTGATCACTTGTGGCAAGTAGGGATAAGCCGATGTTGGGCCTTTGCGAATATACGCACAATCAAAGGTATCAGCAGCAAAAGGCAAACCTTGCTTCGTATTTCCTACCACAAAAGAAACATTAGGTTGTCTATTTTCTCTCCCCATTTTGATAAATCCATCTGTTGCATCAAGGCCAGTCACCTCTTTTGCTAGTGGAGCATACTTATTTGCAAGCCCTCCATGTCCGCAACCCACATCAAGTACCTGCTTATTGCGAACCATTTGAGCCACTTCACGATCAAAAACAGACTCACCATTCGGTTCTGTATGAGTGGATTCCCAAGAGTATTGATATTCCCCCTGTTGCCTACTAAGCTGTTTATACCATTCTAGTGAATGTGGAGATAGCCATCCAGGTATATGAGATGGGTCGATAAATGTTGTCATCATAGTCCTCCCTTTATTCTTACGCGAGGTAAAAGCCTAAAAGTACCCATTGGAACAGTCAGCCTCTTATCTTCACACTATAATAGCGCATTGCCTTGGGAATTCCCTTTATTTCAAAAAAACCTTGATAGATTAAACTACGCACTCTATATTCCAAAAAGGAATCGCCTACCATACCGTCGATCTGACCAAGTACTTCTCCAATCAGTCGACCTGCTTGAATAAAAGCCCTCCCCTTTTGCTTATGTAAATTTTGAGCAGCGGTTATAAGCAACTCATCAAAATAATCTTCCCCTACTTCTTTGATGATATGATTCTCCCAAATCCGCACTACGCCCTTCGTATTCGATAAAGTGATCCATTCCTTTTCAAATCGTGATCTTTCTTCAGCAGTTAAAGATTCTGATAATTCCTTTTGATAGAGATCATTTAACTTCTCTGGAGAAAGCTCTCCTGTATGAAAATAAAAATACTGGATTTCATTTGTATTATACAACTTCTGGTAGGCAAGGGTTGTATTGATTAGAAAAATATCATTTGGTTTCTCCTTCAACAAATATAAAAGATAGCGTATCCCTGTTTGTTCACCTGCGTTTTCACCGGTCCAGAGTACAATCGGAACATGATCTGGAATCGCTTCTATTTCTGCAAGCGCTTTTGTAAATCTTTTTTGATACTCCTTCTCAATAAAATCATCCTCAACATTCAAATGATCTCGAAGCCACTCGTAGCGATGCCTACGTCCTAATTCTTCATGGAGCTTCCAAATGGGACCAGCAGCAAAGAAGTCAGGAAAACCGATCACTTTATTCTCGTTCTTTAAACCGACTTTAAGCGAACCTGCCGCTGACTCTCCACAAACAATATGTACCATATTATATTCCCTCTCATCGCCCCTCCGCTGTTCAACAAGCTTGATAAATTGATTCCACGAAGTTAACAAATTATCGATCGTCTGCCTTTCAAGTTTATTCGATTCTTGTATATCTTTTAGACGAATCATCATATGTAATAAAAAGCCTTTTGCCTCACTTTCTGATAATTGATTAACCGAATTTCGTAGGTTTTCATTCATAGCTATCCTCCATTACTCGATTATTTCTCTTTCATAAGCAAATCATTAATCAGACGAATTCCCTACTAATTCTAAATAATAACGAACAAGTTCTGGGTATTCATGTATCTCTTTTTTTCCTAGTTCGCTTATGCCGTAAGTTCCTCTGCGAATTCTATTAAACCAACCATAATAGTTTTTATTGAGTATGGATAAGGTCTTCTCTCCTGTCCCCAATTGACGAAGGGCTTTAGGCGATAACGGGCCAAAATGTTCAAGGCAACAAGCGATGTGGATACAGTTTTCTTTGTATGCCGTCATAATCTTTGTATTATGACTCCCACCTATATTATGATCCCCATGCCTTCCCTTAAGTTCATTTAGAAGCTGGCTTCTTTTGTTCCTGCTCCTGTCCATGCTCTTTTTTCGATCAAAAGAGGATGGGGAGATTTTTATGTCAACCTGGTCCTGTTCAATTGAAACGATGATTAGACCTAGCTCAAGTCTCCTTATCAAGTAACATATGTTTTTCCATTTCTTCGAGAATAGGCTGTATTTGGGTTTTGGAATAGCGATATAAACGAGGTCAGATAAGCGTTGTCTTATGGTAGCTTGTATAAGGAGTTCCACACTTAAATGAAGCTTTAGCTCAACAATAATAAGCTCATTCTCTTTTACAGCAATTAAGTCACAATGGTTAACTTCTCCATAAACCTCATAATCACGTTGGATAAAATAGTTTTGAATCGGTTCATATAAATGAGTTTCGTATAATTTTCCTGGTTTATGTTTCATTTTTTTAATACTCTCCTAAAAAAACTAAGGATAAGTGTATTAGCTATGCACATTGTCACCCATTAAGTAAGGATTGACTGTTTACATTCCTTCTGGCTAATATTTTCCCCTTTTTATTGAGTTCATTCTCAGTTCTTTCCCATTTGTATGATTTAAATGTTATTAAAATCTCCATAAATTCAAACATCACCTCTATTTACTTCTACAAATAAAGGAATATCCCTTTATTTCCTACGGTCCCCTTTTAAAATAGATGTTTACATATCTATTTTAAAAGGGGACCGTTTGCAGTATAATCTCCTATTATTTATGCTATTAGAAACCCCTTTAGAGAAATTACTCCAAAGGGGTAAAAAGGGGCCACTTTTATAAACGAATATCTTTGTTTTAAACCGTACGACTTTACTTTAAACTTAGACTAATCTATCTTGTAGTTTCGCAACATCGCTTCTTATGCAGCCTCAATGTCCCAAACAACCTCAAACATGGTTCTATAAATTAGCGGTAGACAATATTGCGGTCGGGAGCGAATCCAGCTAGCTCGAATGTCCCCACACTAAGCCTTAGGCAACAGAAAAGGTTATCTTAACAGATTTAAAACGGTTAAACCTTTTTAAACCTTTCCAGAAGAACGATAAGGGGATTCCGAAAACCCAAAAGATAAATTGAATTTGCATAATTTATACTGATCTTTGATAAGCTCGAAATGCCCGGGTGGATAACAGCACACATACAATCGCAAAAACGAGGACAAAGCTCCCGTTCAGCAGTACGACTTCCCAATCGGCGTTGGTACGAAACGCATTTCGTCCAGTTAGTACAGCCCAATTAACCGGATTGAAATAGCCAACGACTTTCATCCATGCAGGAGCAAGATCCTGGGGCATAAGAGCCGACGAAAGAAACATTAAAGGCAATGTGATAAATTGCATCATACTCACCATTGATTCAATTCTCCGTGTGATTAACGCAAAGCCAATGGAAAGGGCACCTACGGCGACACCCAACAAAACAGCACCTGCAATGACAATGAAAACACCATATATCGGACCAGAGAATTTGGCACCGATCATAACTGAAAGCACAATAAGAATCAATGACTGGACCACAAAAAGTACGGCCTGTTGAATCAATTTGCCCAGAATAAATGTGACACGCTCAACCGGCGAGATCAGAAAACGATCAATGACGCCGTTATTCAAATCTATCACTGTTCCCATTCCGGTAAAAACTCCGACAAACAAAGCATTCATTACAATAATGCCAGGAAGAAGAAAGGAAATATAAGAATCAGTTTCGAATCCGGGAATGTCGACAACCTTTCTAAATAAGCCGCTAAAGAGTAACAGCCAAACGATAGGCTGAATCATTGACATCACAATCATGATCGGTCTGCGAAGCATCGGTTTCATATGACGCCAGGTCATGTACCAGGTATGTTGAAGGAAAGCCATCATCATACCACTCCCTCCCGAGTTTCTTTAAGTGATTGTCCGGTGTATCGTAAATAAACGTCGTCAAGTGACGGACGGGCTACTACCGCGGAGGCTACCTTGATCCCTGTGGCTTCCAGTGAGGTCAAAACGGTTGGCAAGGTCGACGAACCGCTCTCCGCCCATATGTGGAGAGATGGTTTTTCCAATAAAACTTCGTGTACGGATGCAACTTTTGCAAGAGCATGGTGAACAGACTCTTCCGAAACAGATTCAAGATCGACCAGCTCAATATGAATGGCATCACCTTTTAATTCTTTTTTCAATCCCTCGGGGGTTCCCTCAGCGATAGTTTTCCCGGAATTAACAATCGCCAGCTGGTCTGCCAGATGATCAGCTTCTTCCAAATAATGTGTGGTAAAAAGAATCGTCATTCCCCGCTCTTTAGACAGACTAGATATAATTTCCCACAAGGAGGTACGTGCCTCGGGATCTAGCCCGATGGTTGGTTCATCAAGAAAAAGGACCTGTGGACGATGAATCAATCCCATGGCGATATCAAGCTTTCGGCGCATTCCGCCAGAATAAGTGATGCTAAGACGATCAGCTGCCTCATCAAGATTAAAATACTTCAGTAACTCGGATACACGTTCTTTCAGGAGACGACCTCGCAAACCATACAATTGCCCTTGCAGAGTAAGATTATCACGACCAGTCGCATCGGGAGAAACACCAGACTGCTGTGAGACACATCCGATTGCCCTGCGAACCGCATTTGAATCACGATTGACATCGATACCTGCCACCTGGGCTTCCCCACTATCTGGATGTGATAATGTAGTCAAGATTTTTACCACAGTTGATTTGCCTGCACCATTCGGGCCAAGCAGTGCAAAAATAGTTCCTGCCTTTACGGAAAAAGATAATCCATTTAGTGCTTGTACGCCTCCACGATATGTTTTTGTTAAATTTTTCGTGTGAATAGCTAAATTAGCATCGGAAGACTTTGAACTAAATTTATCCATTTAAGTATTCCTCCCTGTCCAGATTATTTCTTTGTAGATTCAAATGTCTGGGCTGCAATACATAAATAATAGGAAAGACCTTGTTGTTGACTTTCAAGCATTTTAAGGTGTAAATCATCATTCAAAAAGAATCTTGTTTGCTTTGCAAAGTCTGCAGCCGTTATTTCATGTCCATGATCATTCAAGAAGTCAAGATGATTGTAAATCAACTGTTGTACTTTTTTATCATCAACCCTTAATCCATCCTTCAGTGACTGAGCCATCCCACCCATAAAAAGTTTTGCCTCCAAAGCCGATTCGTTCATAGATTTCACGTCAATTGGGGTTTCTACATGTAAATCGTAGCCGTATTTTTCGTTCAAATACTCATATTGTTCGGACAATGCTTCCTTCCATTCCTCTTCGCTTTCAAATCCTTTAAATAGTGCTGATTTGTTCATAACTTCCCCTTTCCGCGTGTGCTCTATCGATACATCCAATGTCTGAACAAGCTGTTCCAGCCTTTGCTTACGTGCAAAAATCAGCTTTCTCTGCTTAGACAAAATTGACAATCGATCGGGCTTCCCATCAAGAATTTGTTTGATTTTTTCAAGGGAAAAATCCAGTTCACGATAAAACAGAATTTCTTGTAAACGTTCAAGCTCTTTCATTCCATAAAGGCGATAGCCGGCTTCACTTACCTTACATGGCAACAAAATGCCGATCTTGTGATAATAATGCAATGTCTTAATTGTCACGTTCGCCATTTGTGACATTTCCTTTACCGTGTACAGCATTTTAACCACCTCATCAATGACTTTAGAGCCTCCCCCTAGAGGAGAGTCAATAGTTAACTCTAATTTTTTTTCATCATACTCACGTTCCTCTGGCATTCAAAGGTAATATTGTGCAGTAAATAGAATAAGATCAACCAGAAAATACATTTCTGACTGATCTTATAATACGATCTGGCCTGTTTCTGGAAGATCATTATAGCCGTGAATATTAAAAGCATGCCCATTGTATTCGGGCTTAAACACTTTTAAAAAACAAGCAGATACTAGGCAAAATCCCTCCAAAATAGTTTGGTTGCCGCCTTGATTGGTCACCTTCGTGAACAGGATCACCCTTTCAGTTCATCTGCAGACAAGTTGTAGTATCTGGTATCACAACCTAGCTTTCTTTCTAAATCATTGCCAGCCTTCTAGAGCTACTAGGAACTCCTCCGTTTGAGAGCCAAAGCCCATTGATTGGCACCTTGGAATAGGAGGATTATTTATTCTCATTCAATAAAGCAAAAAGCGATTCATGCCTAAATCTCGTTTTTCCCTCTGTTAAAATTGGCAAAAGCAGGTCATCAAGTCCATGTGTTAGTACGTGTAAGGATTGATGAACATACCCATTTTCAAATTCGGCAAGCGCCACAGGCAGCTCTTCCTCATCTAAAACATACCAATCACCATTCGGAAAAACCAAAACATCGATAATCAAATCTTCAAAAGTGATAAGGGAGTCCGTGATAGAGGTGTTTTTCACAATATTAAAATAGGACCCCAAATAATGGCCATTCTTGTCTCGCCAAATGTACAAATTATAAGGACGATCTTGCCAATAATAAGCCAGCGTATAACTCCCTACTGGGATGGTTAAGGTTTCTTGTTCTGTCACCATCGAAAAAGACTTCTGGACCTTATGAAAAAGAACAGCCTGCTTCTTGTCCGCATACAATAAAGAACAAGGATACTCTACAATCGCCGCATCATAGCAAATTTTCCTTTCTATTATACTTGGTGTAATCGTATGTATAAATATTGGAAGTCCCCCTTTAAAACGTGATACTATCACCACTATGTTCTTTTGCGCTTCTACTTTTCTTTATCGTATGATTTTAACAGCGCAGAAACTATCCCGTCCATTCTCCCCGCTCATCGGCAAGCAGCGTGTTCCAACCTAATTCTGCTGCCCCTGTAAAATTTTTCTCCTGATCATCAACAAATAACACAGTTCCATTGTTTTTTAGGTAGGTTTGAGTTTTTTCATATATGACCATTTCTGGTTTACAAACGCCAGCTTCAGCGGAAATCGTTACACTTGTTACATAAGCTTGGAGCGGATTAATAATATGTTCGATCCATTCGAGTCGATGATTGCTTAGCAGATGAATGTTCGCAATCCCACTCCAACCAGGAATCTCTTCCACAGCAGGTAAAGGGGTAATCATCGATAATAATTGCTCTTTAGCCGCTTCCATTTGAAGGTTAGGAACTAGCCTCTGTAATTTTGTCCAAAAAGCTTGTTCCGTGATCTGCCCTGTCCATAATTCTTCACGAACCCCTTTTCTAAATTTGAGCAATTCTTCATACTGCACATCATAAGTGGTAGATAAGTGGTGCCAAAATAAGGGTGAGAAATTAGTAGCCAATACGCCGGCAATATCTAAGACCAAATTAGGTTTTTTCATTATTTTTCTCACTTCCCAAAGCTTCTTCCCATGCTTGGACAAATTCCTTCACACTTGCATAGCGATCATCCCGCTCTTTTTCAACAGCTTTCATGGCTACTTCGTATAATGCCTGAGATGCCTCCCATTTTTGAATTGAGCGATCGAGTTCTCCACCGACTAACGCGAATGCCGTTGCTCCCATTAAAAACACATTTGTTTTTTCATCAATTTCAGCCCCTGCAGTAAATTCCTCGGGAGACATAAATCGAGATGAGCCCCAAAGTCTGCCCATTGTATTGATGTAAGGCTTTTGCTGATACAAATCAATATCACATATTCTCATCCGCTGGTTCGTGAAATCATACAACAGACTGCCATCATAAAAATCAACCGCTACATATTCCTTCTCTTCTACATGGACATGGAAATCAAAAATATCCCGTAATGCCTCAAGTCGATATTCAATGGACAATTGCCGAAAACGGAAAAATGGAGAATCTGGATCTTCATATTTCAGTGGAGGAGGAAATTTCCAATGCGGATGCAATCCTTCTCCCTCAAACCAGTCAAATACGAGCACATACCCATTCTCAAGCTGAAAATGATCGACGAGGTTTACTAAGTGTGAATGTCGTAAATTTTCATAAATGGGAATGGCATCTTTTAACCTTGTGATCGCTTCTTGCGGCTCCCCAGAAAAGTGAATAGGCCTGGCGCCAGCATATTTAATAAAATGTTTTAGTCCATTCTTTTCAACACCAAAGCTCAAGTTACCCGAATCCTGTTCAGCAAAAACAGTGAACACCTCACCTAGAGCTTGGAGCCAAGCAAAGTCATGCGGTTCTTTTAGCGAAAAAGTCACGTGATCTAATGATATAAGACTGCTCATTTCATCCCTCCAATTGTTTATCTTTACTATCCTATATTCGATTCTAAGCTGGAAAAATCCTTTTAACGGGGTTTAAGATCCTTTCATTCTGTTGTATAATACGAACATGTTTACCGGAGGTGATAGACGATGGCGAGTAACCTGCCGCCAGAATTGGTAGCGTCTCATGCAAAGCCTATTATGAAACAGGCGATTCTTTGCATGAGGTGGACAATCAAATAAAAGTCGCCTGACTATAATGGCTTTGCCCCTTATTTCAATCAACTATAATAAGGAGCTGACAAGTATGAAAAGCCATATGAAAATAGAAGCATTTATTCGAAGTGAGCAATATCAGTTTATAAAATTTCAAGTGAAAAACCTTGTGTCTGCACATGCCACTGTGAACGATCCAAATGTCCTCAAGGCGGTAAAATATGGGGCCTTCGATAAAGTGATGGGTTTGTTTCCAGAGATTGAGCAAAAGCAGACGTTTTTCAATAAAATCACGGACATTAAGGAAGAAAAGCAAGCCGAACAATTTTTAACTGAGCTAAAGGAATATGTTATTCCATTCAAGACTATAACGGAAAAAACAGTAAGTAAATTGTTTCCTAAGGCTAAAAAGTTAAAGCTCCCACCCTTGGATGAGGTAGATCCTAGAGAGCTGACCTACTTGGGCTGGTATGATATCCGTTCGGAGAAGAAATTCCTTATTTTCGACTATAAGGGAAAGTTACTGGGCATCCATGGAACCTTTCGCCAGCCAACAAAGGGGATTTGTGCCCTATGTAATGGTCACGAAGAAGTTGGATTATTTATGGCCAACGTCAAAAGTGGCAAAGAAACCTACACAAATCGCGGAAATTATATTTGCACGGATAGTTTAACATGCAACCAGAATTTACGTTCATTAGATAAACTTGAACAATTTATTGAGTTGGTGAAAAAATAAGGGGCTATCCCCAAAGTCGAAAATCTCCAAAAAGGCTCCCTTGCCTCAGGGGTAGCTTCAGCCTCCTCGCTTCGCTGTGGGGTCTTCAGCTGATGCTATTCCCGCAGGCGTGTCGCCGTTTTTGGAGATTTTCTTAGCGTTTGAAAAAGAAGGAGGGATATTTCATTTCTCCCTTCCTTTTTTGTTGCTGAATACTTATTGGACAGCCCCTTTTCTTTATCTTTCTATCAACCAACCGTTGGGGTAAAACAAATTATTGGAGCGTGTTAACAATGCTGCATTTTTTTGAGTATAACTGGCAAGTTAGAGATGAATGGTTTACCTGGTGTAATCAATTATCCGCAGAAGAGTTGTTAAAAGATCGTATAGGTGGGGTTGGCAGTATTTTATATACTCTCTTTCACATTATCGATGTTGAATATAGTTGGATTCGTGGTATTCAAGGTAAGGAAGATATAGTCTTTAATTTTACAGATTATTCTACAATTGAACAGGTTAAAACTCTTTCACATACAACTAGATACGAAATAGTTCAATTTTTAAAGACAAGTTTTGATGTAGTAAAGGATGAATTTATTACAGTTCCTTGGGATAAAAACAAATACACTAAAGATGAAATATTACATCATATAATTGCACATGAAATTCATCATATTGGGCAATTTTCTATTTGGGCACGAGAGCTAGATCTAAGTCCTGTATCTGCTAATTTTATCGGCAGAAAATTAACATCTGTCTATTCTTATTAATGTGGCTGTATTTTCGATTTGAACTCACGGTCCTTAGTTAAAACTTGAAGTTGGTGAAAAAATAACGGTGGGGAATCCCCCTCCGTTATTTTACTTCACACGATTTCTTTTATATTCACCTTAAAATTTCATCAATAATCCCATACTCTTTTGCTTCTTCTGCACTCATAAAATGATCCCGATCTGTATCTCTTTTCACTTTTTCAAATGGTTGCCCGGTTCTTTCTGCAATCATTTTGTTCGTTTGGTCCTTCAGCTTTAAAATTCTTTTTGCAGAGATTTCAATATCGGTTGCTTGCCCTCTTGCTCCTCCTAATGGCTGGTGGATCATGATTTCACTATTTGGAAGTGCAAGTCGTTTGCCTTTAGTACCGGCCAGAAGAAGCAGAGCCCCAAATGATGCCGCCATCCCTGTACAAATCGTCCTCACATCAGGTTGGATATATTCCATCGTATCTAATATCGCAAATCCAGCGCTTGTTGATCCTCCAGGGCTGTTAATATACAGCGAGATATCCTTCTCCCGATTGTCCGCTTCTAGAAATAACAATTGGGCAACAATCGTATTAGCCATGGCATCATTGATTTCTTCACCAATCATAATAATACGATCCTTTAATAACCGAGAGTAGATATCATAAGAACGCTCCCCATGACTGGATTGTTCAATAACATATGGAATTGGATTCATCTATCCCATCCTCCTTTATAATTGATTAGCTACGCAGCCATTGTGAGGGTGCTAGAAGGAGAATGATTTGGATAGGCATATGTTTCCCGTAATCGCATAGAAGGCACGTCTGTCTCCTTTGTCAATATACGAATAGAGGGAATAGCTTGGATTAAGTCTGTTGGATCCTGTGATGTTATCGTTTGCTGGAAGAGCTCATAAAGCCGTTCCCGTTCTTCCTCATCCCAGTATAAGTCATTCGAAAAGTCTTCTTTTTCTTCTTTTTTCTCCATTCTTTTTTTGGCACGATGAATGCTCGCCTTTACAGCTGTTTCAGACGTGTTCAGGAAAGCAGCAATTTCTTTTAATTGAAACTGAAAGCCTTCTTTTAACAGTACTATCACAGCTTGTTTCGGCGTTAATGCACGGATTAGATAATCAATTTCATCCATCACAGAATGAGGACTATTATGATCTGCAATGAAGTCCGTTACAGTATGCGTTGTCTCATGTTTCCTTTTTCGAACGGTGTCAATCCATAGATTATAGGCCATTTTTTTCAATAGGGCAGGAGAGACTTCATCTTTATGAGCATAGTGTTTTAACACTTTCACCATCACTTCTTGTGCGATATCCTCTCCGTCCCATTTGTTTTGTGCCAAATGATGGCAATATGGCAATAATTCTGGATACAAACTTACGATCTTCTGTCCTATTCGGTGATGGGAATATTGCTTGGCTGGATAAGTATGCTTTCTAACCATTTCTTTCACTCCTTTAGCACCTCTCACTTTACTAAACGATTAGAGATACCAAAAAGATACGGGGAAGAAAAAATAATTTTATCAATTCTATTTCTTATGATCTAAATGTTCCACTTCCTGTTCCAGATTTTCTATTCTTTTTTCCAATTTCTCTTCTGGATCCTTCAACCTTCTAAATACAATGGAGCCGAACCCTAAAAAGAATACAACACCGCCCAATATGGCAATAATGAATAATACTAAGAGATCACTCATTTCCTAAAAACCCCCTTCCAATATGAATTCCCTTACATTTCCTCCAGCAACGATTCCAAAGTCTGCAAATCCTCAGGATACATATGTTTAAGTGTTTGAATATCTATCAGAGACTTCCACGCTTTTTCTTCAATAATGTTATCTGGATCCTGAATTCCTTGGCTCTCTCCTATCGCTTGAACAAGAAAATAATGAGTTTTTACTTGAATCTTGTTGATATCCGTATGTTTTATGAATAGAGACTGAAGGATTTTCACTGTATATCCCGTTTCTTCTTTCACTTCTCTTATACAGCACTGCTCCGGTGTCTCTCCCTCTTCTATCCCTCCGGATGGCACTGCCCATAAATCCGTTTCCTTGCCCCTGATCATAAGTACTTGTTGATATTCATTAATACAAATGGCGGCTGATCCGCTCCATTCTTTCATCTCTTTCCCCCCGTTTAAGCGGTGTTGCTCAAGAAAGAACACTCAAATACAAATCCAATGAATTTTCCACTTCCTTTATGACTAGCTGGATAAAATCATCGTCATTACTCGCAGTATGGGCTTTATCTAATGCTTCATAATAAGCTAATCGATTTTCCACTTTGATGACACTGGGTGGAAAACCTGCTTTCATCAATTCTAAATTCAATAATAAGCGGGAAGTACGTCCATTTCCGTCAATGAATGGGTGAATACCAACGACGATCCTATGTAACATGGCCGCTCTTTCAACTGGATGTAAGTCTAATGCCTCTCCTCTTGCCCACTCTACACATTGTTCCATTTGCTCCTTAATTAGGAAGTGATCGGGAGGAACATGGTTGGCTCCAGCAATCAATACCTGTTGGTCACGGTATACACCTGCATAATCGTCATCAATTCCTTTTAAAATAAGACGATGGAGATTTTTTATTTGCCATTCCGACAACGGCTCATCTCTTTGTACAATTTCTTCCACACACTTTACCGCATCTCGGTGGTTGATAACCTCTAAATGCTCCCTCATCGTTTTTCCATCAATCGTGATTCCTTCTAGCACTACCTTTGTCTCGTTGAGTGTTAACGTATTACCCTCTATAGCATTAGTGTTATATGTCCATTCAAGCAGTAGTTTTTCCTGTAAACTCTTTAAAGTATATTTCGGGATTGGAGGTAAACTATCTAACTTTTTCTTTTTCTCGTTTATTTGTCCAAACATCCAGATCCCCCCGTCCCATCATTGTTTTGATAACATTTTACCATACTCCAGTTCTCCAATTTTGAGAAATGAGAAAAAATCCTCCCTACTATGCAAGTATGGAGGATCAGCTTCTTGATTATTTATGATTCATTTCATTGGGAACAGAATTATGACGCTCATTGCGATCCAAAGAAGCGATTTTCTCCATCTCTGTATCCGACAGAGTAAAATCGAAGACATCTAGATTTTCTTTCATGCGAGAAGGAGTAACAGTTTTAGGAATAACCATGACATCAGTCTGTACATGCCAGCGAAGAATCACTTGTGCTGGTGTTTTCCCATGTTGCTTAGCAATTTCTTGAATCACTGGATCTTCAATCACCTTTGTCCCATTCATAAGTGGACTATAGGATTCTAAGTAAATGCCATGTTCTTTACAAAATTGCTTTAATTCTTTCTGCTGTAAATACGGATGACATTCTACCTGATTCACGGCTGGGACAACATCGCATTCATCCATAATACGTTGCAAATGTTCGATATCAAAATTACATACACCAATAGCTTTTGTGCGCCCATCTTTATATAGCTTCTCCAAAGCCTTGTACGTTTCCACATATGTATCAAACTTAGGTGTTGGCCAATGAATCAAGTATAGATCAACGTAATCTAAACCGAGTTTCTCAAGACTTTCGTCCATCGCCTTTAATGTCGTTTCATATCCTTGATCAGCATTCCAGACTTTTGTCGTCAGGAAGATGTCTTCACGTGATAGACTACTCTTTGCAAGCGCCTGGCCAACTCCGACTTCATTTCCATAAATTTTGGCCGTATCAACCAAACGATATCCCGCTTCTAAAGCTTGTGTGACAGCATTTTCAGCTTCCTCATTTGGTACCTTCCATACACCATAACCTAATTGCGGTGCACGAAGCCCATTATTCAATGTGACGTGATTCATGAAATCGCTTCCTTCCTAATTTTATGTATAATCTAGTCTATCACAGGTATGTTCATATTTAAATTTTTTGATACACGATAACCTCTGTTTGTGGCAAAAATTATATAACACGAAAAGGAATTTTGTACACATTGTTCCCGATCGAATTTCCCAAAAGTTTATTATACTCAAATTTAATCAAACGTTTGATTAATAACGTCTTCCTAGAACGAGACGTGTATATCATGGCAGAATTGCTTTGTCCTCATTTTCTCCTACTTATCTCTAGCAACTCCCCTAGTAAATCGTGTATGATAAAGGTACGTATAATAAAATATGATCGAACGGACAAGCACAGATGATGTAACAAGATACTACCTGTTGATAAAGGAGGAATCCCCTTGAGTTATGGAGCAACATTACAAAAAGAGGCCATGCACATATTAAAGTTAACAAGCAGAACTTTTTACATTCCCATTAAACTGTTAAATCCAATGCTCCGAGAAACAGTTGGGGCTGCTTATTTATGCATGCGAGCCATTGATGAAATTGAGGATCATGAAGAGTTGTCGTCTGATACGAAACAACATTTACTCCGTTCGACTAGTCAACTTCTTCAAACAAAATTTGATCCCCATGTTTATCAACAGCTGTTAAAGCCATATGAAAAACTTCTACCTGAAGTAACTCTTAGACTTCCTGATTGGTTAAAAGTATGCCCAGCCGATATAATCGATAAAGTGAAAGAGTCGACCAGTATCATGGCAAACGGCATGGCAAAATGGGTGGAAAAGGACTGGATTGTCAAAACTAAGGAAGATCTAGATGATTACACTTATTATGTAGCCGGTTTAGTTGGTGTGATGCTTTCGGATATTTGGGAATGGTATGATGGGACAAAAACAGATCGCGATTTAGCAATTGGATATGGTCGCGGCTTGCAAGCAGTGAACATGCTACGAAATCAAGATGAGGACGCAGAGCGCGGAGTCCATTTTATCCCAGATGATTGGGGACGAAGTGAGATGTTTGACTATGCCCATGCTCACTTAGAGATGGCGGACGAGTATATCACATCCATCGATACGAAAAACATCCTACTGTTTTGCAAAATCCCGCTCGCTCTTGCTAAAAAGACTTTAAAAGCATTAAACAAAGGCGAGGAAAAAATGGGACGCGCTGAAGTAGAATCGACTGTCAGTGAGATCTTGGAAAATCATTAACTAAAAGAGAAGAAAGGATGTCTAGCACTTGTAAGTTGCTAGACATCTTTTCTTATTCAACTGTTACGAGCACCTAAAAACTCAGCTTTCAATTCATTTTCTTCGGTCAATGAGACCTCATAAGCTTTCGCATCACGTCTAGAGCTAACAATTTTCTTTAACGTTTGGTCAACATAATGAAGAGCCACCCCATCATCGGCTGCGATCCCTGGTTTTATTCGTCTTTCCTTTATGAGCTCGTGATAAGTTGGCCTACGCTCTGCTTCCCCATCATAATGCGGACAATGACTTCCTTTTAGAAATCCTAAACATGTCAGCGGGCCAAGCTCAGCTCCATATGAATCGGTTCCCCCTTCCTCAAACCAACAAATGGATCCAGCACTTAGTCCAGCAAGAAGAATTCCCTTTTCCCATGCCTTTTTTAAAATTATATCAACTTCCCAATCCCGCCACAAAGCTAATAAATTTTTCGTATTTCCTCCCCCTACATAAATAATATCTTTGTCTAAAAGATAACTTTCCAAATCCTTTGTAGACGGGCGAAACAGCGACAAATGGGATGGTTGACAAGCCTGTTTTTCAAAAAAGTTGTAAAACCGTGTTATGTAGGATTCTGCATCCCCACTAGCTGTAGGAAGGAGACAAATTTTCGGATTGGATTTCCTAGATTGTTGAAGAATATAAATATCCAATAATGGATTGTCTGGTTCCATTGAGAATCCCCCACCACCAAGTGCGATAATTTGACACATCTTCTCACATCCTGTCTATCAAATACATTCATATTTCCCTATTTCGATTATTTCCGGGGAAATTCCTTTTCTTTTTAAACATTTTTTGCGCAGCAGTAGATGATATATTTCCTTCTTTTCCTACATGGTATATATTAGTGTGAGAATACATATTATTTTATTAGAATTTGGTAGGGGTGTGCCTGTGAAATCATCTGGAAAAATATTATTTTATGTAGTTACGATGATGTATTGGTTTTCCATGTATACGTATGTACCCATCCTTTCCCCTTATGTAGAGCGCCTTGGGGGCTCCGTCTTTATGATTGGACTGGTTGTCGGTAGTTATGGATTCACGCAAATGCTTGTCAGAATCCCTTTAGGTATTTGGTCTGATCGCATCGGAAAGCGTAAGTTATTTATTTTTGCGGGAATCGCCTGTGCTGTTTTAAGTTGTCTAGGCTTGGCGCTCTCAACCAATGTGTGGGCAATTTTCGGCTTTCGCTCACTTGCAGGTGTAGCGGCAGCAAGCTGGGTAGCCTTTACTGTTTTATTTGCCAGTTATTTTGAAGCTGATGAGGCACCAAAGGCAATGGGCATTATTAGTTTTTACACAAGTATTGGCCAAATGACTGCTACTTCAGTTGGTGGATTTTTAACCGATTATATTGGATGGCAAGCACCCTTTTATCTAGGCGCAATTGTTGGATTGATTGGTTTAATCCTTGCTATAAAGCTTGTTGAAAAACCGGCCGATGTAAAAAAGAAGCCTGTTGAGGTAAAGGAATTAATTAAAATGGGCGGGGAAAAATTACTGTTATCAGTCTCCTTACTAGCAATCGTGGTTCAGTGTATTACTTTTACGACAATGTTTGGCTTTACACCATTACATGCTACTAGTTTAGGAGCATCCAATGCAGACCTAAGTATATTAACCTTGCTGTCTACCTTGCCCAATGCGATTGCTGGCTATATTAGTGGCAGTATTTTTGTGAAGAGATTTGGAGAAAGGTATACAATTTTAATTGGCTTTATCGCCGCCGCAATCTGTACAATTCTTCTTCCCTTTACAACAAGTTTGAGCTTATTGATTTTGACACAAGCCTTTAATGGTTTCGCCCAAGGCATGATGATGCCAGTATTAATGGGGCTGGCGATTCAATCCGTCAATGAAGGAAGAAGAGCTTCAGCGATGGGATTTTTCCAGGCGCTCTATTCACTCGGAATGTTCGGCGGACCATTTATTGCGGGGTGGATTGGGGAATATGTTGGCCTTTCAGGTGGCTTTATCCTAATCGGCTGCCTTAGCTTTGTCGGAGCTCTGCTAGCCTATTTATGGATGCCAAAGAGACGGCTAAAGCAAGGATTAGGATAAAAACCTTTTAAAAATAGGATGGATGACTTTTATCGTCAAACATCCTATTTTTCAATCCGATTCTAAAATACTGTAAAGATACGAATCTCGCCATCCATCTTTAATCAATAAATGTTCACGCAATCTGCCTTCTTTGGTCATGCCAACTTTTTCTAAAACCTTAGCAGAGCCTATATTTCGTTGATCACAAGTAGCTTGAATTCGATGTAATCCTAGTTCTCTAAAGCCAAACTCTATTAATAACCGGGCAACTTCTGTCGCAATGCCTTGCCCCCAATAAGCTGGGTGAACAATATAGGCTAGTTCCCCAACTTGGTGTTGGAAATCCTCTACACTAATTTCTCCAGCCCCAATTATGCTCCCATTTACCTCAATCGCAAGGGCATACCTTTTCCTTGGTTGTTGGCAGGCGGCCTGGAGGACTTGTTCGACAAAGACTTTTGAATCTTCCATTGTATTTGGCCCCCAAGGCTGATAACGACAAGCCTCTTCCAGAGAAGCGTATGCATGAACAGCCTCCCAGTCTATACTTGTAAATTCCCTTAAAGAAACCTTTTCGTTGGAAAGAAATATGGGGTGATCATTCATTTCGTTCTCCCCTGTATTCATTATATTGTGATAGATGATGAACTTGATTATATTCTTGAATATTCCACTGATTTTCCATAAAGTGAAGATTGCTGATACAGGCATTGATTAGTTTGGTTTTCCCAGACCCAATTTCACCATTTGATAAGACGGCTAAAATCGTATTAATCACGCCTCCATGGGCTACCAGTATGATTTTCTCATTCGGATACTCTTCCTGAATTCGCTGCATACCCTTCATGACACGCTGGGCAAGCAAGTTTCGAGGCTCCTGATTCGATATATTTTTTCCCTTCGGATATAGTCTTTGTCTTTCTACCCTTGTCAGTCCTTCCGCATCTCCATAACATCTTTCAACAAAATCCTCCATTTCGATCACTGGAATCTGCAATGACTGATTTAAGATGCTCGCCGTTTGTTTGGCTCGCTTCAAAGGACTTGTAACGATTCGATCCCATTCTGAATTGGAGAAGTACTGAGCACATTCTTCCGCTTGCCGTCTTCCCGTTGCATTAAGCGAAATATCAGTCCTCCCTTGAATTTTCCCCATTGCATTCCAATCCGTTTCTCCATGTCTCACTAAACAGATCTGCCTCATTTTTTATCCCTCCAAAAGATCAATCCTTTATTGCATCCAAGATTTTTGAAGGAAAACGTATGGAAATCCCTTGATTTCTCGGATCAGAGACAGGTGTTGACCGCCCTTGAAAAACCTTATTCTAGTACAATATCATCTTATAATTCGAATTAGAAGCTTAATAAAATGTCCTGCATTGATAACAATTCATTTTCGCTTCTTTCTAAAGCAATTCATTCAATTCACTCCATAATCGATTCTTTAACTCTTCTAGCTCTTCCTCATTTGGTTTGACAGCTTCGGAATACATTTCATCCCTTGGCGTCCACCAGACAGGGTGGGTCGGATTTGGCTCATTCGAACTTCGCGGGAAAATATGCCAATGCATATGTGCATCTCCATTCCCCAACAGTTCATAATTTAGTTTTATTGGGTTGAATGCCTTATAGACCGCCTCTGAAACTGTACTCATTTCGACAAGAAATTTCCTCTTGAATTCGGGCTCTAATTCATGTAATTCCTTATGATGTTCCTTGCATAAGAATAATGTATAGCCCTTGAAATATTGATGATCCCCTATCACCACATATCCAGTTTCAAGTTCAGCCACAAAGTATTGGTTCGTCCCTTCCTTTATCATGCTGATCCGATTACAAATTAAACAATTTTCCATCTAGAGCACCTCCATTTTTACTGGTTAGACTAAACGTGGGAGAACACTTCATTTGCGATTTTTAGCTTTTACTATAAGAAATTGAGGACTTTTCATTAACCTTTCATATTTCTCAGGTGCTTTCTGTTTGAAGCGTTCAGTTGGCTGTGGCTCAATGATCTGGTCAATTGTAAAATACGTGACCACTTCATTTACAATCGTTTGTAACGATCTTCTATAAAAAGGGACTTCTATTGTTTGGCCGTCTTTCTTCCAGTGGTCAATGATCAGTTCTGTCTCAAAATAAGCCTGATTTTGGGATAAGTGGATATCCATGGCAGGATGATGGACAGAGAATAACAGGAAGCCATTTGGTTTTAGTATTCGTCGAAATTCCGAGAAGGTTTTTCTCCAATTTTCCACATAATGAAGTGCTAATGAACTAACAATAAAATCAAAGGAATGATCATCAAATGGTAAGTTTCCACTTAAATCTAAGCATCTTACCTCTGCCTTCGTCCCTACACGCCGCTTTGTCGCCTCTACCATTTCGGGACTAACGTCCATCGCCGCTACCTTTGCCCCTCGGGCGAGAAATTCATGCGTATACCAGCCAGCCGCACATCCAGCATCAAGCACTTGCATCTGTTTCAGATTTTCCGGAAGTTGCTGCATCATGGCTGGCCTTTCAAGCTCCATATTATATAGACTCTCCGTATCTACGGAATGCTCGTATGCTTCTGAAAGCTGATTAAACGCTGATCTTATTTTCTCCTTCATAGGTCACCTCGTTTTTTAGAATGAATATGTCTACTACAACTATTCTCCAAAAAGAGACAGAATTCCTTTTAGTTGCGCATTCATTGAGTAGAACTTCAGCAATTCAAAATAAAATTCACAAGAAAAGACCAAATCCTTTTCAGATTTGGCCTATAAAAGTTATTCCTTATCATTTGGAACGGCACAATTCCCATCGACACAGGCCGCATCATCTGCGTCACCTGATAAGTCCTGTAAAATTGGAGTTGATTTTTCCTCTTGCCATACCTTCTCCAAGGCACCAACAAAGGTTTCCATTGGCTGTGCACCTGAGATGGCATATTTTTGGTTCACGACAAAGAAAGGAACCCCGCGAACTCCGATTTGTTGGGCGGTATTTTCATCATAGCGAACTTCATCGGCATAAGCTGTTTCATTTTGAAGAACCTGCAGGACTTCATTCCGATCCAATCCGACTTCCACCGCCAAATCGGCTAGTACCTCATAGTCACTTAGCCTTTTTCCCTCTGAAAAGTAACCATGCAGAAGTCTTTCGGTTATCTCCTTGTCTTTCGCCTTCGTTTTCGCAAAATGTGCTAATCTGTGAGCATCGAATGTGTTGGTCGGGACCATCGTATCGAAATGAAAGTTCAACCCAACACTCTTGGCTTGTTCGGCCACTCCCTCATTCATCTTCTTGGCTTCGTCTACACTAACACCATATTTCGTTGCTAGCGACTCATGGATCGTTTTCTCCTGATCTTTCGCTGTTGTCGGATCCAGCTCAAAGCTATGGAATTCAACCTCTACTTCATCTTGGTGGGGGAATTGTTCCAAAGCTTGTTCTAGACGGCGCTTCCCGATGTAGCAAAAGGGACAAACAAAATCCGACCATACTTCAATTTTCATTATTTCACCTCCGAGTTTCTTAAAGCTCCTTCTTTATATAGCTTCCCAATATGCGGACGTCGTACCCATATGTTTCTAAAATCGTCCTGGCTCTCTGCAATTGGTCATCTTGTATTCCCGCTGTTGTTTCAATAAAAAAGCGATAGGTTCCTAGTTTTTTCTTTGTTGGACGGGATTCAATCCATGTTAGGTTTATTCCTAGGGAGGAAAAAACATTTAGAATAATCGCTAATAGACCTGGTCGGTCTTCAGTTGGTGTAATTAAAAGCATTGATTTTGCCTTTTCTTCTGTATGAACACGAGGCTTAGAGGGTTTCGTAATAATGATAAATCTTGTCGAATTACAAGCATTGTCATGAATATCCCTTTGAACCACCTCAAGACCAAATGTTTCTGCTGCCCATTCTGAAGCCACAGCGCCTGCGTCCATCCTTGCTTCATTTTGGATCGCTTCCGCAGCCGCTGCGGTGCTGCTATAATTCTTCGTTTCTGCCTTTATGTCTCGCGTAAATATTCGACATTGAGCAAGAGCAGGGGGGATTGACCAAACTTCTTTTATCTCTTCAAGCTTTGCTCCTGGATTCCCCAACAATTGCAATCGAACAGGAAGTACGGCCTCTCCTTCAACCCACAAATCATGCTGGATCAATCCATCTGTTGTCATCGTAATCGTGCCTTCCAGCGCATTTTCAATTGGAACAATCCCCTTATCCACACTGCCCTCATCCACTGCTTCTAACACATCAAAAATCGTACTGTACATAATCGACTCGACGCCATCCTCTGTAAAATAACGAATGGCCGCTTCTTCCGAAAAAGTCCCTTTAGGTCCTAAATATGCAATTTTCACTACAACAAACTCCTTTTATCCAAATAAGAAAAGCGCAAGCGCCCGTTTAGCGACGTACAAACTTTCATAGTAAGGATGAACAGCTAAAAACGCGCCGTCCTGGCGCAACGCTGTTCTGACCTACATCCTGTAGCCCTGAGATAAAGGAAACACAGTGAGCCACGAAAAGCGGAAGGCGGTTGATCAGGGGTGACAAGCAAATGTTCTGGAATCTGGAAGGGCGTTCTTTCTCTTCCAGGATTCCAGGTTATTTGACCTCGAGCCCCTACCGCCTGCAGCTAGACATTGAAAGGCAAGCTGATGTTGACTTACGCAAGCAGGCACCGAAAGTTTGCTAGTCGCTGGGCGCTGGAGCTGGATCAAGCATTAGCCAAAATTTATACTTTCTTACCTTATAAGAAAGCGCCCAGCCACCCCTTGAGGATGAATGGCTACAGACGCAACGTTCTTCCGGCTGACTCAAGCGCAATATCGTTCGGCAAAATTCGGGGTGTTCCAGACACCTATTTTGATAAAGTCGTTGTTAATGGTGGAACGATTTGTTTTTTACGAGAGACAACTCCTTGTAGAACAGCGGATTTGTCTTTCAAGGTCACATTGAAGGCCTGTTCCACTGCATGAGCTGCTTGTCCAACTGCAATTGCCGTTGAATCATTGGTTAAGATGTCTGTTACAACGAATAAGAATAGATCCAGACCTTTTTCTGAAACAATCTGGTCCAATGCGGCTTCGATTTCTGCCTTGCGGGCAAGGACATCTTCCACTCCAACAGCATTTACTTGCGCAATTTCCACTTTTGCACTACCCATTGAAAATTCCTTTGCATCTAGTGAAAGCAATTCAATTGCCGATTTTTCACTTATATCGGCACCCGCTTTTAGCATGTCCATTCCATACTTATCCGGATCGACTCCAGCAATCGCAGCCAATTCCTTTGCTGCTTCTATATCTTCATCTGTACATGTTGGCGATTTGAATAGTAAGGAATCAGAAATAATCGCTGATAGCATTAAACCGGCCGCCTTTTGCTCGATCTCCAATCCTTTTTCATGATAGATTTTCTTTAAAATAGTCGCTGTACAACCAACAGGCTCAGCACGGAAATAGAGAGGGTCACTTGTTTCAAAGTTAGCGATACGGTGATGATCAATCACTTCCGTAATCTTTACTTGATCAAGATCACTCACACTTTGCTGACGCTCATTATGGTCTACCAAAATCACTTCGTCTACTTCCCCAGCAACAGTTTCTACCAAACGAGGGGCTTCCACCTGGAAGTAATCTAAAGCAAATTGAGTTTCTCCATTGACTTCCCCTAAACGCACTGGTTCTACCTCAAATCCCAATCTTGTTTTCACGTCCGCATAGACAAGAGCCGAACAAATTGTGTCCGTATCTGGATTTTTATGACCAAAGATAAAACTTTTTCCCATTTTTACCTCTCCTTACTATATAATATGTATGATTTCATTGCTTTTTCCATTTTACCATATGACAGCTTATTTGAAAGAAAGTTTGATTTTTTTTACAATGATAGTGGGGGTGCAGATGTGAAAAAAAAGTGGTTTCTCATACTATTGGTTCTTTTGATTATGATTCTAGCAGGTTGTAGTGATAAAGTTGCGAAGCCTGAGGATCAGTTTAGTGAATATGTGCAGCTTTGGGAAAAGCAAGACTTTGACAAAATGTATAACTATTTATCAACGGAAACAAAAGAACAAGTAAAGAAGGAAGATTTTGTTGAACGTTATAGTAAGATCTATAAAGATTTAGAAATACAGGATTTAGATATTCAATTTACCAAACCGGAAGAAGAAACAGATAAAAAAGACGAAACAGCTGAATTTCCTCTTCATGTCTCCATGGATAGCCTGGCTGGAGAAATAGAATTTGATCAGCAGTCACACTGGGTGAAAGAGGAAGTTGATGATAAGACTACGGAATGGCACATGAACTGGGATAGTACGTTCATTTTTCCTGATTTAGAGGAAGGCGATAAAATTTCTGTTCCAACAATTCCACCGATCCGCGGTGCCATTCTTGACCGAAATGGAATTGCGCTTGCTGAAAACGGTGAGGCCATACAGGTTGGGATCGTTCCGGGAAAAATGGAAGGAGACGATACGGTTGCCAAATTGGCGCAATTATTAGGAATAGACGCGGAGAGCATTGAAAATGCTTTAAACCAATCTTGGGTAAAGTCCGATCTTTTGGTCCCGATCAAAACCATTCCCGCCAAAAGCGATAAATTAAGTGAAAAATTATTAGCGCTTCCGGGAGTACAATTAGGAAAATCAGAGGCAAGAATTTATCCTCTTGCTGAACGGGCTGCTCATTTAACAGGGAACTTATCTTCTGTAACAGCGGAAGACTTAGAAGAGCATAAAGACAAAGGGTATACTGATACTGATATGATTGGCAGGCGAGGTTTAGAGCTCGTATTGGAAGATCGTCTGAGAGGAACGCCCGGTGTACAAATCATCATTAAAAAAGAGGATGGTAGTGAAAAAATCCTTGCTGAGAAAGAAGTAGAAAATGGAGAGGATGTTGAGCTCACGATTGATAGTGCTCTCCAAACCATCATCTATGATGAATTCCAAGGCAAGCCCGGCACTGCTGCAGCGATTGACCCTGAGACAGGTGAAACCATAGCACTCGTAAGCAGCCCTGCCTTTGATCCAAATTTGTTAACCCTTGGAGCGAACGAAGATCAGTGGAAAAAACTACAGGATGATCCAAAGCAACCGATGCTAAATCGTTTGAATTCGGCCTTTGCCCCTGGTTCTGTCTTAAAACCGATTACAGCCGCGATTGGTCTAAAAGATGGTGCCATTACATGGGATGAGAAATTAACAATTAATGGCAAAGGGTGGAAAAAAGATAACTCTTGGGGGAAATACGAAGTAAAGCGAGTAAGTGACCCAGGAGTCCCAATTGATTTAGATAAAGCTTTAATCTATTCGGACAATATTTACTTTGCACAAAAGGCAATTGAATTAGGTCAAGATAAGTTCGAAGCGGGTCTTAAGAATTTTGGCTTTGCTGAAGACATGCCTTACTTATATCCAATGCATCAATCCACCTATGGGGAGATTGGAACCGATATTGCACTAGCTGATTCAAGCTATGGTCAAGGACAAATTGAATTAACTGTTCTTCATTTGGCTACCATGTATTCTACTTTTACGAATAAAGGAAATATGGTAAAACCGATATTAGAGACCAAGGAAAAAAAGGGTGAGATTTGGAAGAAAGATCTTCTAACAGAAGATCAAGCCAAACAATTAACAGCTTCACTTCGCAAGGTTGTAGACGATTCGAATGGAACAGCACGTGGAGCAAAAATTGAAGGTTATCCCCTTGCAGGAAAAACAGGTACAGCTGAATACGAAAAAGCAGAACAAGGTGTCGAAGGAAAAGAAAATGGCTGGTTTGTTGCCTATAATCCTGAAAAACCTGACCTGATTATTGCACTAATGGTCCAAGAAGGCGGTTCAGCAGGTGCGATTGACCATGTCAAAAATATTTTTAAAGAACAACAATAAATCGAAAAAACCAGTATACCCTCACGTATACTGGTTCTTCTTATTATCCCCGATACAACCAACAGTCTCGCTTTATTACTCTAAAATTGCGCTTCCTCATACATCCTCTTGAAGTCTTCTAACTTATTAGTCGTACATAAAATATTAGGATAACGTCGAAAAATATCGAATTGCCATTGCTTGTCCACCGGCCAGACAACAATTTGCAATCCTGCCGCTTCACATTCCTCAACAAATTCATCTGTTAGATATTCAATTCGAACAGCAAGGGAGGATGCCTTGATTTCTGTTAAAAAATCAAATAATCCAGGGGTAGCACCATGTTGGATCACACCTAATTCAATGTCCGCTGATAATTCTCTCATTTTTCTAATAGAATAGTGATCAAAAGAATTAACATATATCGAATCCATCATCCCTGTTTCTTCAATCACGCTAAGCGTCTTTTCCTCTAGTTCCGGATAGAGATACCCATGCTGCTTTAACTCTACAGCAACCTTCATTTTTCCTTTTGTAAATTGAAGCGCTTCCTTTAAAGTCGGGATGGTTTCTGTTCCTCCGACCTTTAACTTTCGAAGCTCATCAAATGTAAAATCCTTCACAAATCCGTTGGCGTCCGTCATCCGATTCACTGTTATATCGTGCATTAAAATAGGCACTCCATCTTTACTAAGCTGAACATCAATCTCAATATGACTAAATCCCAATTCATAAGCCGCCCGATACGCCGTTAATGTGTTCTCTGGATATTTGCCCGGATACCCTCTGTGGGCAAGTGCTCTAATCAACTTACTTCCCCCATTCGCCTTTAATATGATTATACCTTTCAACTAAATCTTAGCAGTCTTCCCTAAAAGTTTCTATAAGAAAAGCCTTAATTTATTAGTTTTCACTATCTTAAAGTAAGTCAATGGTGCTCCTCTGTTGGTGCATGGCACGCTCCAGAATTCGCTAAAATTTATTCACATTTCAAATCTCTAATATGTAGGGACACGAAATATTTTTTAACGAATTAGATATCTGCCCTTTTCACGCAATAGTCATTTTGCTATGATTGTTTTATTCTCTTTTTCAATCATTTTTCAGGAGATCTATTTTAAGTGCATGTTCAAAAAAGAGGATAAAAAGGACCAAGTCTGCTAAAAGCGCTGACGTTAATCGCGAACGTCCGACATTAATACATCGTACGTCGAATGTCCAAGGCGGACTTGCACAGGACGTGTCGGTACTTAGTTGAAGATCAATTATCTCGCAGTGTCATTTTTACCGGACTTTTTGAATATCCTCTTAAAATGTAAACATCAGGAGGGAAAACAATGACCCTTGGAAATTATGAAATTTTTATTCGTGTGTTAGTAGCTGGAGTGCTGGGTGCGGTTGTTGGACTAGAGAGGGAAAAAAGATTTAAAGAAGCTGGATTGCGAACTCATTTTTTAGTCGCCTTAGGAAGCGCTGTCATGATGATTATTTCGAAATACGGATTTAATGATATTTTGCAAGAAGAAGGAATCGGCCTTGATCCCAGTCGTGTTGCCGCTCAAATTGTAAGTGGAGTTGGCTTTTTAGGAGCTGGCATGATTCTTGTCCAACGTCGTTCCATTTATGGACTGACGACAGCTGCTGGTATTTGGGCAACAGCTGGTATTGGCATGGCAATTGGAGCTGGCATGTATGAATTAAGTATCTTCGGAACCATTTTAATTCTTGTTGGATTAGAATTGTTGAATCGCATTTTTAAATTTGCCATTCCTAAAGCATATCAGCTAACAGTCGAGTGTCTCTCAACAGATAGTATCAAAATGGTGATCGAAAATCTTACTCTTCACAAGTTTGCGATTAAAGATTATCGTGTCAAAATGGAAAATGTCGATCATACCACTAAATATATCTTAGAGTTACACATACAATCAAAAAATCCACTAGAAGACAATCAACTCACCCAACTACTTTACAAATTGAATGGCGTCACTGCTATCAATTTTGAGTGAAAACAAAAAGCGTGTATCGTGATGAGATCAATCATCAACAAATCACGCTTTTTGTTTTAGGCACCTTTTAAAGCTCATTGTCCTTCATCCAAACCTTCTTGTTTTTAATAAGCTGTCCAGCCACCATCTGCAGTAATGACTACACCGTTCACAAAATTAGAGTCATCTGATCCAAGGAAGAGAGCAATTGTAGCAATTTCCTCCGGATTTCCGTTTTTCGGATTGAACTCTGCTCCACTCATTGCTTTTTTCATGCCAAATGCATCCGGGTTATCAATCGTTGAGCCTATATTTGTTTCGACCCCACCAGGAGCAATGGCATTACAACGAATACCGTATTCTGCATATTGAAATGCTACATTTTTCGTTAACCCAATGGCAGCATGTTTTGAAGCGGTATATGCCGCACCAGCTCTCGATCCATATAGTCCTCCAATCGAGGCATTGTTGATAATGACGCCACTTTTCTTTTCTTGAAAAATAGGTAAGACTTTGCGGGTTGCTCGCATGACACCTGTTGTATTAATGGCCATGACACGTTCCCATAATTCATCTGTCACGTTGGCGGCTGGGACGAAATTGTCCATAATCCCTGCATTATTCACCAAAATGTCTACTGTCCCATATTCCTTTACAGCCGTATCCACCAAGTTTTGAATGTCTTCCTCTTTCGCAACATTCGCCACAACAGCGTGGGCTTGTCCTCCGGCTTCCTCTATCTCTTTCACAACGGCTTGCGTCGTTTCTGGGTTTATATCACTCGCAACCACTTTTGCTCCTTCTTTTGCATATAAAAGTGCGATTGACTTTCCCATCCCTGATCCAGCACCTGTCACGATAGCTACTTTGTCTTTTAATTTCATCATTTTCCACCTCCATTTTTCTGGGGATCCCCCTTACCTTTAATATATACGATTAATCAAGTTTGTGCAATACTGAACAAAGTATTTTCAAAGAAAATACTCGAACTCCTCCACAAGCTAGAATGTTGTAGTTTTTTCGAGTTTTTCCAAAAAAGAGGCTGGGAGAAAAAGAGTGTTTTTGCCCAGCCCCCCAAAAAGGTGGATTTCCGAATACTCGGAAAAATTGTGCTGAACCATCCAATTTAATGGTTTTTATTCCATTATGAACAGAACTGTTCCCAGAAGTTACGTCTCTGAAACACCTTTATTTAATGGAGAGGAAAGGACGTATGGAATTAAATTATGTTCTTTCCTCTTTAGAATGCCCAGCTAAACCGATCGCGGATATCGGGCCTTCAACCGTTAAATAAGAGAGTTGCTTTGCCATATAGGCTGGTGAATATATTAAATCGGTTTCCAGCCAATATATAATAACACCTAAGTGGGCTGAAGAAATATAATGTATGAAAATCTCTTTAGGGACACCGAGTTCGTGTGGGTTTGGATGAATGATTTCCAGCTTTTCACTCATAAACTGCTGTATTATTTTGAGTAGTCGATTTCGGAATGATGATATTCCGTTTTTGCCAAGCATAACCTGAAAAAAGGTGGCGTTATTTGAGATGTATTCAAATAACCTTAAAAAAATGGGACTTGATTCTTTTCCTTCCGTTATTAGATCCTCTCGATTATTTGGTGCTACAACCTCCACAAAAGAACTTGTTATTTCCTCTATATTTTGATCCAATAAGTCTAATTTGTCTTTGTAGTGTTTGTAAAATGTAACTCGATTTATTTCTGCTCGCTCCGCCAGATCTCCAATTGTGATACTATCAAAGCCTTTTTCATTTATTAATTCAATCAAAGCATTACGTAAAAATCGACGTGTTTTTTTAATACGTAGATCCACACTATTAGCCATTCAGAACATCTCCTAAATCTTTGTAGCTTTTCCCGAAAAAAATTAACATTACTATTATTAACGTTGCTTAAACTACATTTTCCCTAAATCCATCGATTGTATTTTTTAAACATGGGTTTTACACTAATTATACAACAACTTGTTGCTTAAGCAATAGATAGTTACTTAATTATAAGGGAGGAAGATAAGTATGGCAGATTTAATCAAGAATAAAAAAATTTGGATTTTAGTTGCTATACCTTTTTTGATTCTATCTAGGGAATCAAAGATTACATTGAGCAATTATCAATCTCTGTTGTTAATTCAGACGATGAAGTAGGAGAAAAGATTACCGACAAAATTTCGGAGAATCTTCCTTTTAAAACGAAGGAATCCCAAAGCGTTTTATTTGCTCAAATGTTTATCCATTTCCTAGATATTATAGGGGCCGGAATTGCTGGTTTGTTTATGCTTATTCAAATTATCTCTAGCCAAATTGTCTTTCAGGGAAAACTGATTCCTGAATTTTATCAAGTGCTAGGAAATTGGTTACCGGGGACGTATTACGCTGATGAAATTTACAAAATCTTATTCGGCGGCTCCTCCTTGGCATCATCAATTAGGTTTCTCTTCATTATGGTGGCAGTATTTCTTGCAGTTACTGCTATTGCCTTCTTGATTAGGAAAAATCTTTTCTTAAATAATAAAACGAAAAGTAACCTGATACGAATTAGAGGTATCGCCAACATTTTGATAAAATCCTACGCTAAGGAATTTCCAGATTGAAATGCCCTGAAATAAAACTAAGTAAGTACTTAATAAAAAGGAGGTTTTATGTATGGTTGCTATTGAAACGAAAAAATTGGAGCAGGCTTACAAGAATAAGGGAGGCCCGTTTTATGCATTGAAAGATTTAGACCTTCACATCAACAAAGGAAAAGTGTTTTGCTTATTAGGACCAAATGGTTCCGGCAAAACCACAACGATCAATTTAATTAATGGATTAAATCGACCAACTGCAGGAAATGTTAAAGTTCTTGGACTTGACCCAATAAAAGATATGAAAAAAGTTAGACGTTTAATTTCGGTGGTACCGCAAGAAACAGCTCTTTATAATGATCTTTCTGCTAGGGAAAACTTGCTATTCCATGCGGGGTACTATGGACTGGAAAAAGACAAGTGGCATGATTATTCAGATAAGGTATTAAATCTTGTAGGGTTGACAAAACGGCAACATGATCGAGTTGGAACGTACTCTGGTGGTATGCAGCGGCGTTTATCCCTTGCACGTGCCTTAATAACAGAACCTGAAATTATCCTGCTTGATGAACCGACATTAGGGGTTGATGTGCAATCTAGAAACTCAATCTGGAACCATATACGTGAATTTGCTTCTGAAGGAAAAACGGTACTCTTGACAACGAACAACATGGAAGAAGCAGAATATCTTGCTGACGAGATTATGATTATTGACCATGGAGAAGAGGTTGTACGCGGAACACCACAGTCACTTAAGGAAGAGATTCACCAAAATCTGTTGATATTTCAATTTAATTCGGGACAATCAGCGCAAACAGCATATGATTATTTGCATTCTCATTATGAAACGAAGGCAGATCAAACGACTGTTCAGGTTTCCATACCTGACAAAAATTCCTATTTTGACATTATGAAAAAAGTTGAGCCACTTGCTGATGTGATGGGGAGCTTTGAAATGCGGGAGCCAACTTTGAATGACGTATTTTTGCACTTCACAGGAAGACAGTTAAGAAATTAGGGGGTGATTGACATGTTGACAGCTGTACGTTCGATTGTTGAAAAGGACTTGAAAATTTCTGCCCGTAATCCAGCTATGCTTATCTTAAGCATTCTTGTGCCAGTTGTGTTTATTTTCTTGTATTCGCTCGTTACACAACTCTCTTTTACAAATCCAGTTGCCATTTCTAAAGGGTCTGAAGGCATATATAGCGACCAGTTTGTTGATATGATGAAGGAAATGAAGTCAGTTGATGGTTCTTATTTTGAAATACTTACGACTGATCCCGAAAAAGCATCCAAGCAATACAAATCCGGAAAGATTGCAGGGCTCATAGAAATTCCGTCAACTTTTGATGAAAGCATCGAAAATGGTGAGGTTCCAAAGGTAACTCTCAGCGTTCACAACATGAACGCAGATACGACTAAGAACTTACAACTTCGTTTGTCGCACGCAGTATACCTTTTCCAGGAAAAGCTTGCTCCAGACCAAAACATTGCGGTGGATAAGGTTTTTTCAAAATTTGAGCAAGATGTTTCTTTTAAATGGTACACAGGTATTGGATTATTGGTGTTTGCCGTTTTATATGCTGCCATGATTAATACAGGAATGTTATTGGCTAGAGAGTGGGAAGATCGAACAGCCAAGGAATTAATTTTGACACCTACAAGTTTTTCATCCTTGATTTTAGGTAAGTGGATCACATCATTTATCCAGACATTTGTATCTACACTGTTAGTTATGGTCGTTTTATACTTCGTCCTTGATTTTCCACTAACCCGTATGAGTATGACGTTTGTCTTTTGGTTATTTATTTTATTTTTGCTTGGTGCTTCTATCGGTGCTTTAGCAGCATCAACAATTAAAAAAACATTACCGATTGTCACACTTTCCGCCCTTATTGGGATATCAATCTATTTAATTTCTGGTATCGAATCTTCTATTCGAGGATTTGCTTATGGAGGTTTCGTTGAACCTTTGTGGAAGGTCGCAACGTATATTCCGGTGACCGATATCACGAACCAGCTTCGTTTATTAATTATTACGGGTAGTAGTTCGTTTAATATGATGAGTTTGGTCATGACGGCAGGTCTTATTTTGGTGTTTGGTACGGCATCCATTTACACGTTGCGTAAAGGGTTACGCCTTTCTGGTGGACAATAAAATTGAAGGAGGAATGAAAATGGGAATGAAGGCGTGGATTTATGCCATGGTTGCAGTATATAAAAGAAACTTAAAAATATTAAGGCGGCAAAAACAGTTGCTTGTGACACCGTTTATATTGCCCATTGTCGTTTTAATTTTGGTATCGACTATCATGGGTGGGAGTGATAGCTGGTCAATTGGTTTAATTGATAAATCGAATACAGGTGCTTCTCATGAGCTTATAAATAGTCTTGAAAGTGTTCATTCCGAATTAGCACCTTATTTCAACGTGATAGAAACAAACCCTGATAAAGCAAAAAATGCCGTCGAAGAAGGACGGCTTCACATGACTGTTACAATACCGGAGGATTTTCAAAATACGAACAAAGTTTACACAGATACCTACAATATTAATACAGATATGATGAAAAACGTTAACTTTAGATTGGAACATGGATTGCTAAAAGAAATGGATGATCGTGGCGATTTACAAATAGAGACCAATCTATTAACTGAGAAATCTTATGCTGTACCGCGTTCTGCTTTTTTCGCAGGCAGTGCATTTTTGTTGTCGCTTATGTTGAGTGCAACGATTGTTGCAGCCAATTTATTTAGTTTTGACCGAGAAAACAGAACACGAAAGGAAATTTTGCTAACGCCTGTAGGCATACATGCAGCAGGGTATGGCATTACGCTTGCGTCCGGAACGGTTGCCATACTGGCTTCATTACCAAGCTTATTGTTAGGAATCTTTGCCTATCAATTGAATCCGCAGCATCTATTACAGGTTTATTTGATTATGATACCGGTAATAATCATGTGTGCTACTCTGGGTATGATTGTAGCGCACTTCTTGAAACGATTTCATATTCTCCAACCGATTATTATCATTACATTTTTCGGAACGTTTTTTGCTGCAGGAGGGTTCGCAGGTGTATCTATGCTACCGCCAATAGCACGTGGATTTTCTAGCTTCTGGCCATTTTCCTATATATTTGAATGGCTAAATCCACTTCTTCATGGATTTAATACGTACTTGAGTCCGTTACAATACGTATTGTTAATACTTATAGGATTACTTGGTGTATTACTAATACCATACGTGTATAGACGTGAACTAAAGGGTAATATCAGTGGAGGGCAATAAGCTTTGTTATCAATACGGAGAATATACTTCTCTACGATAAGGAAATTCAGGAATATGTTTGAAATTATTACACTTCACAGAATGCCCCTTCTGTGAAGTGAATCGAACAAATCAGAGGGAAAACCACTATGGAAAACATCCATTATCTCAAACAGGTCACTTCACCAAAGAAACTAGATCCGAAAACATCGTTGTTGACAGGCTTATCCGATAGTTTAGCAGACTGGATGGATCAATATATCCAATTGGCTGTTTTAAGGCATTCGTTCTGATGAAGTGATGAAAAAAGCTATTTTGCACTTTAATCGATTCCTTACATTTTTTAAACAGGCCTACGGTCATGAACGCATTTCGGCTTGTCTAAAACGGGACGTGATCGCTTGGCAGTCTTTTCTTGAGGATACCGGTTTTCATCCCTCAACCATCAATAACCATATCAGCTCTTTGTCGGCATTTACCAGTTGGGTGGATACACAAGACGATATGGCTTATTCGATCAAGTCCAAGGCCAATTTTGTATTATAACTCGGCTACTTTAAGGCCGGACAACGTTTTTTTACCTTTGTCTCCGCGAGGTGGAGGAAGACCTTCACCTTTTCGGGGGATGGGCAAAAACACCCGAAAAGCGAAACTGGGTACATATACCCCCGCTCCGGAAATATTCTTTGCTTTCCGCGGGCGAGTGGCAAGCCTTCTTAGGCTTCGCCAAGCTCTCACTTCCCGCAGGATTCTACGGATATTTCCTCCGCTAAGGTAATATAAAGTTATACCCAGTATCTTTTAAGCTTATTTAAACACCATCGTTGCCTCAATGGCTTTCTTCCATCCATCGTATAGGGATACTCTTTCTTTTTCTTCCATATTGGCTTCGAAGGTTTGGTCTACCTCCCAGAAATGCTTGATTTCATCTTTATTCTCCCAAAATCCAATCGCAAGTCCAGCTAAATAAGCCGCTCCCAGGGCTGTTGTTTCTTCGATCTTTGGGCGTTCCACTGATACATCAAGTAGATCACTTTGGAACTGCATCAGAAAATTATTTTTGACAGCTCCCCCATCGACACGCAATGTTTTCAAAGGAATTCCTGAATCGGCCTCCATGGCTTCTAACACATCTTTTGTCTGATAAGCTAGAGATTCCAATGTCGCACGAATGAAATGTTCTTTCGAAGTTCCTCGGGTAAGGCCAAACACTGCCCCCTTCACATCACTATCCCAATAAGGTGTTCCAAGTCCAACAAAGGCCGGTACGACATACACCCCCTCAGATGATGATACTTTTTGGGCGTATTTCTCACTTTCATCTGCATCCCGAAACATTCTTAATCCATCACGCAGCCATTGAATCGCAGATCCAGCAACAAAAATACTTCCTTCCAAGGCATATTCGATCTTTCCATCGATCCCCCATGCAATCGTTGTCAATAAACCGTGTTTAGATTCAACTGCCTGTTCGCCTGTATGTAAAAGCATAAAACACCCTGTTCCATATGTGTTTTTGCCCATACCACTTTCGAAACAAGTTTGGCCAAATAATGCAGCCTGTTGATCTCCGGCCATCCCAGCAATTGGCACAGAGCGGCCAAAGAAATGATAATCAACAGTGTGTGCATAGACTTCAGAAGAAGGACGTACTTCCGGAAGCATTGTAGCTGGCACATTTAAAATTTCAAGTAATTCTTCATCCCATTGCAGTTCATGGATATTGAACATCAGTGTTCTGGACGCATTCGAATAGTCTGTTACGTGGGCTTTCCCACCAGATAGCTTCCACACAAGCCATGTATCAATCGTCCCAAATAAAAGATCGCCATTTTCCGCTTTCTCTCTAGCCCCTTCAACATGATCCAAAATCCATTTCAGCTTTGTTCCAGAAAAATAAGGATCTAGTAATAAGCCTGTTTTCCTTCTAAAAACATCCTCTAACCCTTGCTGCTTTAGTTCCTCACATATTGGGGCCGTTTGCCGCGATTGCCATACAATTGCATTGTATATCGGCTTGCCTGTATGTCGATCCCATACCACGGTTGTTTCACGCTGATTCGTAATACCAATTCCTGCAATTTGCTTTGGCTGAATATTCTTATCCACCATTACGCTTGCCATTACAGCGAGCACCGAACTCCATATTTCATTAGCGTTATGCTCAACCCAGCCCGAATGTGGGAAATATTGATTAAACTCGACTTGGGATTTATGAAAAATTTCTCCCTTTTTATTAAATAAAATCGCTCTCGTACTAGTTGTTCCTTGATCCAAGGCTAAAATATAACGCTCCACCTCACCACTCCTTTTCATTATTGATTATCCTTGATGGATTAGATTTTTTCAAAGGCCTTCCACAATTCCATTCGGGACGTTGTCACGGCTTCTGCTCCGGCCTCTAAAGCGGCTTGCACTTGCTCTTCTGTACGGATTAAGCCACCCGAAATAATCTTACAACCCGTGTGGGCTTGGATTTCATGAATCAATTCTGACACCACTCCCGGTAAAACTTCAATATAATCGGGTTGTGTGCGTTCAATCAACTGATAACTCTTTTTCAAAGCAATTGTATCCAATAGAAAGGTTCTTTGGATCGCTAAAATGCCCTTCGCTTTCGCTTTTAGAATCATATTGGATCTTGTAGAGATGATCCCAGCTGGTTTTAAATCATTACAAATATATTCAGCTGCATAATCATCTGTATTCAAGCCTTGAATCAAATCAGCATGAACCAGAACCTTTTTCCCATGTTTTTTGGCCACATGGATAATTTTTCGGAGATTACTAATCCGTACTTCGAGTAAAACAAAATATTCATATTGACTATCTAAAAGTCGTTCGAAATTCCGTAAATCTCTTAATGCAGGCAAAATTTTCTGTTCATGGAAAGCCACGATCGTATCCCTTCCTTTCAATTGATATGAAAAAACTTTATTGAAGGATGAGAATTTCTCCCTCTAGACGCTTACTCTACCAGCTCCACGAGTCGCCTGTTTCAATTCATGCTCTAATACCTCCGCTGCTCTCTTGCATTCCCCTTCAGTCCAATGAAACAGGGAGGCCATTTCCTTGATCACAGCATCTTTCCACTGCTGGACCAGCTCAACGTCAAATAATAGCTCGCCTGTTCTTCGGATAAAGAAGTCTACTGGTTGAACCGCCATCTCATGATGAATTGCGTATAAAAGTTGTGCCTGCATAATAACAGGTAATTCCCCTTGTTGCTCTGGCAAATAGTCAAACACAGTATCTACATTTGTACCATATAACTTCGCCAGTTTACGCCCTTCTTCCTGTGTCAATCCATAACTTTCTGCTTTTTTACCTTTTTCTTGAATAAAAGCTTCTAAATGGGCGGAGCCCCCTATGTCTCCTCCTGAAATGGGAAGGTTCCTTGTTTGACAGGCTGGAAAGCTCTTGTCTCCTGGTTGATTTAGTTTGCTTACAACTAAGTTAACCACTGTTTCTGCCATTTTTCGATATCCAGTTAATTTTCCACCAGCAATGGTAATCAGTCCACTGTTTGATTCCCAAATTTCATCTTTACGAGATATTTCTGATGGTGCTTTGCCTTCCTCGTGAATTAAAGGCCTGACGCCAGCCCAACTAGATTCAATATGAGAATCTGCGATATCCAAGTCAGAAAACATATAACGAATAGCCTTCAACAGATAATCACGATCTGCCTGGGTCGCATGCATATCTGCAGGATCACCTTCGTAAAAGGTGTCTGTGGTTCCTACATATGTTTTCCCATTACGCGGAATCGCAAATACCATTCGCCCATCAGGTGTATCAAAATAGACAGCTTGATGTAATGGAAAAATTGCTTCATCAAAAACAACATGCACCCCTTTGGACAAACGCAAATGCTTTTCCGTTTTAGATCCGTCTATATCACGCAGTTTATCTACCCATGGACCTGCCGCGTTAACTAGTTTACTCGCCTTTACTAGTACTCTTTTCTCACTGAGATTGTCTTGCACCTTGGCACCAATCGCTTTGCCCTCGTCATTATAAACAAATTGATCTACTTTCGCATAATTAATTACTGTTGCCCCTTTTTGCACAGCTGCCTTCATGACTTCAATCGTGAGACGGGCATCATCTGTGCGATATTCGACATAATAGCCACTGCCCTTTAATCCAGTTTTTTTAATAAAAGGTACCTTCTTTAAGGTCTCATCAACCGAAAGCATCTTTCTTCTTTCCGCCTTTTTCACTCCAGCTAAAAAGTCATACACCATCAAGCCGATAGAAGTCGTGAATTTCCCAAAAGTCCCTCCTGTATGAAAAGGAAGTAGCATCCATTCTGGTGTCGTGACATGCGGACCGTTTTCATAAACAATCGCCCGTTCTTTTCCAAGCTCTGCCACTTCTTTTATTTCAAACTGCTTTAAATAACGCAACCCACCATGCACTAATTTCGTGGAACGGCTTGATGTACCAGAGGCAAAATCATTCATTTCTACAAGCGCTACTTTCAAACCTCTTGTAGCCGCATCTAAAGCAATTCCCGCACCAGTTATTCCTCCACCTATCACAAGCATATCAAATTCGGCTTGCTCCATATCTTGAAAAACAGCTTTTCTATTTAAACCTGAAAATTCCTTCATAACAGTTCTCCCCCTTCGAATGTGCTAAAAAAGGAGATGCAAAAAAAGAGACCCAAAACAGACACTATAAAACTAGACAATAGTGCTGCTCGGTCTCTCTGCATCTCCAACCATTTATGAACTTATTATTAGATTATCATATTTCTTCCTCACTTGCATGTGTGAAAATTATAAAATTCCTCATTTTATTCACTTGCTTTGATAACCTGTCCATTGACCCCATCTGCCGGTAAAGCTGCCAGTTTTACAATTCCATCAACAACTGTCGCGGGATCCCCTTCTCCATAAGGGTTTTGCTCCGTTTTCAAATTCCCTGGATCAAACATGTTCACTAATATTCCATGTTCCTTTTCTTCAAGCGCCACTGTGCGCATTAATCCTTCCAAACCTGCTTTAGCAGCCGAATAAGCCCCTAAACCTTCATACTCATAATGAGCCATTGCGGAGGTAATGGTGACGATCCGACCATACTGTTGTTTTCGCATTATCGGAAGAAATGCGTTTGTTACAATGAAGGAGCTAGATAAGTTGAGACGAATCGTGTGATCCCATAACGAAACTATCATGTCATGAACTGTACTGAATCCCCCAGTCCCGCCGACGTTATTGATTAACACATCTACCCGATCCACCTGATCGATTAATTGATCACGCAGCGTGTTCACCTCTTCTGGATTCGTTACATCCACAGGAAATACAAGCGACCTGCCCCCTGCCTGCCCAATAACCTCTGCTACGTCCTGTAATTTTCCCTTACGTCTTCCGGTTAATACAACTTCTGCTCCTTCGGCCGCCATTTGAATCGCTGTTGCTCTTCCTAAACCAGTTCCTGCACCTGTCACTAGGACAACTTGATTTGTTAATAATCCCATAATGATCACTCTCCCTATGTATTATTTTGCCCATCCACTCACTTACTCCATAAAACAAAGGAATCAACTGCGGACTAATAATTTTCACTCAATATTTCTGTATGCCCCAAATTCTGAATTCTTTCCCTTAAAAATATTTACAATATTCATTGTATTAATGAGCGAACCCCATGTAAACGAATTTGTCTTCGAACCATACATGTAAACCAGCTATCTTTTGCATCATTATCTCTCGGATTCAACCTGAATGAATTATCGTTTAACGAGGAAAGATAAAGTGACCTGCAACAGGGAGTCGCTGGTTGGGGTTTCATTTTATCTTCCGTTGGGAACACACTCTATAAACAAGTCATTTGAAAAAGGTCACAATCATTGGTATGGTGAAAAAATGAAAAAATTTGTTATTAGAAAGGAAAACGGCATGAATAAAATTTCGAACGTGTTTTGGATATCTGCTGCTTTCTTAGTTATTGCAGTTATTTTTGGAGTTGCGGCACCAGATAGTTTTGAAGCCATGACCTCTAATGTGAAGGATTTTATTACAACTAGTTTTGGTTGGTATTATTTAATCTTAGTTTCAGTAATTGTCCTCTTTTGTGTCTTTCTTATTTTTAGTCCTGTTGGAACAATTCGATTAGGGAAACAAGATGATAAACCTGAGTTTTCTCGAATCACTTGGTTTGCCATGCTCTTTAGTGCAGGGATGGGAATTGGTTTAGTCTTTTGGGGGGCAGCAGAGCCTATTTCCCATTTTGCCATTAACCCAGCCACTGCTGAGCCCGGTACAGACGAAGCAGTAAAGGAATCGATGCGTTATACGTTCTTTCATTGGGGAATTCATGCATGGGCGATATATGCATTTGTTGGATTAAGCCTTGCCTTTTTCAATTTCCGGAAAGGCCGGCCCGGCTTAATTAGTGCCACTTTAGAGCCAATATTAGGTAAATATGCAAAAGGCCGAATTGGCGTATTGGTTGATATCATCGCTGTGCTAGCTACGGTCATTGGGGTTTCCACAACGCTAGGCTTTGGAGCCGCTCAAATTAATGGTGGACTTTCTTACCTTTTTAATGTGCCCATTTCCTTTCCGGTCCAGCTTGTCATTATTGCTATTGTTACCGTCTTATTCTTAATATCAGCTTGGTCCGGATTAAGTAAAGGAATCAAGTACCTAAGCAACACAAATATGGTTTTAGCTGTATTATTACTTATTTTAGTCTTTATCCTTGGCCCTAGCTTATTAATTTTGAATATGTTTACGGATACGATCGGACTTTATTTGCAAAATTTAATTCAAATGAGCTTTCGGGTTGCCCCTTTGGATTCTAGTCATCGAGAATGGATTGATGGTTGGACCATCTTTTATTGGGCTTGGTGGATCTCTTGGTCACCTTTCGTTGGTATATTTATTGCCAGGGTTTCTAAGGGACGTACTATTCGCGAATTCGTCATTGGAGTTCTTTTAGCTCCAGCTATTGTCAGCTTTATTTGGTTTGCTGTATTCGGTACAGCAGCGATTGATGTTCAGCAAGTTGGAACAATTGATTTGACCCAATTTGCAACAGAAGAAGTGTTATTTGCCGTCTTTCATGAAATGCCGTTTTCTATCGTCCTGTCACTTATCGGGATTGCTTTGGTTGCGATCTTTTTTATCACATCTGCAGACTCTGCAACCTTTGTATTAGGTATGCAGACAACTTATGGATCTCTTACCCCCCCCAATACTGTTAAGCTTTCATGGGGAATTATTTCAGCAGCTATGGCCTCTATTCTCTTATATAGTGGTGGCTTGGACGCATTACAAAACGCTTTAATTATTGCGGCCTTACCATTCTCCATTATCATGATCCTGATGATGTTCTCGCTTTATAAGGCATTGGCCAGTGAGAAAAAAAGGCTGGGACTTGTGCGAAGACCCAGGGAACCAAAAGCAGAAAAGTCATCAAAATAAGGCTCCTAAGAAAGTGTAAAACTGCAATTTACCTATAAGCCAGAAGTTTATAAATTCCTGCACACCAAAAAACCCGAGATTCTATATTAGAATCCGGGATTCTTTGGTTTAGGCGTAAACAGCATTAATACAAATAAATGTTTTTATCCTGGAGAATGTGATTGGCGATCTCAGCTGCTTTACTACCGTTAGCCCCATCATTTTGAATATTAACAGCAAAATAATAAAAATGATGATTCTTTTCGATATAGCCAATAAACCAACCATTCACATCTATTCCATTAATCGTACCTGTGCCTGTTTTTCCATGTAATTGTCCCTGTGCTTTCTTCTCAATTGAGATTGCTTGCTTAACGGCCTGAATGTTTTCTTCTCTGAAACCGAAGCGGTTTTCTTGTAACGCAACTAATAATTCCACTTGTTCAATTGGAGAAATTTTTAATGAAGATTCCATCCAATATTGATCCAGCTGCCCGGAAAGATTCTCATTTCCGTACATTATTTTATCAACATAATGTTGTAATTGTTTTTTGCCTACCTTCTGATCAAGATTCTGGAAATACCAGTTCACTGAACTTCCTATGGCTGTATCCAAATTATGGTTTTGATTCCATTCTGGATAAGGGTGAACTTCACCATCCCAGGTCTGTACATTGTTGTCAGGTGTTATCACATTTGACTCTAAGGCAAATAAGGCTGAGTAGATTTTATAGGTGCTGTTAGGAGAAACTCTTTGTTCACTCATCTTCCGATTATAAATATGATATTGATCTTCGGATGCATCATATAAAACAAAACTGCCTTTATATCCTTGAAAATAACGAGCTAAATCTTCATATATAACCTCTTCCTCATCGAATGCATAAACATCAGAACTGGCTACAGCATTAGTGAAGGGTGTCAGGCATAGCACAAACATGCCTAAGGCTATGCAAATGGCTATACTTTTCCGTCTCAATAATTGTGAATCCTCAGTATGCTTCGCAATGCTAAGGATTCTTTGTTTTATTTGCTTTTTCGTTCCTCCTATTCCTGGAACAAATTGTTCATACACATGATCATGTTTTCCTCTCGCAAAATGAAGAATTGTATGCCCATAGTCGATATAGTTATCTTCATCTATCAGACTTAGCACAGATGCATCACAAGCTAATTCACGATCGATTCTTATCCGTTTTAAAGCATACCAAACAAATGGATTAAACCAATACAAGATTTGCAAGGCCCACATCAGATTATTAACGAGCACATCTTTGTTTTTTTGATGGCTTAATTCATGTAAAAAAACATATTTTAATTCATTCAATGAAAATTCCCTTTGAGCATGTAAAGGCAAAAGGATAGATGGCTTTATCATCCCAAAGGTAATCGGGGAGTTGATCATTGAAGTCTCCTGCAAAGTGATCTCTCTTCTGACCCCGACAATCTTCTTACACTCTTCTAACAGATCGCTTATTTTTTGATTGCTTATAAGTGAAGCCGACTTTTTAATTTTGCGGATTTGGCCATGTGAATAGATAATCCATCCAGCTAAGACAACTATGCCAATTACCCAAACGATTAACCCCATAGTGAACACAAATTCTGGAGTTGACCTATTCACCGATATAGCAAAATCGCGTAATAGATCACTGTTTTCCGCTTGAGAGATTGTGGACCCAGTCATACTTTTTTGCTTAAGGGAATTCGCTGTATTTTGCGTGAATATATTTGTAAAAAGCGTTGGGATTGCTCCAAGTTTGAAAAAATCCCATGGAAAAAAGGGCGTCATTAGGGGAACGAAAAGAAAGTACCAAATTTTATAATGCACTTTAATAGAAAGATGCTTGCTCAATCCCTTTTTAAGCAAAAGAATCGTGACAATCAGCAAAGTAACTAGCAAAGTACTTAGCATAAAACGATGTATAAAGGCATCCATTATTCTCCCCCTTTCTTCTTCTCCCTTTCAGATAATATCGCTTTTAATTCATCTATATCTTCTTCTGACAGTTGATCATTCTCAATAAAATTTAACACCATAGAATTTAGAGCACCATTAAAAAACTGTTTAAGGAATAGTTCACTTTTTTGTTCAACATATTCATGCTGTTGAACAAGTGATGTGTAAACAAACACTCTTCCATCTTTTCTCGTTTGCAATACCTTTTTCTTTACTAGACGTGCAAGCATCGTATGAATGGTATTTGGTTTCCAGTCAATTTTCCCCATAACCTTCTCGACAACCTCGGGAGTTGAGATCGGCTCATACTTCCATACAATTTTCATCACTTCATATTCTGCTTCCGATATTGGCGGAATCTCACTCATTCTTCAAACCCCCTACTCTTACATGTGTAGTATTTATTATATAAAATAAATACGCAGGCGGTCAAATCAAGCAGCGCATATGTTATGTGCCCATTTTTGAGAAATAGGCATATAATTCTTCTATAAACGCTTGGTTTAGCTGGGTTGCAGAGTTTCCGGAAGTATAATTCTCTACAAGTGAAAGAACTAAAAAATCATACTCATTTGTATCAAAAGCAAGTAAAAAACTGTTTTCATTCCCTTGTTCACCTTGTTTCAATTTTAACTCAGCTGTGCCCGTTTTGGCAGCTAAATGATGCTCTGGGTTATACAGACTATGGGCCGTTCCATTTGGATCATCAACTACCTCAACCAAGCTATCTTTTATTTCATTGACTGATTTACTTGTGAGTGCAGCTTTCGTTTTTCTTTCTTTTTTATCTGCTAATAATTGCGGATAAATGATATTTCCCTCATTCCGAAAAGCAGAGTACATCACAGCCTGCTGAATGGGAGTCATCAATAATTCCCCTTGTCCATATGCCGTATCAGCTAAGAGGATTTCTGAATCAAATGTATCTTGATTCGATATTTGCGCGGGCTTCATAGCAATGGGTAAATCTAATTCTTCCCCAAAGATGAATTGGTCTAAGCCCTTTCTGAAACGTTTTTCTCCTATCTCTAATGCTTCTTGGGCAAAATAGATATTATCAGAGTAAATTAAGGCCTGCCTCATATTTACCTCACTTACATCAGAAACACGGGTCACAGAATAACCTCCCCAGCTTTTATCCTTTTGCCAATTTAAACCACTTATTTCTCTTACCTTATCTACTTGTGTCACATTTGCATCAAGGCCAATGCCTGCTGTGATCGTCTTAAATGTTGACCCGGGTGCATAACCGACTGCAAATCTAGAAAGAAATGGTTTTCTCTCATCATTCGCATATTCATTGTAATCATCCTGCGATATCCCTTGCACCATTTTATTAGGATCAAACGACGGCGAACTAACCAAAGCATAGAGACCACCGTCTTCGGGGTTCATCACAACTGTTGCTCCTGGTTTCTCTTTCAAATGCTCATAGGCTTTCTCTTGAATATAGGCATCGATGGTTAATTGAATATTTTCACCATCCATCTTCTCTACCTTTTGAATTTCTTGCTTCTTCTCTCCCTGTTCATCAACGATAACAAGCTCCCCGCCATCTTTTCCCCGTAATTCCTTATCAAAAGCTCGCTCTAACCCCATTCTTCCAATCATATTTTCTTCAGATAAATTTGGATTTTTTTCTAAATCCTCCTCTGTGACCTTACCAATATAACCGACTAAATTAGCTGCTGCCTCCTTTAAAGGGTAATAACGAACCTTAGTATCTTGGTAGGCAACCCCAGGCAATGGCTTTACTTTATCAGATTCAATGATTTTAAGAGGTACGAATAAATCGTCTTTTATCCAATCTTGTTGTAGTGTTTCATGCAAATCATTCAGTGAAATATTAAATTGTTTACTTATATTTTCAAGACTACTTTCTTTTTCCTTCCCCTGACCCAAGTCTTTCGGAATGACACCTGCCCATTTAAAATCCTCATTAACAGCCAGTTTATTGCCAGCATGGTCATGAATTTCACCACGTTCCGCTCGGGAAACACGAAAGGCTACCTTATCCTTTCCCTCCATTTCTGGAAAAATAAGAGAAGGATCCCATTCTACAAAATAATCATCATCCTTTCTCACAAGCTTTGCCTGATAATGCAATTTATCCATGTTACCTAGAGGTGTGGTGAAACTTAGTTGGAATGAAAGCATTTGTTCATTATGATTTATTTCATCTATGTTTACCTTAGTAGCACGGATGTTTTGAATAGGGATGCCATTAAAAATCTTTTCATATTTATCTTTTACTTCGTCTAAAGTATAGTCTAGCGCTGTGTATGATTGCTTATCAAGTACATCACCCAAATCCTCATACTCTTTATCTTCTAAAATTTGCAGGAAATGATCCGCTAATTCTTGAACTTGGTCGCGATCACCTGCATGTATAAATTGAAAGTAACCAAATCCCCCAATCCCTATGAGCAAGAGAAATATTATTATTATATAAGGAAGCATTCGTCGCTTGTTTCTTCTCATTCGACTAGTCATATATTCATCTCATCCTTTAGTTATTATTAAATACTACAAATGTAGTATAATGAGCAAAACTACACACGTAGTAATTAAAATCATTATAGCATGCTCTTAAGGATTTAGCCAATACGTAAAACAGCCTCTGTTGACTTGCATAGTTATTTAGGGTAACTTATTAATAGTCAATTACATATTGTATGCTATTTCTTATCTAGAGAGGTGGAGGGACTGGCCCTACGAAGCCTCGGCAGCGGACTCTTAGAAGTACTGTGCCAATTCCAGTAGTTACTTACTTGAAGATGAGAAGAGGAAGTCTACTATGTTTTTTTAAAGCCTCTTTCATTCAAATGAAGAGGTTTTTTTATTGGGTAAAAGTGAAAAGACATCTCAAAGGAGGACAACCAATGTACTCGATGGATTTAACGGGAAAAGTAGCCATTGTCACAGGTGGGGCAAATGGAATCGGAAAGGCAATTGCCGATGCATTTTTGGATTGTGGTGCAAAAGTGGCGGTTGCTGATATGTCCATGTCAGAAAAGGACGCAAATGATCATCTATATTATGTTCAAACCAATGTATCTAAAAGCGATGAAGTAGAAGCGATGATAAAAAAAGTAACAAATCACTTCGGGAGATTGGATATTCTAGTCAACAATGCAGGAATTTCCACGATGGATTATATGGTGAATATTAAAGAACAAGATTGGGATCGGACGATGGATGTGAACACAAAAGGGGTATACTTATGCATGCAAGCGGCCGCCAAAGTTATGAAGGCCCAAGGGGAAGGCGGGAAAATTATTAATATTTCCTCCCAAGCTGGAAAAAATGGCTATCGCTTGATGGGAAGTTACGTAGCCTCGAAGCATGCAGTATTGGGAATCACAAAGGTAGCTGCAATTGAATTGGCTCCAGACCAAATTAATGTGAATGCTGTATGTCCAGGGATCGTAGAAACGGATATGAAAAGGACAGAAAGAGTAATTGGCGGGGAACTTCGAGGGCTAGATGGAGAAGCGATTCGTTTAGAAGACAACTCTCAAGTACCATTAGGAAGAACAGCATCGCCAAAAGATATTGCCAATGTTGTCGTTTTTTTAGCTTCAGAATACTCGGATTACATGACTGGACAAGGTATCAACGTTACTGGCGGGATGACAATGAACTAATCAAGTTTAAGGGGGGATATTTATGACAACGAAGACGAAAAAAGGAAGTCTTCTAGCACTGTTACCATTGCTTGTGTTTGTGTTGCTTTTTATTGGGAATGGAATTATTTCCGGAGACTTTTCGAATATGCCATTAAATGTTGCGATTGTTATTGCTGCAGCCGTTGCATTAGCGATGAACAGAAAGGAAACCTTAACAAAAAAATTAGACATTTTTACAAAAGGGGCTGGCCATCCCAATATTATTTTAATGGTTGTGATTTTTATATTAGCAGGTGCATTTGCAGAAACTGCTAAGGGGATGGGGGCGGTTGAATCTACCGTGAATATGGGGCTATCCTTCATCCCTAGTAATCTATTAATGGTAGGATTATTTATTGTCGGCTGCTTTATTTCCATTTCAATGGGGACATCCATGGGCACAGTAGCTGCTTTAGCGCCAATTGGCATGGGTATTGCTGACCAAACGGGAATATCAATGGCTTTAGCTATGGGGACGGTCATTGGCGGAGCCATGTTTGGCGACAATTTATCAATGATTTCAGATACGACGATTGCCGCAGTGCGTACGCAAAAAACAAAGATGAACGACAAGTTCAAAACAAACTTTTTTATTATTTTACCCGGAGCAATTGTGACAGCCCTCATTCTTTGGGTTGTAACAATGGGAAATGAGATCCAGACTCTTGGGGAATATCCTTTCAATTTCATTAAAATTCTTCCTTATATCCTTGTGTTGGTTTCCGCATTAGTAGGGATTAATGTTGTCGTTGTTCTGCTTGGAGGAACGCTTTTTGCCGGAATCATCGGCTTAATCGATGGTTCCTATACACCAACGGGGTTGATCAAAGCAGTCTCAGAAGGAATTATAGGTATGGAGGATATTGCTATTGTAGCCGTACTTATTGGTGGTATGATAGGCATTATTCAACATAATGGAGGGATTGATTGGCTGCTGAACTTTGTAACCAGCAAGTTGAAAACAAAAAAGGGTGCCGAATTCGGAATTGCCGGATTGGTTAGTGTAGCAGATATCGCAACAGCCAATAATACGATTTCGATTATTATGACCGGTCCATTAGCTAAAAATATTGCAGATGAATATAAAATTGATCCGCGAAAATCAGCGAGTCTATTGGATATTTTCGCAAGCTGCTGGCAAGGACTTGTTCCCTATGGCGGACAAATGCTTGTTGCTTCAGGACTAGCTGCGATTTCACCTGTTAGTATCATACCATTCTCATTCTATCCGATGGCACTTGGGATCTGTGGTATTTTAGCCATACTCTTTAACTTTCCAAGACATCGTCATACAAACAGCAAGAATAAAGAGTAAATGGATTGAGGATAAATAGATAAAAAACAAATTTAAATAAAATATGTTACGATATTAATAGAAATAATAAATTGTTTAGGAGTGAATTAGATTATGGTTCAAAAAATGAATGTCGAAAGTTTTAATCTTGATCATACAAAGGTAAAGGCACCTTACATCCGCCTAGCAGGAGTCACAGAAGGCGCAAATGGGGATGTTATTCATAAATATGACCTTCGCTTAAAACAGCCAAACAAGGCGCATATGGAAATGCCTGCTCTTCATTCACTTGAGCACTTAATGGCAGAATTAATTCGTAATCACCATAATAGTGTAGTCGATTTAAGCCCAATGGGATGCCAAACAGGATTCTATCTAACCGTAATTAATCATGACAATTTTGATGAAATCCTTGATGCTGTTGAACAAACGCTAAACGATGTTCTCGCAGCGACAGATGTTCCTGCCTGTAATGAGGTGCAATGCGGTTGGGCAGCAAGCCACAGCCTAGAAGGTGCACAAGCACTCGCCCGCGAAATGCTCGCACAAAAGGATGAATGGCGCGAAGTATTTGGGGAATAAGAAAAGCGCAAGCGCCCGCTAGCAACGTACAAACTTTCATAGTAAGGATGAACAGCTAAAAACGCGCTGTCCTGGCGGCAGACTCAAACGTGACGTCCTGTCGCTTCATCTGCACTAGTAACATCCTTGTACGTCGCAACGCCGATGGACTCGCATCCTGCGAGCCTCTCGGGGCTAGGCGCTGGAGCTGGATGAAAAATCTTCTTGTTAGGGTGTTTCTAAACCACAAAGAAAGCATGCTATTGGTTATTTAGCATGCTTTCTTCGTTTATTTATTCATTTTCAACCATTTGTAAAAGGACTTCTTCCCTTTTAGCGGAAATATAGCGGACCTGATGTCCATCCATTTCTTTTACAGTGAAGGTAAAATGATCATGTGAAAAGGTATCTCCCATTTTCACATCACTATCCTGTGATAAGATCCATCCTCCGAGCGTATCTACCTCTTCGTCAGATAATGAGATGCCTAATAAATCATTTACTTCATTCACTAGGACTTTTCCACTTAGCACATATTGGTTTTCAGAAATTTTGGTAATTTCCTCTTTCTCATCTGCATCAAATTCATCACGGATATCTCCAACGATTTCCTCGATAATATCCTCAATCGTGACAAGACCTGATGTACCGCCATATTCATCCATTAACACAGCCATATGAATACGTTCTTGCTGCATTTTCAAAAATAACTCCTGAATGGAAATCGTTTCAATAATGAGAATCACTGGCTTAAGAAAAGCAGTCAATTTCATCTCTGAGTTAGATTTAGTGTGGCTGATCTGGGCCATTAAAATATCTTTTACATTGACAATTCCTACAATATTGTCTTTATCTCCATCATAAATAGGATAACGTGTCAGCTTCTCTGTTTTTATGATGTCCATCCAGTCTTGGAAACTATTATCGGTCGAAAGAGAAATCATTTCGGTTCTAGGAACCATAATTTCTTTTGCACTTCGGTCATCAAACTTAAAAATATTATTCACGTATAATAGTTCTGATTGATTAATTTCCCCGCTTTTATAACTATCTGACAAGATAATTCTTAACTCTTCTTCAGTATGGGAAGTTTCGTGCTCCATCACTGGCTGCATACCAAACGCTTTAATAATAAGCCGAGCAGAACCATTCAGTAACCAAATGAACGGAAACATCAATTTGTAAAACCAGATAATCGGTTTAGCAGCAAGTAAGGTAATATTCTCTGCTTTTTGAATGGCCATTGTTTTTGGTGCAAGCTCCCCTACTACGACATGAAGATACGTAATAAATATAAATGAAACTGCAACCGAAATAATGGTCGAAAAAGATGGATTAATTTGCAACTTATCAAGAACTGGATCAAGTAAACTTTTGACGGCTGGCTCACCCAACCAACCAATTCCAAGAGCTGTAACAGTAATCCCTAATTGACAGGCGGACAAATATTCATCCATGTGAGTGGTCACATGCTTGGCAGCTTTTGCCCCAGGCTTCCCTTCTTCTACTAGCTGGTCAATCCGAGAACTTCTAATTTTAACAATCGCAAATTCCGTGGCAACAAAAAAGGCGGTTAAAGCAATTAATAAAGCAATTAAGAGTAAACTGGCAACGTCCAAATGGTTCACCTTTCAGAGAAAGGTGGTCCACCTCCTATTTTTTTAAAATGGTGTTAAGATCTATTATACAATGAAAAAGTAGTGTATGTATATTATTAATTATTGATAAATATGTTCTTTTTTTCCTCAAGCCCGGGAGTTTGACACCTAAAAACCTAAAAAATGTACAAAAGCCTTGATAGGGCTTTATTTTTTTGTCAAATTTTCCCTTTAGTTATTTCGTAACACTTCGTAACATGTTATAATATAGGTAACTAA